>NZ_JAYMNS010000001.1:0-360303 GCF_036941035.1 Candidatus Merdisoma sp. JLR.KK006 | reverse complement strand
GAAAAACTGCCGGGAAGTAAGTGAAATATCTTATTTCCCCGGCAGTTTTTTTGTGTAATTGAATCAGACTGTAAAAGCTTATAAATATCAATATCGTTTGACATTGCTGTTTTCCGGCGATATAATCACACGCAGCATTAAATCTTAACCGTGAAAGATGTAGTAACATATAACGAGGTGCAGTATGTATAACATTGGAATTTGTGATGATGGAGAGAACATTTGTACATCCATTGAAAATATGCTTTTGCAATATGCGCAAGAAAAGAATATCCAGGTTGATACAAATGTTTGGTATACAGGAGAAAGCCTGAGAGACTATCTGGTATCAGGCGGTTATCTGGATATTCTTTTTCTGGATATAGAATTGTTTAAAATGACAGGCATTGAAGTAGGCGCCTATATCAGAAACCAGCTGGATAATATGGGTTTGCAGATAGTGTATATTTCGGGAAAAGCATCCTATGCACAGCAATTATTCAAGACACAGCCTTTGGATTTTCTGGTCAAACCAATCTTTAAGGAGCAGGTCGATGAAGTTATGGATATGGCCCTTAAAATTGCAAAAAAAAGAAATGAGCGGTTTGAATTTCAGCAGGGAAAAGATTACTATTATATTCTTATGGGCGATATTGTTTATTTCGAAAGCAAAGGACGTAAGGTAAAGGCTGTAACAGTGAAAGCGGTATTTGAATTTTATGGCAAGCTTAAAAAAGTTGCGGAATGTTTGTCAGAGGATTTTATTGTGATACATCAATCTTATATCATAAACAAAGAATATGTTTTCCGATACACGTATGAAATGGTAGAATTGGTAGATGGCACCATACTGACAATCAGTCCGGCAAATCGAAAATCTGTGAGGGACAGACTTTTGAGGGAGGAATAGATATGCTTGATTTTATGCTTTGTGCGTTGACGAATCTTTTTCGGATATTTCTGATTGGCAGATGTGTGGGGATCTTTTTGGGAACAGACGCAGACAAAAAGAAAAAATACATTATTTACGGCTGTTTTTATATTATAAATACGGTGCTGTTCTGGGAATTTCATACCATATGGATCAATATGATCTGCAATCTGATGGGGATTGCTGCAATCGTATGGCTGCACACAAAGTCTGTCAAGACAACTCTGTTTATAACCGGTACGATTTATCTGGTAAATTGCGGCTGTGATGTGGCAGCCACCTCTCTTTTTATCAATTACCAGGATGGAGGGGCCTATAATCAGATTTATGCTGTCATATCGTTTTTTCTGATTTTCATATGTGAGTTAGCCATAGAAAAAATAATCACAATTCATAAAGATACGGAGGTTATCCAGCATGCTTCGCTGGTTCTGATGCCCATATGCAGTATTATAGTCATTGGGCTTTTGGCTTATTCCGAAACTTGTACAGGCATAGGGCTTACCATTGTGAGCATCGGTCTGCTGGTCGTAAATTTTCTTATGTTATATCTGTATAATTTATTGCTGCATTCTATTTCGCAGCAATATGAGATGGAAATGCTGAAGACGCAGCTGCAGGCATACGCAAACCAACTGAATGTCATTCTGCAGGGAGAAGAAAAGGTAAAAGCCCTGCGTCATGATATAAAGCACCATCTCAACGAATTAATGCTGTTGGCAAATAAACATGATGCGGCAGAGATACAGGCGTACATCAACGAGATGAAAGCATTTCTCCAAAATCCCAATGAGATCGTTGCATCGGGAAATCTGGAAATTGACAGCGTACTCAATTTTATGCTCCAAAAAGCTCAGAAGGAGCTGAAAACCGCAGATATAAAAGTGATGCTGCCGGAAAAAGTCAGACATTCTTTTGATATCAATGTTCTGTTGGGAAATCTCCTTGAAAATGCGATTGAGGCAGCGGCCAAGACGGAAGAAAAATATCTGGGTGTTCATATTGCACAAAAAAGAGGGATTCTAAAGGTGAAAATTGAGAACAGCTTTGAATCCTCTTGTATTCTGTGTGAAAAACAGCAGGGAAAGGATACGGTCTTAAAGACGACGAAGCCTGATACGGAACAGCATGGGATTGGGTTGAAAAATGTGAAGAAGATTGTGGAGAAGTATCATGGCGCAATGGCAGTCACCACAGAGGAAAGCATGTTCTGCGTCAACCTGATTCTGTATATGGCAGAATAATTTTTACAAAAATATATATTAATTATGACAAGAAGCGGCACAGCCTCCATTTTTGTGATAAAGCTATTTTCGGAAAGAAGTCCAGCTAAGAAATGTCAAGTGTTTAACAAAAATATTTTTTGCTGGACGGTAAAGTTGCGAAAGTGCACGAGAGGAATTTTCATGAGTGCACTTTCGAATGAAAGTTTCTCTCATAGGTGTGCGCTGAAGCGACTTTACCCTTTAGTACTGTTGCGTAGCAACTTAAAAAAGGAAGGATGACAATGAGGAAGATAACAGAAATATTCAATATCAATCGCAATATGCTGAATAATGTTAAGATAGGCCTGGCGGTTCTTCTGGTATTCTTAGGAGGATGCGCTCATACATCTTTGCGTGAAGAAGAATCAAAGATTGATTATGATAGAACAGATACGGATACTCAAGTTGTTGAAGCACAGGATGAAACAGATATTCCTGCGGAAATTACATCCCAAGACACAGCCGTTTTCATAGATGAAGAACTGGATGAAAATCTGTTCATTTGTGCAGAATTGAAAATGCCGGAAAATAACCTTTATGAGTATGCAACGAGGTTAAAAAGCTTTGACTATGATAAAGTGCAGGAAGCAATAGGGCAAGATGCAAAAGGAACCCTTGTTGTGAATGATGGGAGCGATGAATTTGCAGGCGGATCGCTTACATATCAAAGAAATGATATGGCTAACCATTTGGACACCTATTGTTCTTATGCGGGGGAGATGGGCATGGCAGATGACAGGGACCTGGCTTTTATGTCCCAGGCAGATGCTGCTGCAAGGATGTGGAGCTTTATGAAGACGCTTGGAGTGGGCGGAGAACTGGAGGTTCTCAATATGGTTGCTATGGATCAGGCAGATTTTGAGAATGTGAAAAAGGCAATTTTGGAAGATGATGACTATCGGGGCGTTTTGTCGGCAAAGGGATATGAAGGAGATGCCTTTGACGAAGGTATGGAAGTGTACCGGATAAATTTCCGGGTGGAAGTGAATGGGATTCCCGTATACCGAAATGAACCGGGGCTGCGGGGAACGAGTAACAGATTCCTGGCTTATCCGGCTGTTGTAACGGCATTGTTGTCAAACAATGGGATTGAGATGATAACCATGATAGGAATGTTTGAGCCTTATGAAGAACATCAGAAGGAAGTGGCTGTCATAGGTGAAGACGGCATCAAAGAAGCAATCATGAAAAAATTTGGCGACGTGATCTTAACAAATGAATTTAAGGCAAAGAATATCTGGATGGAGTATTTTCCGCTTCTTAAGGAGGATTCCTTTACAAAGATGGATTTGATTCCGGTATGGTGCGTTGATTTTGAAATAGATGGAGAATCGGTTGAAGACAGCGGGTACACCATTCGGTTTAACGCAATCACAGGAGAGGAAATTTCGTGAGCAGAGTATTCATAAGTGAATGGAAGAGGGCAATCAATACAAGTGCCGTCATAGCAATGATTGGCGTTATGTTTTGCATTTGCTTTGATTCATGGAATGATCTGGCAGGTGCAATGGAAAGCGGCAATACCGTCTGGTGCGTATACTATTTTATGAGCAACTCCGCCTACGGAGGAATGTGCAGAAATTATATATTACCTGTTTTTGCGGCATTGCCATTTGCAGCCAGCTTTTGCGAGGAAAGAAACAGCAAGGCGGTTGCGTACATTGCTTCCAGAGAGGGAATGCGAAGGTATGGCACTGTGAAATATATAGTAAATATCCTCATGGGCGGACTGGTTGCTGCACTTGGTACGATTTTGCTGATTCTGTTTTTGCGTATGAGATTTCAGATGACAAGTGATTATTATGAAACGTCTGTTGCCGGCACCGCAGATTTATTTCACAAATGGCTGGCGATCCATCATCCGGTCCGCTACTGTATGATTGAGGCGGCTCTTGGATTTATGCGTGGGATGATATGGGCGGGTGCTTCCATGTTTGTGTCACTATATTTAACAGACCCATTAGTCATTACCATGTTTCCGTTTTTGGGGAGCTATGTGGTTGTCAGGATAAGCCAGATATTATCTCTTGATGCTGACTGGCGGTTTGATCAGATATTGATAGGCAGGACAGTAATTGGGGACAGCGGATATACGGTTATGATTGCAGCGATTGTTTCGGGCATTTTGGTTTTCCTGATGGGCTTATGTTTTACGGAAAAGCTGGTAAAGGGGCTTAGGGATGGGATGTTTTATGAAAGCAAGTAAGGTATCAAGCTATCATATGAGAATGCTGCGGGAAAATATAAGAATACCGTTCATTCTTATGATTGCCGTGCTGTATGTGATGGAAAGCCTTTCTGCTGTATTAACCTTCAGCCGGAGCGTGGATATGGATGTTACGCCCTTTGCCTTTGTTTTTTTAATTAATAATGACAGGATTCAGTTTGTTATAGCTGCATGTGCGGTTATTTTGTTTTGCAATGCCCCATTTGAGGATGAATCCTATCAATATGTGATCTCAAGAGCAGGAAAACTGTCATGGGGACTGGGGCAGGTTCTTTACATATTAAAAATGTCCATGCTTTATATGGCTTGTTTAACTGCAGCAGCGATGATTCCTTTTCTTGGACATATTACATGGTCAAACAAATGGGGCAAGATTTGGGGGACGCTGGGAAAAACAAATGCGGGTGCAGAGTTTGGCGTGGAATTGTCAGTATCTCAGAATATTATGAGGCAATATGAGCCTGTTGATGCATTGATTTTAAGTATCTTACTGGAATTCTCCTGTATTCTGTGCATTGGACTGCTTATCTATTTTGGAAATAAGATGACCGCTAGATCAGCGGGAACATTTGCAGGGGCACTAATGGCTGTTTTGGATATATGTGTTTCAAACGACTGGATGGACTGGGCATATGGTTTTTCTCCGGTGAGCCTGGCGCAGTTAGAACTGTTCAATGGTTATGCATCAAAATGGGGAATCAATCTGGCATATGCAGGGAAATTTTTTTTGACTGCAATCGTAAGCCTCAGTGCATTATGTGTGGCTGCAAATTATAGGGAAAAGGCAATCAATCGAATCAGCAGGAGGCGTATTCATGGAACATAAATCGGGAATTCTTGTGGAAAATGTCACAAAGGCCTTTGGTGATCAAGATGTTTTGAAAGTCGTATGTGCAAAATTTGAAATGGGAAAAATATATGGAATCGTAGGAAGAAATGGTTCCGGAAAAACGGTTCTGCTCAAATGTATTTGCGGCTTATTGTACCCCTCTGGGGGGACTGTGACAGTTGACGGCAAGGTCGTTGGGAAGGATGTGGATTATCCGGAAAATATAGGATTTATCATTGAGTCGCCGGGTTTTCTGCCAAGGTATTCCGGGTTGAAAAATTTGAAATACTTAGCATCTGTCAGGGGAAAAATCAGGGAAGATGAAATACGAAAATATATGGAGCTTGTGGGCCTGAATCCGGATGACAAAAAGCACGTGGGAAATTATTCCCTTGGCATGAGACAGCGTCTTGGAATAGCACAGGCGTTAATGGAAAATCCCGACATTCTTATACTTGACGAGCCAATGAACGCACTTGATAACAATGGTGTTGAAGATATGAGAAAGGTTTTATTGAAAATGAAGGAAAAAGGTAAGTTGATTATTATTGCAAGCCATGTCCGGGATGACATTGATATTCTGTGTGATGAAGTGTATGGGATCGATATGGGGATTATGAAAAAAATACGTTAATTTGAATTATACATCAAAGTGAATTAATGCCTTTTCATTCCTTTCTGCTTATAGTATAATAATAGCAGCGATTCCGCAGAGCTATTTTTGCGGGGTATGTATAGACGGAACCGTAAGCCCGGGAAAGAAAGGATGTGAATGTATGCCATTATTAGAAAAAGAATGCCAAAGGCAGGAAAAGATGAATGGTATCATTTATGATATGTCGCCTTCGGCAAATTATAAGCATGGGATTATTAATGGCAATATATATGCTGCCATAAAAAGAGGATTAAAAGACAGCCTGTGCCTTGTATTTATGGAAAACCTGGATTTTCAATATCATCCGGAAGAAAATGATGACTATGTAATCCCGGATATTATGATTATCTGCGATCGAAAGCATCTGAAGGGCGGAACCTACAGCGGAGTACCGAAGTTTATTGTGGAGACCTTAAGTCCGTCAACAGCCTTTAGAGATAAGAGTGATAAAATGGCAGCTTATGAAAAGGCAGGCGTGGAAGAATACTGGATTGTGTTTCCGCAGGGAAAATCCGTTGAGATTTATTATTTGACAGAGGGAAAATATGTGCTGGCCCACAGCTATATTCTCCAGGATGATGAAGAGGAAAAGGATTACAACGCTAAGACAGAGATTTCCTTAAAAGGATTTCCTCATATTACCATGAAGCTGGAAGATATTTTTGAGGGCATGGATCCGTAACGTATAAAAACTTTGAACATTCATTTTTGCAGTCGGCCTCTTTGAAAAAAGTATGACAGAGGGAAATTGCAAAGTTTAAACAGGGGGATAGAGAGATGAGCATTACAGGAGCACAGAGCAGCACCTACGGAGGATTAGCCTTTGGTGCATATTTGGAAAAGAAATCAGACGAAAGCAGTTCAGGCGCAACAAAAAGCAGCTTTCTGAACCTGCTTAAGCATACCAATCAGGAGCAGGAGCGTGAAGTTACGGAGGAGGAAGCCGCAGATAAGGCAGCGGTAGAGGAAGCAAAGAAATTGATGAAAAATTACCAGACAGTTCTGGTAAAAGAGATTCTCTCCGGCAATTCCAACGAGCAATACTGGAAAGAAAAGAAAAATAATAAAAAGTACCAGCTTTTCCGTGCGGACAACGGAGTTTTGGGAGACAAAACCCTGGAAGAACTGGTCAATCCCTCCGATAATCCAAAGGCTACCTGGAATTCCTCAGAATCAAAAAAGCTGACCAAGGATCAGGCCCGCTATCTGAAAGAGAAATACAACATCACTTGCTTATCAAATGAGGAACAAAGCGGCCTTATTATGGAACTGATAGATATGCAGGTGCTTACCCTTGAAGAAGCAGAAAAGCTGTTGCTGCGCCAGGCTCCGCTGAAAGGGGAGCAGTCAGGCTATAAGGTTATGAGCCAGGAAGCTGCAGAAAAAGAAGCGGAAATGGAAAGAAAGCTATACAACGACAAGCTGATAGAGCTGTTGAATCAGTTGTTTGAGTATGAATGGGATTCATAAATAAATGCAATAAATCAGAAGCAGATACTATAAAAATAACGGAACAATAAAAATGCCATGCAGAAGATTTTTGGACTGCATGGCATTTTCTTTTTGCCGAAGATTTCAATTGCAGAGTTTATAGAGTGATATGGTTAATGTACCCTGGTCCGCAACTGCCTGAATCTGAATGGGTTCCGCAAAGATATTGGTAAATCGGAGATCCAGCACATTGCCGGAGATAGTTGCGTCCATTCCCTCCGGAATATAACCTACATTCAGAGAATGAGGATGCCGCTCGGTAGCCGGCAGTCCGGCGGTCAGCATGGCGGCGTACAGTGTAGAAGAAACCTGGCAGATGCCTCCTCCGGTTCCAAGAACATATTTTTTATTCACGATCACGTTAGCCTCTACATAACCGTTAGCAGCAGTTCTCGGCAGGATTGTCTGATTGAAAGAGAAGCCTTCTCCCGGCTGAATCACTACGCCGTTGATTCTGGATGCTGCCAAAGCGATATTCACTGCACGTGATATGTTCGGGTTATAAGCCGTTGCATAACTGCCAATGAGGGTATTGGCCGGCACTTCCGCAGAAATGGGAAGCGCCTCGCCTGCTGCACTGCGGCCCTCGGCCTTTCCGCTATTTTCATAGTGAACACAGTAGGCATAGTAGTCGTTCCCATAGATGGCCTGTAAGTCCGGATAATTATTCCGATATACCAGACAGTTGAATTCTGCGCTTCCGGATCGCCCTTCAGCAAGCCCGAAATTAAGGTAGTGATTGTATAAACTACCATAATCATAACCCAAAGCAGCCTGCAGATCCGGATTCGTATTGTAATAATAATCCATATCAAAGGTCAGACTGGTAAGCGGTGCCTGCGCCGCTTTGACGGGTATTCCGTTGCCCAACAGCAAGCAGAAACACAGAATCATTGAAATAAAGATACTTGTTTTTTGCTTCATCATTTCCTCCTTTCAAAGCATTTACTGCGTCATCCGGGCAGATTCGTAAAGCTTACTTTAAAGCTTATCTCCGGGTGATGCCTAAAATTGAGATTCATATGTATCAGGGAATCTCTCTTTGAACTGAATCATATCATAGCTTCTTGATCTGGTATGATTCGTCGCTTGATGAATATGCAGGCATACTCTTCTCGCTGATTCCTATTATATCACAAGCTGCTTCAAAGCGAAAGAGCCTTTCACCTGGGAAAGCCCTTTTCACAGCCTAAATAATTTTTAAAATATCATTCAAATTCTGAACCTCAAAGTCCGTTTTGGCAGACGTATCATTGGCAAGTCTGTCGGGATTGTACCAGCAGGTTTTAATTCCGGCATAATTGCCTCCCAGAATGTCGCTTGTGAGGGAATCTCCAACAATCAGAATCTTATCCCTATCCACAGCACCCACTTCCCTAAAGACACAATCAAAAAATTCCTTGGCCGGCTTTTCGTATCCGACCTGCTCGGACAGGAAGATTCCATCCATCAGCTGGTCAAATCCGGAATTTTTAAGCTTTTTTGTCTGGGCTATGATTGTTCCGTTGGAAACCACATACTGTTTGACTTTTCCCCGCAGAGAGGAGACAAGATCCTTGCTGTTGTCACAAAAAACAATCGTATCTCCAAGACGCACCTGGTAGGCGGCGTTAAACTGCTCTCCAAGAGAGGGATCAATCCCTTCCAGCGTAAAAAATTCCTTAAAACGTCCTACCAGAATCTGGGGCTTTGTCATTTCCCCCAGTTCCAGCTTATTCCAATACTTTCGGTTGATTTTAGAATAGCGCCGTAACATCTCCTTCGAACATGTTCCCAGTCCGAATTCCCAAAAGAGAGAGTTGATTGCCGCTTTCTCCGCTGCCAGGAAATCAAGTAGCGTTCCGTCCACGTCCCATAAAATTACTTCGAATTGCTTCATTGCATGCTCCTTTTAATCAGATAATATACCTTAAAAGTGCGGTAAAACAGCCTGCATATGAATGAACACAGACTTTACACTTTAGGTACTAATTACTTTGAAAGATCCTTTTCTGCGTAGCAGAAAACTAAGTTCAGGGATGCCCCATGCACCACTGCCGACTTTCATTTATGGTAGTGCGCCAATGGGGTGCATGTGGGTTTACTATGAAAGATCCTTTTCTGCGTAGCAGAAAACTAAGTTCAGGGATGCCCCATGCACCACTGCCGCCTTTCATTTATGGTAGTGCGCCAATGGGGTGCATGTGGGTTTGCTATGAAAGATCCTTTTCTGCGTAGCAGAAAACTAAGTTCAGGGATGCCCCATGCACCACTGCCGACTTTCATTTATGGTGGTGCGCCAATGGGGTGCATGTGGGTTTGCTATATTAATCACAGATACAAGTTGACAAAATAAAAGAGTATAAAATCAAACCACCACTTAAAGTGGTGGTTTGTGATTTTACGTCATTCTTTAATGGACCTGAGGGGAATCGAACCCCTGTCCGAAAGCCTGTTCCCTGTTCTTCTACTATCATAGTCAGTTCTTTGACATTCCCTCCACTGCCCGGGAACTAACACCCTGACAGCTTTAGTAGCTTCATGATACGCCCATGCGTGCAAAGCTTAGCGCAAGTCGTTTCCTGCATAGTCGATGCCGGATTCTTAAAGTGCAGGTGCTCTAAGGCCGACAGCTGCCATTAGGCAGCGTATGCTAAATTGTCTTCAGCGTTTATATTTAGATTTGCGATTTGACGCATCGCCTGCGGATAGCTTCACCAGCTGCGAGACCCCCGTCGAAACCAGTACAAGCCCCTGTTGGGTAAGTCTGTTTATATAGTATATCCTGAAAGAGCAGATTTTGCAACCATTTTTTATACTTGCATGTATTTTCGCATGTATTTTTGATATTATAATTCACACTTATACCAGATTTTATAAAGTTTTTATTTCATAAGGGTGCGAATTGTAACATTATATAAAGACCCTTGCAGAGAACCCGGCCGAAAAATCTTTTCAATCTTTTTTTTCTTATAGTATAATGAACCTGCATTAAAATAAAAATAGCAGTTACTAAAGGAAAGCCGGAGCTATTAAATATGACTTGTAAACAACCTGCAAACAGTCTGTAAACATTCTTCCCGCCCGCTTTCGTCCATCAAAGGATTGCGGTATAATGAGCCCAGCGATAAATTTGGAGGTGTCTCAAGTTATGAAAAAAATATCTGTTTTCTTATTTCTCTTACTAAGCATATGCCTATGGGGATGTTCCGCTCCGGCAGCCGAGATGAACGAGTCCGCACCATCTGCGCCAAAGGAGGCTGTGGCACCGGAGACAGAAGCTCCCGCCGCAGAAGCTTCGGATGACAGTCAGAGCCTGGCCCCAAAAGAGGAAGAGCCCATAACAACAACGGACGGCGACTACTATAGCATTGCAACAGATATGTCCTCTGCCGTAGTAGAAAACTATGCCGCTCAAATCAAACAGCAGTTTTTGCAGCATGACTGGCCGGCGATTTCAGAGGAAATAGCATATCCCATTACCATATCCGGGATTACTTACAATAACAGCACGGAGTTTCTTGCTGCATCCAAAAGCTTTGACAGCAGCCTGGACGAAGCTTTTTTTGAAGCCCTGGAAGAAGAGGACTGTAAGGAGATGTTCTGCAGCTGGCAGGGGATTATGCTCGGGGAAACCGGGCAGATTTGGATAGGTGAAGTATTAAATGAAGAGAATGCTTCACAAGGGCTTATGATTACTGCCGTCAATGATCTGTTAAAAAATCAGGGAAATCTTAACCCGGAAAATTGAAATCAGATTTAAAAGGAATCATAGCTAATCACAACAGAACTTTTGGCATTTTATAAACAGCATGGAATGTTATACCCAATACGTACTATTCGTATAGGCAGCATTTCCATGCTGTTTTTATATCCCATTCATTTCTTAAGGCATTCCTGCGCCCATACCTCGAAAATCTTACATTCCCCCCTGTTTTGTAAATTGTATTTATGGAGTAATTTGCTAAAATTTAAGTCAGCCAATTCCAAAAGAGCAGCCGGAAGCGGTCTGTCCGCATCCGTGCTGTTTTGGGAAATCCGGCGGCAAATGCAGATAACAGAGGTTATAAGATGACGGGAATAATCAAAGGAACAGGGGCTTGTGTACCGCGGAACACCCTGGACAATCGAGAGCTTGAAAAGCTTGTGGAAACCAGCGATAAATGGATTCAGGAGCGAACCGGCATACAAAGGCGTCACATTGCTGCAAAGGATACGGCAGCTTCTATGGCGGCGAAAGCGGCAAAAGAGGCCCTTGCGCAGGCAAAGCTTAAGCCGGAACAGATGGATATGATTCTGGTATCTACCATGTCCTCGGAGGAGGTTATGCCATCCATGGCCTGCCGGGTTCAAGATGAAATCGGGGCTTTTCGTGCGGTATGCCTTGACTTAAATGCCGCCTGCAGCGGATTTATCATGGCATATGCTACGGCATGTGCATACATAGAAGCGGGCCTGTTTCAGAATATCCTTGTGATTGGCAGTGAATGCCTGTCTAATGTTACCGACTGGAGTGACCGGGGAACCTGCATTTTATTCGGAGACGGAGCCGGTGCGGTAGTTGTCACGGCGGCCCACGGGCGGGGAACCATTCCGGTTCTTGGCTCTGACGGAACAAAGGGAGAGGCACTAACCCTTAAGAACAGGAAAAATCAAACACCTTTTTCCGGCCCTTTAACAAAAGAAGACCTTTCACCCTGCTATATCCGAATGGACGGCCAGACCGTATTTAAATTTGCAGCCCGGAAAGTACCGGAGGCCATTGAAGAAGTTCTTCTTAAAAACAAGCTGAGAAAAGGCGACATCAAATATTATGTGCTTCATCAGGCCAACAAACGGATTGTGGAGGCAGTGGCAAAGAGGATAGGAGAGCCTGCCTATAAATTCCCCATGAACATACAGGAATACGGCAATACTTCCTCCGCCAGCATCCCCATTCTTCTTTGGGAAATGCAAAAGCAGAACATGCTGCATCCGGGAGACAATCTTGTGCTTGCCGGATTTGGGGGCGGCCTTACCTGGGGAGCCGTAATCATTACATGGAGATAATCTTTAAGCCGGATATGGAACGGCCGGAAGATTTCTAAGAGTACTCCCGCAAATTAAGATAGAAAGAAGCCATTGGGAGCACTCCCTATAAAATGACAAAAAAGGAGAAAAATCATGTTTGAAGAAATGAAAGCAATTGTAGCAGATAATCTGGGAGTAGACGGGGACAGCATTACAATGGAGTCTTCCTTTAAAGAAGATCTGAATGCGGATTCTTTGGATCTGTTTGAAATGGTAATGGCGTTGGAGGAAAATTACGGAGTAGAAATTCCCTCAGAGGATTTGGAAAAGCTTCTGACCGTTGGCGACGTAATCAATTATATCAAAAGTCATAAAGAATAAGCAAAAAGGCAGGAAGGAACTATGCGGACAGAATTAACCGGTCTATTGGGAATCAAATATCCGATTATCCAGGGGGGCATGGCATGGGTTGCGGAATACCATCTGGCAGCAGCCGTGTCACAGGCAGGCGGCCTGGGAATCATTGGTGCGGCAAATGCGCCGGCCCAGTGGGTAAGAGACCAGATTCGCAAGACGAGAGAACTGACAGATAAGCCCTTTGGCGTCAATGTCATGCTTATGAGCCCCTATGCGGAGGAAGTGGCACAGGTCGTAGCAGAGGAAAATGTAGCCGTAGTAACCACCGGCGCCGGGAATCCCGAAAAATATATGGAGCTGTGGAAGAGCAGGAATATTAAGGTTATTCCTGTAGTAGCATCGGTTGCTCTGGCGAAGAGAATGGAGCGAAGCGGAGCCGATGCGGTAGTGGCGGAAGGCTGTGAATCCGGCGGTCATGTGGGAGAGAGCACAACCATGGCTCTGGTTCCCCAGGTTGCGGATGCGGTAAGCGTACCGGTCATTGCGGCAGGAGGCATTGGGGACGGAAGAGGCATTGCGGCGGCCCTGATGCTGGGAGCTAAGGGCGTACAGATGGGAACACGCTTTGTAGTTACAAAGGAATGCCAGGTACATGAAAACTATAAGGAAAAGGTCATAAAGGCAAAGGACATTGACACAAGAGTCACAGGAAGAAGCACCGGCCATCCCGTACGCACCTTAAGAAACGAAATGACGAAAAAGTATCTGGAGCTGGAAAACAAAGGAGCATCCTTAGAAGAGTTGGAATACCTCACCCTGGGAGCCTTAAGAAAAGCGGTTCAGGAGGGTGACGTAAAGAACGGCAGCGTCATGTCGGGACAGATTGCAGGTCTTGTGAAAGAAGAAATGACCTGTCAGGAGCTGATAGAGAGCCTTGTAAAAGAGGCGGACAGTCTTTTAATGGGAGCAAAAAATTATGCGTAAGCTGGCATTTATATATCCGGGCCAAGGGGCACAAAAAGCAGGCATGGGCGCTGATTTTTACGAAAACAGCCATATGGCCAGGGAGCTGTTTGATAAGGCGGAAGAGGCTTTGGACTTTGAGCTGAAAAAGGTCTGCTTTGAGGAAGATGAGAGACTGAACCTGACAGAATACACACAGCCCGCCATGGTGGCCGCATGCCTTGCCATGACAAGGGTACTTGTGGAACAGGGAATCAGGCCGGATATAACAGCAGGCTTAAGTCTGGGCGAATATGCAGCCCTTGCCGCCGCCGGAGCCCTGGAAGAGAAGGATGCCATTCTCTTAGTGCGAAAGAGAGGAATCCTTATGGAAAATGCAGTCCCGGCAGGAACAGGGGCCATGAGCGCCGTCCTGGGAATGACCGGGGAGGATGTGGAAAAAGCAATCCGGGAAATAGCAGATGTGACCATAGCCAACTATAACTGCCCCGGCCAGATCGTCATCACAGGAAAGGCAGCAGCGGTAAAAGATGCGGCAGAGAAGCTAAAGACAGCCGGAGCCAAACGAATCGTCCCCCTGAATGTCAGCGGACCTTTCCACTCCCCGTTCCTGCGCACTGCCGGGGAGGAACTGAAAAAAGAAATCGAGAAAATACATATCCATTCCTTAACTATTCCTTACGTGGCAAATGTGACGGCAAAGAAAGTGGAACAGGAGAACGAGATCTGCGATCTCCTTTCCAAAGGCGTGTATTCCCCGGTAAAATGGCAGCAAAGTGTGGAGTGCATGATTGAGGACGGAGTAGACACTTTCATTGAAATCGGACCGGGCAGAACCCTGTCAGGCTTTATGAAGAAAATAAATTCCCAGGTAACCATGCATTATATTTCCTCCTGGGAGGATGTAAAAAAAGTGGCGGATGCCATAAGCGAAAAGACATGAAAAAGGCGGTGGATGTCAAATGTTAAAAGATAAAACAGCCCTGGTAACGGGAGCATCCAGAGGAATCGGAAGAGCCATTGCCCTGGAGCTGGCAAAAAAGGGCGCTTATGTGATTGTAAACTATAATGGCTCCAAAGCGGCGGCAGAGGAAACGGCGGCAGCCATAGAAGCCGCAGGCGGCAGGGCAAAAATCTATCAGTGCAATGTATCAGATTATAAGGCATGTGAGAAGCTTATCAGCGATATTATGGAAAAATGCGGAAAAATAGATATTCTGGTAAATAACGCCGGAATCACAAGAGACAATCTGCTTATGCGGATGTCAGAGGAAGACTTTGAGGAAGTCTTAAATACCAATTTAAAGGGAGCTTTCCATACCATGCGGCTGGTATCCCGTTACATGCTGAAGCAGAGAAGCGGCCGAATCATCAATATGGCATCCGTGGTAGGCGTTGCCGGCAATGCCGGACAGGTAAACTATGCGGCTTCTAAGGCCGGCGTCATCGGCATGACAAAGTCCGCCGCAAAGGAACTGGCAAGCCGGGGCATTACGGTAAATGCGGTGGCTCCGGGCTTTATTGAGACCGACATGACCGGAAAACTCAGCGATAAGGTAAAGGAACAGGCGGTGAGCCAGATTCCTTTGGGAAAGTTTGGAAGCACGGAGGATGTGGCAAAGGCCGTGGCATTTCTGGCTTCCGATGATGCAGGATATATTACCGGCCAGGTTCTTCATGTGGACGGTGGTATGGCAATGTAATCATAAACAGCAATCTTTTGTACAGTGCCAGAAAGATTTACATGCCCATGTATATGTGACTGGAAATCTTTCTTTAGGAGGGGGCTGGCAGAAAGATTGCGGGACTGGAATAGAGGAGCAGACGGATGAAAAGAAGAGTTGTTGTTACCGGATTGGGGGCGGTGACGCCCATCGGAAATACCGTGCCGGAATTCTGGAAAGGTATCCGGGAGGGAAAGGTCGGCATCGGTGAGATTACAAAATTTGATACCACAGATTACAAGGTAAAGCTGGCAGCTCAGGTAAAGGATTTTAATGCAGGAGAGCGGATGGACCTGAAAGCATCCAAGCGTATGGAGGCATTTTCCCAGTACGCAGTAGCGGCGGCAAAGGAGGCTTTGGCAGATTCCGGCATTCGGATGAGTGATGAGGATCCTTTCCGGGCCGGCGTTATCGCAGGATCGGGAATCGGAAGCTTGAGTACGGTAGAGACGGAGTACGCAAAAATTCTTCAGGGAAAAGTAAACAGGGTAAATCCCCTGATGGTCCCCCGCATGATCTCCAATATGGCGGCAGGCAATATTTCCATTCAGCTGGGTCTTCGGGGAAAATGCACCAATGTGGTGACCGCATGCGCATCCGGCACTCACTGCATCGGTGATGCTTTCCGTGCCATTCAATATGATGATGCGGACATTATGCTTGCGGGAGGAGCGGAAAGCTGCATCTGTCCCACGGGAGTAGCAGGCTTCCATGCGCTTACGGCCCTTTCCACCGAAACCAATCCATTACGGGCGTCTATCCCTTTTGACAAGGATCGGCAGGGCTTCGTGTTGGGAGAGGGAGCAGGTATCGTGGTGTTAGAGGAGCTGGAGCATGCAAAAAAGCGTGGAGCCAGAATCTATGGGGAGGTAGTCGGATACGGGGCCACAGGAGACGCCTACCATATTACTTCTCCCTGCGAGGACGGAAGCGGGGCGGCAAAGGCTATGGAGCTTGCCATGAAAGAGGCAGAAATAGAGCCGTCGCAGGTAGACTACATCAATGCCCACGGAACAAGCACCCATCACAACGATCTCTTTGAGACAAAAGCCATCAAAAGCGCTTTTGGTGATGCTGCATATAAGGTTATTATCAATTCAACCAAATCCATGATTGGTCATTTGCTGGGGGCAGCAGGCGGTGTGGAATTTATTGTGTGTGTGAAATCCATAGAGGAAAGCTTTATTCATCAGACCATGGGTACGGTTGCCCCAGGAGAAGACTGTGATCTGAATTATGCCGTCGGCGCACCGGTTGAGAAAAGCATCAACTATGCCCTCAGTAATTCCCTGGGCTTTGGGGGACATAATGCGTCCATTTTGATCAAAGCTTATAAAACAGCAGAGTGATGCCGGTGTACTGTCAATATTTTGCGGAACTTAAAATAGAAAGGCATAACCAATGGAATTTGAGAATCTTTTAAGGCTGGTAGAATGTGTTTCCGAATCAGGGTTAGACAGCTTTTACTACGAGCAGAACGGAACAAAGATAAAATTAAAAAAGAGTGCCGGGACAGCTGCTCCAAAGGCAAAGCTCTCATCTGCGGGCCAGGCAGAAGCAGAGGTTCAGGAGCAGCCAAAGGCAGTGGCTGAGGAAGAAATATCTGGCCATGTAATGCAGATAAAATCCCCTCTGGTGGGTGTCTTCTACGAAGCGCCGAAAGAGGGCGCACAGCCCTTTGTGTCAGTGGGCGATAAGGTGAAAAAGGGCCAGATTTTGGGTATTATTGAGGCTATGAAGCTGATGAATGAGATTGAAAGTGAATGCGATGGTATTGTAAAAGAGATTTCTGTGAAAAACGGGGATGCGGTGGAGTATGGGCAGACGTTGTTTGTTGTTTTGCCAAAGATGGAATAGGAGAGTGTAATGAAGCGTTTAAATAGTAAGGAAATACAGGAAATTATTCCCCATCGGCATCCTTTTTTACTGTTAGATTATATTGAAGACTATGAGCCGGGAGCCTATGCGGTAGGATATAAATGTGTAACTTTTCGGGAAGATTTTTTTGCCGGACATTTTCCGGGGGAGCCGGTTATGCCAGGGGTGTTAACCATAGAGGCCCTGGCACAGGCAGGTGCGGTTGCGATTCTTTCCTGTGAGGAAAACAAAGGAAAGACAGCGTATTTCGGAGCTATTAATAAGTGTAAATTCAAAGGCAAGGTAGTACCGGGAGATAAGCTTCGGCTGGAAACAAAAATTATCAAGCAGAAAGGCCCTTTGGGTGTGGGAGAAGCCGTAGCCACAGTGGATGGAAAAGTAGTGGCTCAGGCGGAACTGACCTTTATGGTAGGTTAAAAACCCTTTAGTGCTGTTGCGCAGCAACTTATAATGGTAGGAGAGTAATATGATTAGAAAGGTTCTAGTGGCAAATCGGGGCGAGATTGCGGTGCGCATTATCCGTGCCTGCCGGGAAATGGGAATAGAGACAGTTGCCGTATATTCGGAGGCGGACAGGGAGGCACTTCATGCCAAGCTTGCGGACGAAGCCGTCTGCATCGGGCCGGCAGGTCTGAAAGACAGCTATCTTTCCATGGAGAAGATTATCAGCGCTACCATTGTGTCAGGTGCGGAGGCCATTCACCCTGGCTATGGGCTTTTATCGGAGAACAGCAGATTTGCCGAGCTATGTGAAAAATGCCATATCATTTTTATAGGCCCTTCTTCTCAGGTGATGGCGAAAATGGGAAATAAGCAGGAAGCCCGAAATACCATGAAGGCTGCCGGCGTTCCTATTGTTCCGGGAAGCGAAAGCGCCGTTTTTGACAGTAAATCAGGAATGGAAGAGGCAAAAAAAGCCGGCTACCCCGTTATGATCAAAGCCGTTCTCGGAGGCGGCGGAAAGGGAATGCGCATGGTAGAGACAGAGGATGAGTTTGAACACAACTTCCATCTTGCCCAGTCCGAGGCGGAGAAAGCCTTTGGAGACAATGCCATGTACGTAGAGCATTTTATAACAAAGCCAAGGCATGTGGAGGTACAGATTCTAGCGGACAGCTGCGGAAACGTGATCCATCTGGGAGAGCGTGACTGCTCCATACAGAGAAATCATCAGAAAATGATAGAGGAAGCCCCCTGTGCGGCGCTTTCAGAGGAGCTGCGCAGCCGGATAGGAGAAGCGGCGGTAAAAGCGGCAAAGGCAGCCGGGTACGTGGGAGCCGGAACCATCGAATTCCTTTTGGAAAAAAGCGGAAACTTCTATTTTATGGAAATGAATACCCGGATCCAGGTAGAGCATCCCGTTACGGAATGGATTACGGGAATTGATCTTATCAAGGAACAGCTTCGGATTGCAGATGGACGAAAGCTGTCCTACACACAGGAACAAGTGAAGATAGAGGGCCATTCCATCGAGGTCCGTATCAATGCGGAAAAGCCGGAGAAAGGCTTTCTTCCCTGCCCCGGTACAGTTACGGGCTTACATCTGCCCGGCGGAAAAGGCATACGCATTGACTCGGCAATCTACAGCGGTTATACCATTCCGCCCTTTTATGATTCCATGGTGGCCAAAATCAGCGTGTGGGCAAAGAACAGAAACGAAGCAATCCGCAAAATGCAGAGCGCTTTGGGCGAGGTCATTATTGAGGGCGTGGATACCAATGTTGACTATCAGTATGATATTTTAAACAATCCCCAATTTCTGACCGGAAATATAGATATTGAATTTGTCAATGAGTTAGCATAACATTCAATAAATAACTGGTTCAAGTGTGCTAAAATGTCGTACCAGGCAGTGAGAATGGAGCTTTGACTTTGGAAGCATAAGCTTTAGAGGTGAAGGAAATGAATCTGGATCATGTATTTAAAAAGACAAATAAAAGAGTTTCCCCTGACGAAAGCAAAAAGCCCCAGGTACCGGAAGGGCTTCTGTGCAAATGCAGCAAGTGCGGCGGAACGCTTCTTGTGGAGGATATGCGGCAGAATTATTACGTATGCCCCAAATGCAAGGGCTATTTTCGAGTTAAGGCCTACGAACGCATCCGCCGCCTTGCCGACGAGGGAACCTTTCGGGAATGGGATAAGGAGCTCATAGGCAGCAATCCCATGAACTTTGAGGGATATGAGGAAAAGCTTGCGGTCACAAGGCTAAAGTCACGGCTGAATGAAGCGGTAGTTACAGGAAAATGCCGGATAGACGGCTGTGAAGCAGTCCTGGGAGTGATGGATGGCCGTTTTCTTATGGCAAGCATGGGAGAAGCGGTAGGAGAGAAGATTACAAGAGCCGTGGAGCGGGCCACGAAGGAGAGGCTTCCGGTGATCTTATTTACCTGTTCCGGCGGCGCAAGGATGCAGGAGGGAATCACCTCTCTGATGCAGATGGCAAAGACCTCCGCCGCCCTGAAACGGCACAGCAATGCCGGACTTTTATATATCAGTGTACTGACGGATCCCACCACCGGCGGAGTGACAGCAAGCTTTGCTATGGAGGGGGATATCATTCTGGCGGAACCGGGAGCGCTGATTGGCTTTGCGGGTCCCAGAGTCATTGAACAGACTATACGGCAGAAGCTTCCGAAGGGCTTTCAGAGATCGGAATTTCTTCTGGAGCATGGATTTGTGGACCGGATTGTGGAGCGCCGTGAGCTTAAAAATGTTTTAGGAGATATTTTACGGATACATGACCAAGATTTATTCAGGACGGGCGGTACGGCAAACCGTTCTTTGAAAGAGCACGGGAAGGACGGCGCTGTGCAAAAAGAAAAGGGAAAGGACAGCGCCGTACCGGAAGAGCGAAAGATACGCTATCAAAGAATCGGCGTCTGGGATCGGGTGCTGCGTTCCAGAGATAAGAACAGGCCGGTGGGAAGCGATTACATTGAGGAATTATTTGAGAGCTTTTATGAATTTCATGGAGATCGGCTTTTTGGGGACGATATAGCGGTTATGGCCGGCATTGCTTATTTTCAGGGGAGGCCGGTGACGGTGATTGCCCAGGAAAAAGGGAAAAACACAAAAGATCATGTGGCCCACCATTTCGGCATGTGTTCGCCGGAAGGCTATCGGAAAGCCCTTCGGCTGATGAAGCAGGCAGAGAAATTCGGCAGACCCATTATCTGCCTTGTAGATACGCCGGGCGCATTCTGCGGTTTGGAAGCGGAGGAACGGGGTCAGGGAGAAGCCATTGCCCGAAATATCTACGAGATGTCAGACCTTAAGGTGCCTGTTCTGACGATGATTATCGGAGAGGGCGGAAGCGGCGGAGCTTTGGCCCTGGCAACATCCAATGAGGTGTGGATGCTGGAGAATTCCATTTATTCCATTTTGTCGCCGGAGGGCTTTGCAAGCATTCTCTGGAAAGACAGCAAGCGGGCAAAGCAGGCGGCGGAGGTGATGAAGCTTACGGCAAGGGATCTGAAAAAAGCCGGCGTGGTAGAGCAGGTATTCCCGGAGCCGGAGAAATTCTCAAAAGAAAACCTCCATCAGGTAACAGAGCCTATGAAGAGGAAGGTTCAGAAATTTCTGGATACCTATGGAAAGCTTACAGGGGAAGAACTGAGCAGTCACCGATATGAACGCTTCCGCAGAATGTAAGAAGAAACATATCCTGTTTTTTTCAGCAGGAGTATAGAGTATGGGTTCTATTGAAAGAATAGGGAGAAAAATATGGCAGCAAGGTCTTTAAGAATCGGAGATTTAACCCTGAGAAAACCTATTTTTCAGGGGGGAATGGGAATCGGCATCAGCTTGTCCGGGCTGGCGGGAGCCGTGGCACGGGAAGGCGGTGCAGGCACCATCTCTGCGGCTCAGATTGGATTTATGGAGAAGGATTTTGAAGAAAATCCCTTAAAAGCCAATCTGCGGGCCATGGAACAGGAGCTAAAGAAGGCCAGAGAGGTCGCTTCGGGTGGCGTAGTTGGCTTCAATGTTATGGCAGCCATGAACCATTACAGAGAATATGTAAAGCAGGCGGCGAAAATCGGAGCTGATTTCATTGTATCCGGTGCAGGGCTTCCCGTAGATCTTCCCGATCTTGTGAAATCCTATTCCATAAAAATTGCCCCCATTGTTTCCACGGAAAAATCGGCTCAGGTAATCCTCCGGTACTGGGCAAAAAAGTTCAACCGGATTCCTGATTTTCTGGTAATAGAGGGACCAAGGGCAGGGGGACATTTGGGCTTTACCAGGGAACAGCTGGAAGAATTTTCTCCGGAGATTTCCCGCAGCAGCCGTAGCGTGTCCCAATCCGGGAGAGATAAATCCCAGGGCGCTTTTGGGGCCTACGGGAAAGAGATAGAAAAGATTATAAGTAAGGTCCGGGAATACGAGGAACAGTTTGCAAAAAAGATTCCCATAGTTCTGGGCGGCGGCATCAGTGACAGGCAGCAGGCAGAGGCAGCTTTCGCTGTGGGAGCGGATGCCGTTCAAGCAGCAAGCAGATTTGTGGCTACCGAGGAATGTGATGCCCATGAGAATTATAAAAAAGCTTACATAGAGGCCAAGGAGGAAGATATTGTTCTGGTGAAAAGCCCTGTGGGAATGCCGGGACGTGCCATCCGCAATTCCTTTTTGGAGCGTATCAAAAAAGGAGAACGGATTCCGCCCGGGAAATGCCGTGGCTGTCTGAAAAAATGCAGGCCGGCAGAAATTCCCTACTGCATAACGGAAGCCCTAATCCATGCGGCAAAGGGAGAGACGGATAAGGGACTTCTGTTCTGCGGCGGGGATGCTTATAAAATTCGTAAAATAGAGACTGTGAAAAGCGTTATGGAGGAATTATTTGACTGAAATTCTTTCCTATTTAAAAAAACTATGTTACTATGAAAGTACCTTTTTTGCATAGAGGAAAACTAAGTTCAGGGATGCCCCATGCCCCAGGGATATATTATTCGGGAAAGGAGCAGCAGGATGGCGGATCTATTTTCCAAAAATTATAATAAAAGGACAAGATTTACCAGAGTGTGCATAGGCGAGGCTATATTTGCTCTTATGGATAAGAAGGAATACAAGGACATCCGCATATCGGATATTGTGAAAAGAGCCGGAGTATCCAGAATGACTTTTTATCATTATTATGAGACAAAGGAGGATGCTCTGGCGGATTTTTTTCATGAGATAGTTGCTGGCTACATACGGGAATGTATTTCCGAGAAGGAGAAAATCGGAAAATTCCACGATATAACCAGCATTGTTCATGCTCTCAAATATTTTGATCAATATGCCGGTTTTATCTTAAAACTGGTGGATGCAAAGCTCTATTATATTGTCATAGATGCAATGAATGCCTATATGAAAAATAGAATCCAGCCCCGCTACAAAATTCCTATCTATGAACTTTATTTCTATGGGGGAGCATTGCTGAACATTTTTATTATGTGGGAACAGGATGGCAAACAGGAATCAGCAGAAGAAATTGCCCGAATGGTTGCAAACAGCGTAGCCGATCCCGGGAAAGACGAAGTGAAAAACAAAATGTAAGTATACAAATGATTGATAACTTTATAAATTGATGTTATTCTAATCATAAAAGAAAGGGGTGCAGAGAATGAAGGTATTATGTTTTGGATCACTAAATATTGATTATACATATAAGGTAGATCATTTCGTAAAAAAGGGAGAGACAATTTCTTCCGATTTCCTTCAGGTCTTCAGCGGAGGAAAGGGATTGAATCAATCCATTGCACTGGCTAAGGCAGGGGTGGAAACCTGGCATGCAGGTTCTATCGGGGAAGACGGAAGGTTTCTGTTAAAGCAGATGGAGGAAGCAGGAGTTAATACGGAATGTGTGGCTGTTCTGGATGAGATAAGAAGCGGAAATGCGATTATCCAGAATGACAGGGAAGGGGATAACTGTATTCTTCTCTACGGCGGTGCAAACCAGGCCATTACAAGGGAGCAGGTTGATGCAGTTATGAGCCGCTGCCAGAAAGGTGATTTCATTGTGCTACAGAATGAGATCAATGAATTGGCCTATATTGTGGAGCAGGCTCATAAAAATGGCCTTAAGATTGTGCTTAACCCTTCGCCGATGAATGAGAAGATCCGGAAGCTGCCGCTGGAATATGTGGATTATTTTATGCTCAATGAGATTGAAGCAGGACAGATCCTGGGGCAGGATGTAAAAGAAGGCTTTGATAAAGAAAAGCTTGGCAGGGCGCTGATGGAATGTTTTCCAAAAGCAGTGATTGTATTGACTCTGGGCAAAGAGGGAGCAATGTATATGGATCAGAATGAAAGCTTTTTGCAGCCCTCCTACAAAGTGGAAGCTGTGGATACTACAGCGGCCGGGGATACTTTTACCGGATATTTTATCGGAGGAATTTTAAGAGGGCTTTCTGTGGGTAAAGCGATGGATATGGCATCCAGGGCTTCTGCCATAGCAGTAACCAGACAGGGTGCGTCTCCGTCTATTCCGGTATTGAGGGAAGTGGAAAATTTTCAATTTTCGTAAAGCAAGCAGTTATCTGTGAATAGAACTGAAAAATAAAGAGACAGAAGTGATTGGAGTTAAAGGGATATTGCGGAATTCATAATACTAGGAGGCAGACTTTATGGCAGTAAAGCTGGTAATTGATTCGTCATCAGACATTGGCAAGAAAGAAGCAGAAAAACTTGGGATCCATATGATTTCCATGTCAATTTTGTTCGGTGATAAGACCTATATGGATGGCGTGGATCTGTCCGGCAGGGATTTTTTTGAAAAATTGATTGAGAGCGATGAGCTTCCCACTACAAGCCAGATCAATATGTTTCAGTTTGAAGAATGTTTTTCGGAGCTTACGGCGGATGGCAGTGATGTGGTGGCTGTCACCTTATCTTCAAAGCTTTCCGGAACCTATGCAGGTGCCGTAGCGGCAGCAGGTTCTTTTCCAGGGAAGGTTTTTGTGGTAGACAGTTTAAATGCAAGCCTCGGAGAGCGGATTTTGATTCAGTATGCTGTTCGTCTGTTAAAAGACGGAGCTTCTGCAAAGGAGCTGGTGGAGAAGCTGGAGGATGCAAGACACAGGATTAAGCTTATGGCATTGCTCGGTACTTTGGAGTATCTTCAGAAGGGCGGAAGGATCTCGGCAGTTACCGCTATGTCAGGGGCAATTCTTCAGATAAAACCAGTAATTGCAATTATGGATGGAGAAGTGAAGATGATTGGAAAGGCTATGGGCTCTAAAAAGGGCAATAACCTTTTGATACAGTTGATTGAAAAATCCGGCGGCATAGATTTTCAGATGCCTTATGCTACGGCATACTCCGGAATGGATGACAGCCTGCTGCAGAAATATTTAAAGGACAGCGCAAGTCTCTGGGAAGATGAACTGGATCATATTCCGTCTTATTGTATTGGAAGCACCATTGGCACACATATAGGGCCAGGGGCCATTGCAGTAGCGTTTTTTGCAAAATAGAATTACAGGAATATATGAAAGCAAAGGTGAAACTCAACTATACAAATTGTTCTGTTTTTGGTATAATACATTTATCTTTTAATTTTTATCTTATGTAGTCCAGCTAAGAAATGTCAAGTGTTTTAAGAAATATTTTATGCTGGACGGTAAAGTCACAGGTGTGCCGAAGTGACTTTACCCTTTAGTACCGTTGCGTAGCAACTTAAGATAGGAGGTATGTAAATTATGAAAAGTAACCGTTTGACAAAGCTGATAGCAGTGCTGCTTATTTTTGTGTTTGTACTGTCAGGCTGCGGCAAAAAGGTTGAGGAACCAGAAAAAACAAAGCCGGAGCAGCCGGAGCAGGAGACTTTTGCAGGGGCAGAAGCAGAGTCAGAAGCAGAGTCAGAATCAACGGAGGAGGATGAGATTCCTCCAGAGCAGATGGATCTGATCAAGTATAATTACTATGTGGAACTGAACAATGATATTGTGGAAATTATGGATTCCATTAATTACTATTATGAGGTTGTGGACTATGCAGAAGAGTTTTCCCTGCTGCCGGATACGGGACTTACCTATGGTTATCGTGTCTACGGGAAGAATACAGATACATTGGAAGACTGTCTGATGCTTGCTGATATGGATCCGGATTATGGGGAGATGGACGAGCTGGTGAAAGAGATGGCGGACCCTCTTTGGGCTTTGATGGAGACTTTCTCTGATATCAGCAGCAGCCACGATTTTGCGGATAATCAATATCAGAAGGCAAAGGAGTATCATGCGATTATTTATGCCAATGCAGATGCATTTGCAGACCTTGGTTATGCATTCATGGATGCCATTGATGAAATGGGTACTGCCCGGATTGAAGAGGAAGAGCAGCAGATGAAGGAAGAGGGAAATCTTATCATCTACAATGCCAGCAGGGCAATTTCCATTGGAAGGGAAGTTTTAAATGTAGCTTATGATCAGGGCGTCAGTGATGAAAATCTTACGGATCTGGATCTTACGGAAATTCGGGAGTTATATGATGAACTGGTGGCAGTGGTAGCTGATTTTGATGCAGCTACAGCAGATAATGATCAGCTGATCAAAGAATCTCTGTCCAATTCTCGTCCCTTTGATGGTCTTTTGGATGGTCTGGTGTCAGCCCTTGAGTGGGTGATGAAGCAGACGGAGAGTGGACAGCTTCCGGATATGAGCGGTTCGGGTGCGCCGTTGGGATCTCTGGGGCATTTTTCGTATGTGCTTGGCCAGTGTATTGATCGGTATAATTCGGTGTTTGTAGATTAGTGGTAAATAAAATATCATAAATAGAGCTAGCGGGGAGATGTGGGTTTACAGCTCACATCTTCCCGCTAGTTTTCTATTATAAGTTTTATCCACATATTTCGATATCATGGAAAACTCCTGCATTTTCAAAGGAAAAGTTTGTGACTTTAAATCAATATTTATGCAAGATATAATAAAAGAAACACCGGATTACCGGAATATGGATTGGAACAAATGGGTGATGGCATGGCAAAATATCTTGTAGGGTGTGATATAGGAACCAGTGGAGCAAAAGCAGTGATTGCGGACGAGGAAGGAAGAATTTATGGAAGCTATTATGTAGAATACCCCTTATACTCTCCGAGGGCAGGCTGGTTTGAGCATAATCCCAATGACTATTGGGAAGTATTTAAAAAGAATATGCAGTCAATATTAAAGCAGTCCAGGGTAGATCCCAGCGAAATTGTTGGAGTCAGTGTGAGCGCATGTTCTCCCTGTTGCATTTTGGTGGATAGAGAGGGAAATCCATTAAAGAACAGTCCAATCTGGATGGATAGGCGTGCACAAAAGGAATGCGATTTTGTGCGAAACTATTATGATGATGATAAAATTTTTGAGATTTGTGCAAATCCGTTGGACCCGCACAGTGGGGCAATTAAGCTTCTGTGGGAGAAAAATAACAATCCAGAGCTATATAAAAAGGCTTATAAAATGTTGAATCCTGCTAATTTTATTACAATGAAGCTGACGGGAGAGTTTGTAACAGATTATTCGAATGCTTCTCTAATCGGAATCTTTTTTGATATTGTCAAAAGAGAATGGCGAACTGATATGATAGAACGGCTTGGAATAGATGCAGAAAAGCTAACACGTCTGGTACCCTGTCATGAAATTGCGGGAGAGGTAACAAAAAAGGCCAGTGAGGAATGCGGTCTGTGTCCAGGAACACTGGTTATGGCGGGGAGTGTGGATTGTAATGCGGCCTGGTTGGGAAACGGAGCTACACATCCGGAGGATGCGAGCTTTGTAATGGGGACGGCCGGAGCTTTGGGAGTTGTCCATAAGGAGCCTAGATTTACGAAAAGTCTAACCACTATTATACATACTGCCGATTCTCAAACCTTGTATACAACTTTAGCTGGCACCTCATCCTGTGGAGGTCTCCTTCGTTATCTGCGGGATACCTTCACAGAAAGAGAAAATGAAATATGCAACAGAGAAGGAAAGGATATTTATGATATTTTCTCAGAGGAAGCAGCATCGATTCCGGCTGGAGCAGAAGGACTGATTGTTCTTCCCTATCTTTCTGGAGAAAGAACTCCTCTTTGGAATCCCAATGCTAGGGGAATGGTATTTGGTCTATCTTTTTCCCATAAAAGGGGTCACTGGGTACGAGCGATGATGGAGGGAGCAATTTATGCAATATATCATTGTCTGAAGATCATGCAGGAAAACCATCTCCCTGTCAGCAATCCGATTTTAGTCAGTGAGGGCGGAGCAAAAAGCGAGCTGTGGCGTCAGATAGCCTCAGATATTCTGAATGTAGATTTGAATTATATGAAGGAAGCAAAAGGAGCGCCTATGGGGAATGTGATCAATGCGGGGGTAGGTGCAGGCGTTTTTGGAAGCTTTGATGTAGCAAAAACCTTTATCAAGGTGGATAAGACCCATCATCCAGTTCCAGAGCAGCATGCAATCTATGAAGAATATTATACTATCTATCGTAAACTTTATGAGGATATTAAGAGTAACTACGACATTTTATCGAGGATGAGGAATGGTTAGCCAAAAGGACTTAAAAATACTTGTGTTTCTATTTGAGCGTGCAAAAGAGCAAAAAGGCATTACCATAGAAGAGCTGGCAGCAACATTGGCAATCTCTAATCGAACTGTCCGCAATAACTTGGAACGAATTGATTATTATTTGAAGCTGAATCACCTGCCGCCTCTTAAGCGGGAACGAAAAAATGGCATTTTTCTAGATCTGGAGCCAGAGGATCTGGAAAAGTACAAAAAGCTTCTTTTGGAAATGAACACAGACAATTATGTACTTTCCAAAGAAGAAAGAATTATGTATATAAAGCTTCTGCTTTTTGATGCAGAGGAATATCTGACCTATGAGCAGCTTTCACAAGCCTTATTTGTAAGCAGAAAAACAGTGATAGATGATGTGCATGTTGTAAAAGAGGACTGTGAGGCCCGAGGGATAAAGCTTTTAGGAACAAAGCATGGTTTAAAATATGAGAGTACGGAGCTTGAGCTTAGGAGACTGTTGATTGACAGTCTCCTAGAGATGTTTACCCCATTGGAATTATGGGAGATTCTTCGTGATATTTATCCCAATAAAAGCATTATCATTGAAAAAATGTGGCGTAGAATTGCAGGAGAGAATGGAATTGGTGACTGTGAGGAAAAGCTAAGAGCAGCAGAGCAAAAAGGAAAGGCAGCGATTACAGATGCGCAATATTATGTGATAATCGTTTTGACGGTTCTATCTGGAAAGCGAAGGATGGAAGAAAGAGTAGCTAAGCCAGGAAATGACGGGCTTAAGGTACCCTGGTATCTCAAGGAATATTTTGAGAAAATGCGTAAAAGCAAGGTATTGGATTTTCGGGCAGAGGATGAAAATTATCTTCTTGCTGAGCTCCATCGAATCTTTAACCTGGAAAATATGGAAAAATCGGAGGAGCTGTCTCTGGCTTTGACGGATCATATTCTTCTCAAGGTAAGTGAAAAGACAAAAAAGTCCTATTATAATGATGAAGAGCTTCGTTCAAGTTTGCAAAAGCATTTGATCTCATTAATTGAAAACAGCTTTGTCTCCTATGATACGGATATGAAAAATATCCGAGCAATGATAGAGGAAAATCCCATACTGTACCAGTGCATTCGCCAGTGCTTGTCACAATTTTCGGAGGAGGAGCTGCACATGAATTCGGAGAGGGAAGACGCCTTGCTGATGCTTCACTTCCTTGCTGCTGACGAGCGCCGTTATATGCAAAACAGTGTGAATTACAGTACGATTATTGTGTGTAATAACGGGGTAGGAACCGCAAAGATTGTATCTGCACGTGTGAAGCAGTATTTTCCTCAAATCCGGATTATTACAACTACAGCAGTTCGAAGTGCAGGGAAAATAATCCATGAAGAGAGACCTGATTTTATTATTTCAACAGTTCCATTTGAATACTTGAATATTCCGGTTATCCTAGTCAATACACTTCCTACGGAGGAGGATATTAAAAAGATCCGCCTTTTTTTGGACAGCAATGGAAGGCTGAATCAAAAATTTATCGGAGATAGTGTTTACACAAGGGTGATGAAGGCAATCTCGGAAACCTGCGAGATTCGTGACAAAGAGCAACTGCAATTGAAGCTGTCAAGAATTTTCCCAGTGGAAGAGCCACAAGTAGAGCTTTTGGATGCTCTGACAGAGAAGGAGATTCAATTGGGGCTTGAGGTGGACGGCTTTGAGGATGCGATTCGCCAGGGAGCTAAACCATTGGTAGAACAAGGCTTTGTGACCCCTAAATATGTGGATTGTATGGTGCAAAACGTAAAAACTATGGGACCTTATATTGTGATTACAAAGGGAATTGCCCTGCCCCATGCCCTTTCTACAGATGGTGTTCTGCGTTCTTCTATCAGTCTGGCAACCTTGAAGGACAGTGTATCCTTTGGCCATAGGATGAATGATCCGGTAAAGCTCTTGATCTGTATTGCTACCATTGATAAAAAAGAGCATATGCGGGAAATGGTAAAGCTGATTCAGTTCATTAGTGACAAGGAACTAGTGAGAAAGGTAAATGAGGCGAAAGCTCCGGAGGAGATTCTTAAGCTTATACGGCAGATGCATGAATATATGCCTGTGAAGCATGAACAACAGTAGTTGCTATGGATACATGCATTTGTGACCGGAATTTGATTTAGTTCAGGTGTACTTCATAAGTAACTACGGAACCAAAATGGAGGAAAAACAGTGAAAATAGTTACCTTATGCGCTTGTGGCCTTGGAACCTGCTTTGCGCTAAAAATCAAGACGGAGGAGGCTTTGGAGCGTCTGGGAATGCTTTGTGAGGTACTGCCCTGTGACGTGAGCAGTGGCTTTATGGAGCAGGCAGAGCTTTATGTGATGCCCTATGGGTTGGACATGGAAGGACTTACAATCGCAGACAGCTCCGTGCTGGTGATTGAAGATGTTTTGGATGTAGATGAGATTGAAGAAAAGCTGTTTAATTGGCTGAAAAATGAAAAATGGAGTGGAAACGGATGTTGATGCAGTTTCAAAGAATACCATGGCTGCCGGCTTTTATAGCGGCAGCTTATTTATTGAAAAAGAAAAAGCCGATCAATGAGATCATAGAAAATATTATGAAAACCATAATTGGCTGGTATCTGATCCTCTTAGGAGCAGAGCTTTCCGCCTGGGCAATGGGACCTTTGTCAGAAAAGCTATTTCTTGTCTATGGGCTTAAGGGCGGGGTAATGAATACGGAAATCTTTGGCTCCTGGCTTTTACAGAGTGCTGGAAACATTGGCTTTTTAGCCTTTCTTACTGCTTTTTTTGTGAATCTTATGCTGGCGCGCATACGGAAAAAGGGATATCTATTTTTGACAGGGCATCATTTACTGTTTTTGAGCTTGATGAGCGTTTCGCTTTTTCATCAGCTAACGGATTTTAGGGAGGTTCCGGCTGCTCTTAGTGCGGGAGCTGTTACAGGAATCTATGCGTATTTAAGCGTATGGATAGGTGCTAAAAGCATGAAAAAGTTAAATCCGAAAACAGAGGCAGGTTTGGCTAATTCCACATCCGGTGCAGCTCTTTTGGGAGTTTGGATTGGTAAATGCTTTCAAGGGAAAGCAAAGGCTGCCTACGGAAAAAATGGGAAGAGTTCGGGGTACATTACCTCAATGGGAATTCTTACAGTTTTGGGACTTCAGATACTTTTATCACTGGCAGCAGGAGAAAATATTTTCGTGAAATGGAAAGAATGCCTAATGGAATCTTTTGCATACGGTACGGCACTCACTATGATTATTCAGGGACTTCGCATGCTTTTGGGAACCTTTATTCCCATGTTTTGGGATATGGGGAAGGCGGTCTTGCCACAGCTTGTAGTGGGACTTGATTCCACGGCAGTGATCACCTACTCCCCCGGAGCATGGAAAGCGGGCTTTTTGGCCTCTGGTATTTCGGGAGTATGTGTCTTGTGTGCCTTGATTTTTTTTAAAGTGCCTTTTATACCGCTTCCTGGATTTACAAGCCTTTATTTTGCGGGAGGTGTGGCAGGAGTTTTTGGAAATGCAGAGGGTGGAAAGGCAGGAGCGGTAGTCTCAGGAGCAGTAGCAGGGGCAGTGGTTGTTTTATTGATGAGCCTGTTTATGACCCTTCATGGGGGATATTATGAGGCTGGTGCGGCTTTTGGGGAGACTGGATATGGAAGCTTAGGCTTGCTACTCTCATTTATATTGAAGTTATTAAAATATTATATCTAGAGGTGGAGGAAAATAATGGTAGTTTATAAAGTGGAAATCAGAAATCATATTGGGCTTCATGCACATCCATCCTACTTACTGGCAGAAGAGGCAGAAAAGTTCAAATCAGATATTCAGATTCGTTATGGAGAAAAGCTTGCGGATGCAAAGAAGAGTATCTGTATTTTGGCATTAGGGGTAAATTCAGGAGAAAGCATTGAGGTATTGGTATCCGGTGAGGATGAAGAGGAAGCGGCAGAGGGGATGCTGGAGGTGTTCCGCCACATGGGTAATGCCTAGGGCAGCTTGTTGAATTGTGGGAAAAGTGTAAAAAGCTCCGAAATGCGGGGAGGTATTTGTTACTTTTTCGACAAATAAAGATATGCTACTATAATTTTGTCATTAAAATGATGAAAACAAAGATACAGAATGGGAACTTAAATGATGGAACTGAAATAGGAGAACGAGAATGGACAAGGAAACATGTGCTCTTGAAATGAAACATATTATAAAACGATTTTCTTCCTTTCTTGCAGTTAACGACGTTAATATACAGGTACATAAAGGTGAAGTGCATGCAATCTGTGGGGAAAATGGAGCAGGAAAGTCCACGTTGATGAAGGTATTGGCCGGAGAATATCCGGATTATGAGGGACAGATTTTCCTTCATGGAGAGGAAGTGAGGATTGATAGCCCCACTAAGGCAAGGCAGTGTGGAATTGCAATCATTCATCAGGAGTTGGGTTTGGCAAGACCTATTACAGTGGCAGAGAATATCATGTCTGGAGCTTTGCCAAAAAAGAAATGGATTTTTCTGGATAAGAAGAAATTGGAAGAGAACTCTATAAAATATTTAGAGATGGTAGGACTTAAGGATCTGAATCCAAATACATTAGTTTCGGCCTTGAGCCAGCATGAGGCACAGCTGGTGGAAATTGCAAAGGCTTTGTCCAATCATCCTGGCATTTTGATTATGGATGAGCCCACCTCCTCTTTATCCAGAGAAGAAAGCCGCCGTCTCTTTGCAATTATTCATGACCTTACTAAGCAGGGATTGGCAGTTCTATATATTTCTCATTTTATGAGCGAGGTCTTTGAAATTTCAGATTCTATAACCACTATGCGAGATGGAATGCATGTGGAGACCATAGATAAGACGAAGACAACACCAGAAGCGGTTATTCGCAATATGGTAGGCAAGGATATTCAAGATTTTTACGCAAAACGAAGGCTGGATGTGGGTGCCGTAGTTTTGGAAGCAAGGAAGCTGACCCGCTATGGATTTTTTAAGGATATTAGCTTTCAGGTTCATGAGGGAGAGATTCTTGGAATCTGCGGCCTTTCTGGTGCGGGAAGAAGCGAGCTTGCAAGGGCCTTGGTTGGAATTGACCAGTGGGATACGGGAGAGCTTTATTATGAGGGAAAAGCTTTAAAAAATCGAAGCTATACCCAGGCTATACGAAAAAATATTGCGTATCTGTCAGAGGATCGAAAGCTTGAGGGTTTAATGCTGAATCTTTCTATTGGTGAGAATATTGCAAGTGCAAGAAGTGTAAGTCAAAGCAAAAGCTTTTGGTGTCGAGAGGGACAGCAAAAGGAGAAGGTGGAGGAGTTGATGGAAGAGCTTCAGGTCAACCCCCGGAATGTAAATAAAATGGTTGGACAGTTGTCAGGTGGAAATCAACAGAAGGTACTTTTGGCAAAATGGCTTTTGACCAATCCCAAGCTGCTGATTTTAGACGAGCCTACCAGGGGTGTAGATGTTGGGGCAAAAAGTATGATTCACGAAGCTGTCAAACGACATGTAAGTCAAGGAAATGCAGCAATACTGATTTCTTCTGATTTGATGGAGGTTGGAGGGCTCTCAGATCGGGTATTGATCCTGTATCAGGGACGACAAAAGGGAATCATTGATAAAGAGCAGGACAACTGCTCCGAGGTTTCACTTCTAATGTTGGCAAATGGGGATGGGAAGGCTTATGAAGAAGAGTAACGGTTTCACATATCTTGAAAAATTTGGGACCTATATGATTGTTATTTTTTTGCTCATAGTAGGCTCCTTTGTATCAAAGAAATTTTTGAGTGCGGCGAATCTGTTGAATATCCTGGATGCGATTTCTTATCTGGGAATTCTGGCAAGCGGAATGGCTCTTGTAACCTACTGTGGTCAGAGTGTGGATTTGTCCGTACCATCCACCATTGCGGTAGCCAGCTTTGTATCAATTTTGACACTCAAATTTGGCATGATCCCAATGATTTTTTGCACACTGATAAGCGGAGCCTTGATTGGTCTGCTGAATGGCCTGGTTGTGGGAATCTTTCGGATTAATACAGTGGTATGGACTTTGGCTATGAGCTTTGTGTTCGCGGGTTTGATTCGTGTGATTTTTGGAAGTGCCAATATTTATCCTACGGAAGGAAATATACAGGTTTTTGAACAAATCTCCAGATATCGTGTGTTTGGTCAGGTACCATTAGGTGTTGTGATGATGCTTTTATTGATGACATTACTTCATATTCTGGTGTCCTACAGTCGGATTGGAAGGCAGTTTAAGATGGTAGGCTGTTCAGAGACTGTCGCTTGGTATAGTGGAATCCATGTGTCAGGAATTATTACTCTGGCTTTTGTGGGAAGCGGTCTTATGGCAGCCTTGACAGGATTGTTTATTGCATCTTTGTCCAAATCTGCCTGCTACAATTATGGAGTTGGATATGAATTTCGAGCTATCACTGCAGTCGTATTGAGCGGCATGGTTTTAGATGGCGGAAGAGGAAGCATAGCAGGTGTGTTCGGAGGTGTTTTGGCAATTGGCCTTTTGAACAACATTATGACCTTGATAGGCTTGAACAGCTTTTTGCAGGATGTGGTTACTGGTGTGGTTTTTATCGCAATTGTATGGCTGACGAATTATACAACGAAAAAATCGGAGGCGCTCAATGGTTAAAGATAGGAAAGAGATATGGGCAGCTCTGAATGCCCGAAGAATTTATCTGATATTTTTGCTGGTATTTGTAATTATGAGCATATTTGCACCTAGATTTTTCAATGCTTATAACATTAGTGCATTATTTGGAACAGCTATGCTGAATGGCATTGTAGTCATTGGCTTTACCATTGTTTTGATATGTGGACATTTGGACTTATCTACAGTGACGATCATTAATATGTCGGGAAACCTGGCTATCTATATGGTTGGTAAGGTGGGCAGTTTTGGAGTTGCGATTTTTACAGCAATCCTAGCGGGAGTTTTGATTGGAATCGTGAATGGCTTATTGGTAACAAAAGCGAAAATCAATTCCTTTATTGCAACTCTTGGAATGTCAACACTGCTTCAGGGACTAGTGAGCTATTCCAATAATGCAGCAACCCGCTCTATTACCAATTTTGCTATGACAGATTTCTTGGATCAAAAGCTGATACCAATTCTTCCAAACCGGGCGATTATAGCAATTCTGATTGTACTGTTGATGGAGGTATTTATGAATTGGACAACCATTGGAAAAAATTTTTACCTGGTAGGGGGAAACGTGGAGTCAGCTTGGTATGCAGGGCTCCATACGGACATATATTTGACATCAGCCTTTGCTCTGAATGGAGCCTTTGCAGCACTGGGAGGTGCCCTCTATGCTTGCTATCTGGCATCAGCTATGGCAGATATTGGAGCTATGGGGATTAGTCCCTTAAATATGCTGATTGCGGCATCCGTTTTGGGAGGTGCAAGCCTTACTGGAGGAAAGGGAGGTATCTTAAGCAGCTTCTTCGGAGTTTTGACGCTGACAGCTCTGTATAATGGCCTTACCTGCTTCAAGCTTGGATATGAAATGCAGATTTTTGTCAATGGTCTGGTGTTGATTTTGGTGGTTTTAATGGAGGCGGTCAGCATCTATCGAAAAAAGAAGCTTTTGGGCTCTAAATGTGATTTGTACTTATAAAGGTAATAATCTGGAGACAGATTTATTATAGAAACGAGTTTCGATAATACTCAAAAAAATTTAAGGGAGGTTTTATCAACATGAAAAAAAGATTTGTAAGCTTGCTGATGGCAGCGATGCTGGTGAGTGGACTGCTCGCTGGCTGTGGTTCAAAGGAAGCGCCGGCGGCGGACCCGGGAGTGACGGAGGAAGGCACAGAGACGCAAGCCCCAGAGCAGGCAGAGGAGCCAACAGGTGACAATCTGGAGGCAAGTAAAGCCATTGACTGGCAGTCAGCCAAGGACAATGCGGGAAATCCCCTGTTTATTGATACCTTTGTTCCGGAGGTTCCCACAAAACCGGAGAATCCTGACGCATTGGCTGAGACTGACGAGATGCATTGGTTTGATTTTGAATATCCATATGCCGAGATTCAGAAGATGGATCAACCGGTATCTCCCGCGGATGGTTGTATTGGAAAGAAAATTGTTCTTTTGAAAAATGGAGATCATCCCTATCACACAGCCTATATTAATGCCACAAAGCAGGCAGCAGAGCTGTTTGGGATGGAGGTTGATGTAATGTCAGCCAACTGGGATGTCAATATTCAGACCCAGCAGGTAGATCAGGCGATCAATGAACAACCGGATCTGATTATCTATAATCCGGTGGATCAGGAGACCTCCGTAACACATCTGCGAAAAATGTATGATGCGGGAATTCCGGTGATTGGTTCCAATGTTATGCCCAGCAATGAAGGCTTTCAGTACCTTTTAAGCTTTTGTGGACCAGCAGATTGGGATCAGAGTAAGCTGCTGGCTGAATATATGGCAGAGGAAGCCGGCTATCAGGGAGGGTATTGTGTCATCACCCATAACCCAGGCGGTTCTGCTTATTATGCACGTGCCTATGGTGTCATTACGGAGCTGGCAAAGATTGCGCCGGATATGAAATGCTTGGATATTCAGTCACCAGGAACCGATTCTGCTGAAAATGTAAAGCAGGTGGTATCTGACTGGATCACAAAATATGGCGATGAATTAAATGTTATCTTTACCTCTGAGACGACAGCACAGGCAACTGGCTCTATTGAGGCTTGTGAGACAGCAGGCCGCAGTGATATTCTTATTGGCGGTATTGACAATAGTGAAACTGCTTTGAATTATATTAAGGATGGAAGGCTGAAGTGTTCCACCAATCAGCCGCCTATGCAGGATGGCGCTCTTCCGGTGCTCCTTGCGGCAAAGTGGTTCAATGGAGAGGACTTGGATGATTATGTATTCATGGAGCCAGCAGTCATTCATAAAGATAATGTGGAAAGCTTCCTGCCTGCGCAGTGGTAGAACAAACAATACGGAACCAAAATAGAAGGATGAAAGAGGATGTCAGCGATACATGGCATCCTCTTTTTCGTGCAAAAGCATCCCTTTTTCTGTGACAAGATTGTGACTTTTCACAGAAAAACAGACTGACTATAATGAAGCTAAGAGAACGAAAACAGTAGAAAGCCCAAGGAGGTTTGAAGATGAAGGATAGAATTACAGAGCTAAGAGATGCTTTTTTTAGCGCAGTACGTGCGGCAGATACGGAACGAGCTGTGCTGGTGACGGAGAGCTATAGACAGAATGAAAATAAATCAGAGACAATGAAGAAGGCTCTTGCATTGCGTCATGTGATGGAACACATGACTATAGCAATTCATAAGAATGAGCTGATTGTAGGCTGCCATGCACAGAAGGTACGCAGTACGCCGCTGTTTCCGGAATATGCTGCTGGCTGGATATCAAAGCAGATGGATGATTTTTCTACTAGACCAGGAGATCGTTTTGCCATTACGGAGGAACAAAAGGGGCAGCTTAGAGAATGTCTAAAGTATTGGGAAGGGCGCGCGTTAGATGAGAGAGTGGAAGCGTGTATTCCAAAGGAGCTGACACGCATCATAGACTTTGGAGTTGTGTATAATGCAAGCTACTCATCCAAATCTCCAGGGCATTTGGTTCCAAATTATGAATATCTGTTAAATACAGGCTTTGAGCAGATGATCACCATTTGTGAAGAAAAGCTTGAAGCACTTGACCTTAAGAAGGATGATTATATAGAAAAAAGAGAGTTCTATCTTTCTTGTATAGAGGCTATGAGGGCAGTCATCCTTTATGCAGAACGTTTTTCAAAATTGGCCAAGGAGCTGGCAGAGCAGGAGGAGGATTTGCAAAGAAGGCGAGAATTGCTTGAGATAGCTGCAAACTGCGCAAGAGTTCCGGCAAAGCCTGCACAGACCTATTGGGAAGCCCTGCAGTTTCTTTATTTTATACAGCTTTCCATTCAGCTAGAGGGAAATGGGCTGGCGATCAGCATCGGGAGAATGGATAAGTTTTTGTATCCCTTCTATAAGGCGAATGTGGAGAATGGAAGCTTGACTCATGAGAGTGCACTAGAGCTGATGGAATGTCTGTACCTAAAGCTCAGCGAGATTGATAAGATCTCATCCAACGAATCGACTGCTGTAAATACAGGACCGGCTCATGGTCAAACCATTACTGTCGGGGGAACTCTTGCTGATGGCAGCGATATCACCAATGACGTGACTATTCTTGTTCTAGAGGCGGATCGAAGAATTGCTCTGGCACAGCCGGATATCGCTGTTCGTATCCATAAAAATACCTCCCAACGCCTAATCGATGAGGTGACAAGGAATGTTAAAATGGGGCTTAATAAGGTGAAGATTTATAACGATGAGCTTATTACAGAAGCAGTAAAAAGGATTGGAGTTCAGGAAAAGGATGCCTATAATTTTAGCTTTCTAGGGTGCAGTGAACCAGTGATAGACGGCAAAACCAATAGCTGGGGGAACAGTGGACATATTAATCTGTCAAAGTGCTTGGAGCTGGCTTTAAATGATGGACAATGTATGATAACAGGAAGGCAAATGGGGCCTCATACAGGTGATGCTTCTTTATTTACCTCCATTGAGGATGTGAAGCAAGCATATCGTGAGCAGGTGAATTATTTTACAGACATTCTTGTAAAGTATGATAGAGTGATTGATATGTGTCATAAAATGTATTTGCGCCTTCCATTCTGTTCGGCTGTGATTGAGGGATGTATAGAAAAGGGTGAGGATTTTGAAGTGGGTGGAGCTGAGTACAATTTTGCTTCTCCACTTGGGGTAGGTCCGATTACGGTGGGAGATTCTCTGATGGCCCTAAAGAAATTCGTGTTTGAGGAAAAGACTTTGAGAATGAAGGAGGTTCTAGAGGCATTGCGAACAGATTTCCAAGGAAAGGAAGCCCTTCGAATGATGTTGAAAAATAGGGCACCCAAGTATGGGAATGATTTGGATGAACCAGATGAGATGAGTAATTTTGCGATTTCAGTATTTTGTGATGCCTTAGAGGGATATAAAACTGCACGAGGTGGGGTATTTACAGCAGGGATTTATTATATGACAGCCAATGTTCCCAATGGAAAGCGTACAGCGGCAACGCCAAATGGAAGACACGCAGGAGAGCCCTTAAATGATGGAGGGGTTTCTCCGACCCATGGAGATGACAGACTGGGGGCAACAGCAATCTTTAAGTCAGCGGGGAAGCTTTGCAATGTACGAGCAGGGCACGGATCGGTACTGAATCAGCTTCTGCATCCATCCATTTTTAAGGGGGAGGGCTGCGAACACATATTTGGTGAATATGTACGCAGTATCTGTGACTGTGGAGTTTGGGAAACCCAGTTTAATGTAGTAACAAAAGAGGATTTGATGGAGGCTAGGGAAAATCCGGAAAAATATCGGGGATTGGTGGTACGTGTTGCAGGCTACAGTGCATTTTTCACGGCACTCGGAAGAGAGGTTCAGGATGATATTATTGACCGGACCAGTCTGATGGAATTTTAATTATGGTAGGACGAATTACGAATATTCAACGATTTTCTGTGCATGATGGACCAGGAATTCGCACCGTGGTATTTTTAAAGGGATGTACACTTCGCTGTAGATGGTGTTGCAATCCAGAGGCTATGCTGCAAGAATCGGTGCTGATGTTTCAGCCAGAGCTTTGCATTCGCTGTGGTGCTTGTGTTTCGGCATGTGCTATGGGAGCTTCTGGGACTTTGGAGCAAATCACTCTGGATCGTACTCGCTGTACAGGCTGTGGTGCTTGTGAGGAGGTATGCTATGCAGGGGCAAAATATAAAAAAGACATTTATATAAGTGCAGAAGCGCTATGGAAAGAAATTGAAAAGGATAAGATTTTCTATAAGAGAACAAAGGGAGGTGTAACCTTTAGCGGAGGGGAAGCACTTTTGCAGGCGGACTTTTTGACAGAGCTTTTAAGGCTTTGCAAAGAGGGGGGAGTTCAAACTGCCGTTGAAACCTGTGGAAATGTTCCGTGGGAAAGCTTTGAACAGATACTTCCATGGATGGATTTGTTCTTATTTGACATCAAGCACACAGACAGTGCAAAGCATAGAGAATATACAGGTGCAGGCTGTGAGAAAATTATGGAAAATTGTAGGCGGCTGTGCAGCAGGGGAAAGAGCGTTATTGTACGTGTACCTGTGATACCAGAATTTAATTTTCATAGAGTAGAGCTGGAAAGTATTATTCGATTTGCAAAAGAGGTAGGAGCAAGGGAGGTGGATTTCCTTCCCTATCATCGTTATGCAGCAAATAAATATCGGTATCTTGATATGGAATATTGGAATCCGGGTGTTCAAAGACTAGACAAAAGCTTGGTGGAGGAATGCTTGGTGGGAATTGATACGAAGTTGGAAATTAGAATTGATGGATAAAAGTAAGTCTGCAAGTCTGTTTAATAACAGATTTTGTTACATATAGAAGCGACATTGTGCTGTGCATTAGAATTGGGACCTATGTTTTTGAATTTTATAATATGAAAGATTGAGCCGGGACAAAGAGAACGTTTGGCGCTTGACTGGGGGATGGATATATTTTTCGTTCGGCAGATATTGTAGGGTGGAGAAAGTCAATTGAAGAATTAATGAATGAACACTGGAACTACATTGCACGAGGACATGGCGGCATTGTGACAGCAGATTATCTAAAAGATGTAGCATGGTATTTAGAACTTTTGGACAATGCAAGAAAGTGGCAGGAGATTCACAACGAAGAAATAAATCCTGATACAGTGGAACATCCTTTCGAAAATTTGAGTCCAGAATTAGCTCAAATTGTAAGTGAATTAACAAAGGTCGTAGATCCGAAAAATGTAGCCAGACAAATCAACCAGCTATTTTATAAAATCAGATGAGAGTGTTATCTCTCAAATAAATAATAAATCATTCAAACAGTCTTTGCTAAAAAGCTGAGACTGTTTGACGATGAAAAAGCTGAGTAAAATTGTCTTGAGAAAAATGAAATCTAGAAAGCGGAAATATAGAAAATTTGGAAAAGCCAGTTTTTGGTTGACAAACCAATTTCCAATGCTATAATAAGCCTATGGAAAAATACATAGGCAAATGCGTAGAAGAGACGAGTAGGCTGTGGAAGATGCCAGAGAGGGATGTGTATGCTGGAAGCATCCTCATCGGGAAGCAGAGGACTGGAAAGCAGTATAGTCCGTACTGAAAACTACCTCTGAGCGGCCCCAATCCGGCCCGGTGACTCCGTTATCGTCCAATGAGTGGTTTTAGAGTAATTGAGGATTAAAACAAGTAGGGTGGAACCGCGATAAGAATTTGTCGTCCCTTTCTGTCGAGTATGGCAGAGAGGGACTTTTTTTGCGCAGTGAACATGTGCAAATGGAGGAAAGTGGTGTGAAGAAAGGAGAATTGCAGAATGAATACAGAGAAGAAAGAGAAGCTTTTGTTGGCGCTGGCCTGTTTTTTTGCAGGCATGGTGTTTGGATTTTACAGTGCGCCCATTAAGAAAGGGATTTCCGTAACATGCGGAAATAACAATACGATTGAAAAAGAGAGAAAGAGGAGAGAAGAAAAATGAAAATAACATTAAAGGATGGATCCGTAAAGGAGTATGCAGAAAGTAAATCTGTGTATGAGATTGCCCTTGACATTAGCGAGGGCCTGGCAAGAGCGGCCTGTGCCGGGGAATTGGATGGCCAGGTAGTGGATTTGAGGACTGTGGTGGAACAGGACTGTGAGCTTAGTATTCTCACAGCCAGAGACGAGAAAGGCTTATCTGCCCTGCGCCATACGGCAAGTCATGTGATGGCTCAGGCGGTAAAGCGGCTGTATCCCTCCGCTAAGCTGGCGATTGGTCCTTCCGTGGCAGACGGATTCTATTATGATATTGATTTTGAAACCCCCATTACTGCTGAAGATCTGGAACGGATTGAGGGTGAGATGAAGAAGATAGTAAAGGAAGCTCTTCCTCTGGAGCGTTTCACTCTGCCAAGAGACGAGGCTCTTGCATGGGCGAAGGAGAAGGAAGAGCCTTATAAGGCAGAGCTTATTTCCGATCTGCCAGAGGATGCCGAGATCAGCTTCTATAAGCAGGGAGAATTCACGGATCTCTGTGCCGGTCCTCATCTTCGAAGCACAAAGGATGTGGGAAAGGCTTATAAGCTCACCAGTATTGCAGGAGCCTACTGGAGAGGGGATGAGCACAATAAGATGCTGACCCGTATCTATGCTGCCGCATTTGCGAAGAAAGATGAGCTGGAGGCTTATCTGACCATGATGGAGGAGGCAAAGAAGCGTGACCACCGGAAGCTTGGAAGGGAGCTTGGACTCTTTATGATGCATGAAGCTGGGCCGGGATTCCCGTTCTTTCTTCCAAAAGGAATGACTCTTAAAAATACGCTTCTGGATTACTGGAGGGAGATTCATAAGAAAGCAGGATATGTGGAGGTTTCCACTCCTATTATTTTAAACAGAAGCCTGTGGGAGACTTCCGGCCATTGGGATCATTACAAAAATAATATGTATACCACTGTCATTGACGAGCAGGATTATGCAGTGAAGCCTATGAATTGTCCGGGCGGAATTTTGGTATATGCATCGGAGCCCCGCTCCTATCGGGATCTGCCCATGCGTGTGGGAGAGCTTGGGCTGGTACATCGCCATGAGAAATCTGGCCAGCTCCATGGTTTGATGCGTGTGCGCTGTTTTACTCAGGATGATGCTCATATCTTTATGACACCGGAACAGATTAAGGGTGAAATTATGGCGGCAGCCAGGCTGATCAATGAGGTTTATACCCTCTTTGGTTTTGAATATCATGTGGAGTTGTCTACCAGACCGGAGGACAGCATGGGAAGCGATGAGGACTGGGAGATGGCTACGGAAGGTCTTAGGAGTGCACTGGATGAGTTGGGCCTTGATTACGTGGTAAATGAAGGGGATGGAGCATTCTATGGACCTAAGATTGACTTCCATCTGGTAGATGCCATCGGAAGAACCTGGCAGTGCGGCACCATTCAGCTTGATTTCCAGCTCCCCCAGCGGTTTGAGCTGGAGTATATCGGAGCGGACGGAGAGAAGCATCGTCCCATTATGATTCACAGAGTAGCCTTTGGCTCTATCGAGCGGTTTATCGGCATCTTGATTGAGCATTTTGCAGGCGCATTCCCCACCTGGCTGGCTCCGGTACAAGTAAAGGTTCTGCCTATCTCTGAGAAGCATATGGAGTACGCACAGAAAGTAATGGAGGCACTTACCGCAGCAGGAATTCGTGTGGAGCTGGACGGTCAGGCTGAGAAGATTGGTTATAAGATCCGCAGCGCCCAGATGCAGAAAGTTCCTTATATGCTGGTAGTAGGCCAGAAGGAAGCAGAGGAAGGTCTGGTATCTGTCCGCAGCCGTTTTGCAGGAGATGAGGGCCAGAAGAAGCTGGATGCCTTTATTCAGGATATCTTGAAGGAGATAGAATCAAGAGAAGTTCGTCAGAAGCAGACGGAGGATACAAAGTAAGGAACAGGGGGACTTAATAGGACAGGGGGATCCAAGGGCAGAAATGCACAGGGTTGCTCTGTCTCTTTTTGTGGGTAATACTTCCATAAAAAATGCAGTGGCCAGAGGATAGAAAGCTGGGATACAAGGAGGAACGGGGTATGCCGGAACTGGTGGAACGTTTTATCAGGAATCATAAGTTGGATGACAGGGAAGAATACAAGAAGCTGTTAGAGCAGCTGGAGGAACCAGAAACGGCGGAATATCTCAGGACAGAGGCAGTAAGGCTTCGGGAGCAGTATTATGGAAAGAAGATTTATATCCGGGGACTGATTGAATTTACCAATTACTGTAGAAATAGCTGTTATTACTGTGGGATTAACAGGGAGAATCAGAAAGCAGTGCGATACCGTCTCTCCGCAGAAGAGATTCTTGCGTGCTGTGAGAATGGCTGGCGGCTGGGATTTCGTACTTTTGTTCTTCAGGGGGGTGAGGATCCCTGGTTTACGGATAAGCGGCTGGTACAGCTGGTTCATTCGGTAAAGGAGGCGTATCCAGAGTGCGCCCTGACTTTATCTGTTGGAGAACGTTCTATTGATAGCTTTTACAGGCTTCGTAAAGCCGGGGCAGATCGCTATCTGCTTCGCCATGAGACGGCAGATGAAGTCCATTACGGGAACCTGCATCCGGCGTGTATGAGCTTACCTATAAGAAAGCAGTGTCTTAGGAACTTAAAAAGTCTTGGGTTTCAGACAGGAGCAGGTTTTATGGTAGGAAGTCCGGGGCAGACATATTGGGAGCTTGCAGAGGATTTGGTATTTTTAAAGGATCTTCAGCCGGAAATGGTGGGAATCGGCCCCTTTATTCCCCATCATGATACAAGATTTTGTGAGGAACCGGCAGGCAGCGTGGAGCTGACTCTTAAGCTGCTGTCCGTGGTTCGGATTTTGCTCCCCACAGTGCTGCTTCCGGCAACGACAGCCCTTGGCACTTTATCTGCGGATGGAAGGGAAAGGGGGCTGATGGCAGGAGCCAATGTGGTAATGCCCAATATATCACCAAAGAACAATCGGAAGCAATACAGCCTTTATGATAATAAGCTCTGCGAGAACGAGGAGGCCGGAGAGGGATTTGAGGCTTTGAAAAGGCGTGTGGAAACGATTGGTTACTATTTGAGCATGGAGAGAGGTGACGCCCTGGTATAATCTTCAACGAATAATCGAACCTTATATTGGTGTAAAATTCTGATATAAGGCTTCGGTATTTACCGAACAGTGTACCAGGGATTGGTGAAGGATTGGAAAGCTTGCAATTTGAGGATGGATGATTATGAAAAAAGAATTGGATTATATTCGTGTGGACGAGGCGTTGGGAGGCAATCAAGATTGGTTTTTGGATCCCTTTATGAAAGGGGGAGGCTGTGCGGCGGTTACAGCTTGTGATCTCTGTATCTATTTTGCCAGGCATAGAGGTCTTCGGGAGCTGTATCCTTATGATGCAGGGAGGCTCGGCAAAGAGGATTATATACGGTTTTCCAAGCAGATGAAGCCCTATCTGCGTCCCAGATGGCAGGGGATTGATACTTTGGATATTTATTTGGAAGGGATTCAAGCTTATTGGAAGGATGTGGATTGCAAGGCCCTTTCGGCGAAGGGGCTTTCGGGGACGGAGCCTTTTGAGATGGCGAAAGAGGCTGTTTGCGGGCAGATTGACAAAGGGATTCCGGTACCCTTTTTATTGCTCCGTCATAAAGAACCAAGGTTCAAGGATTATGTCTGGCACTGGTTCAATTTGGCCGGATATGAGGAATTTGAAGAGGAATTCTTTGTGAAGGCAGTAACCTATGGGGAGATGGAATGGCTGAACTTACGCAAGTTGTGGGACACAGGATTTGAGCGCAGGGGCGGGATGATTCTTCTGCAAATCAAAAATGGTTGAATATAGATGGAAAATATGGTAAAATCGGGAAGATATTTAATAATTCTTTCCTTGGTTCTGCACAGGAAGGAGACAGCGATGGAAAAGGCTGAAAAGCCTATGAGATAAGGAGAAAACAAAAGCTATGGAACAGTACAAGCAGGAATTTATTGAATTTATGATAGACTGCCAGGTCTTAAAGTTTGGTGACTTTGTGACAAAGAGCGGAAGGAATACCCCCTTTTTTGTGAATACAGGTTTTTACCGTACAGGTTCCCAGCTTCGCAGATTGGGACAGTATTATGCAAAGGCCATTCAGGATGCATTTGGCTTGGAGTTTGATGTGCTGTTTGGGCCGGCTTACAAGGGCATTCCTTTGACTGTGGCGGCTTCAATGGCGATCAGTGAGTTGTATGAGACAGACATCCGCTACTGCTCCAACCGCAAGGAGGTAAAAGATCACGGAGACAAGGGTATTCTTCTGGGAAGCCCTATACAGGACAAAGATCGAGTTGTGATCATTGAGGATGTTACCACAGCCGGAACCTCTATTGAGGAGACGCTTCCCATTATTCGAGCTCAGGGAGAAGTAGATCCTGTAGGACTGGTGGTATCGGTAGACCGAATGGAGCGGGGGCAGGGGGAAAAGAGCGCCCTTCAGGAGATTCAGGAAAAATATGGTCTGAAAACAGCAGCGATTGTTACTATGGAAGAGGTAGTGAAGCATCTTTACAATCGGCCGTACAAAGGGAAAGTTATCATTGATGATACATTAAAAGAGGCAATTGATGCATACTACTTAAAGTATGGAGTAAATAAATAATAAAAAGGGATATTACGGGACTTATATCAGTAATATCCTGCTAGTAGTCCGTACCGGAAATCCTTGTGCACAGATCGATTTACAGACACATGGATCTGTGGCTGTAAATCGATCTAAATAAAAGTGCACTAACAGGATATTACGGGACTTATAATAGGAGGAATTTAATGAACGAAAAAGCATATAAAACCATGACAGGAGTAGGTGCAGGAAATTTGGTAATTGGGATTATTATTTTGGTTGTGGGGCTGACAACTGGTATTTTGACCATTGTAAATGGCGGCAGGCTGCTGAAATCAAAATCAGACCTGATGTTTTAAGCAGGACAAAGTGGATGAAGAAAGAATCGATTGGGAAGCTTCGATTGGGCGGGCGGATATTGCTTGGCATTTATCTGGCGTGTCTGATTTATTTTATGTTTTTTTCGGAGAGCTATGGCCGGACGGAGGTTCATCGGGATTATCACTATAATCTGGTATTGTTTCGGGAGATTCGGCGTTTTATTCAGTATCGCCATGTGGTGGGAACAATGGCGGTTCTTATAAATGTGGCAGGAAATGTGGCAGTATTTATTCCTCTGGGGTTTGCGCTGCCTGTCTTGTTTGAGCGTATCCACAGCTTTGGGCAGGTATTGATTTTGTCTTTTTCTATCAGTCTGCTGGCAGAGACCATGCAGCTTGTGCTTCGGGTGGGCTGCTTTGATGTGGATGATTTGCTTTTGAATACCATTGGCGGCTGTATTGGATATGTGATATATGGGATATTCCGCTGCTTTTGGAAAAGAGGAAGATATGGCAAAGAGAAGCTATAAATTTACAGATAAAAAGCATACACGGCAAGGGATTATTTCCAGCTTATTGGGCGTGGCGGCTTTGGCTTTGCTGGCGGCTGGTTTGGTGACAGCCTATGGCATGGCAGAGGGAACAGGCCCCACTACAGCGCTCATGGGCTTTTTGTCTATGGTGTTTTCCGTGATTGGTTTTGTGCTTGGGGCCAGAGGGTTTCAGGAAGAGGAGGTATATTATCTCTTTTCTAAGATTGGCATAGGACTGAACGGGCTCCTGTTTGTAGTGTGGGTGCTGATTTTTGTTGCAGGCATGTAGCGAAGCGCCTGTCTAAGAACCAAGCAGCGAAGAGCAGGAAAACGGCATGCGGGATGGAGGCGGAAAAAATGAGAACAGAAATATGGAAGCAGGAAAATGAAGAAATCCGAGAACGATATGAATTGAGTATGGAGCGGGTACAGGCTATGGGGAGAGAAAGGTCTGTGGCTGCTCCCTTTTATGATTATTTTCACAAAACGGCAGCATTTATAGAGCGTATGGGGGAGCTTGCCAAGGCAGCAGGAAAAGAGAATTTTTCAGAGATTTCTCTAGAAGAACTTCAAAAGCAGAATCGGGAGCTTTATGCCGATGTGGCTGGAGAAGAATACAAAGAAAGCTACGCCTGCCTGGAGACGGCGGTTCGGCGGTTGGGAGAGGGCTATGGTCAGATTTTAAGTTTCCTATATACAGAAATCCGGGGGATGATTGTCTGGGCTTACGAGCAGCGATTTACGGATTTGACGGTTGTGACGGAGCTGTTTATTGAGATATATAATGCCTTTGAGGGAGGGACGCCGGATATTCAGAGCCTTAAGCAGACTATTTATTGGTATATCAGCGATTACTGTGATGTGTGGATTCCAAACCGTATTCGGGAGCAGCTTGATCCGGGATTGTCCTTTGCAAAGGATATTATTTGTGAGGCGGATTTGAACGATGTGCGCTATTTGTACCGTTTTGGAGAGTATATTACAGAAAATGAAATAAAAATGAGCCGATTTTTGGCAGGTCTTCCTCAGGAACAAATAGATGCCATGGCGTCCACATTTACAGAGGGATATCGGATAGGCTTTGATAATGCAGGCATTGATTTGAGCCGTAAGAGAACAGTAAATATCCGCTATTCTCTGGGGTTTGAGCGAATTGTCCGTGCAGCCATCGGTCAGTTTAAGGGAATGGGGCTTGATAGTATCATTTACCGGCAGGCCGCACACAGCGTCAACCGCAGACCCCAGGGCAGCCCGGGGTATCAGACTACGGCATTTTCCAAGCAGTATTTCTATGATCACAGAGAGGATGCTGCCTTGTATCTGGACAGCAAGCTGGTGGAGCGCAAACTATCTGTATTGCGGTCGGCTTATGAGGAATATCAAGAGCTGGCAGCGGTCCATGCAGGGCCGGCAGTGATGGAGGTTTTCGGAGAAAAGCCGTTTCTGCCGGAGAATTGTCCTGAGGCTTTGCGGTTCAGTGAAAAGCAGCAGGAGCTGAATGTTCGCTACAACAGCGGAGCCGGGCAGATTATCAATAAGTACATTCCGGGGGATGAGCGCAGCTTTACCATCATTGCCTACCCTGTTCCGGAGATTGGACCGCAGTTCCCGGAGATATTTGCAGAGACGGTAAAGATTAATACTTTGGATTACCATCTGTATCAGGAGCTGCAGCAGAAGCTGATTGATGCTTTGGATCAGGGGGAGAGTGTGTATATTCGGGGAGCAGGTGGTAATCGGACGGATCTGACGGTAGCTCTTTGGGAGCTTACAGACCCGAAGAAGGAAACCTTGTTTGAAAATTGTGTGGCAGACGTGAACATTCCTGTAGGGGAGGTCTTTACTTCACCGAGATTGACTGGTACTAATGGGATTCTCTATGTCAGTGAGGTTTACTTAAATGAGTTGAAATATTTAGACCTGGAACTGAAACTGGAAAATGGAAAAGTAACAGACTATACTTGTAAAAACTTTGATACTGAGGAGGAAAACCGGAATTATATTCGAACCAACGTCTTGTTCAACCATGAGACACTTCCGCTGGGGGAATTTGCTGTGGGAACCAACACGACAGCATATATGGCGGCCAGAAAGTATGATATTGGAGCGAAGCTGCCGATTCTCATAGCAGAGAAAATGGGCCCTCACTTTGCGCTGGGAGATACTTGCTTTTCCTGGTCTGAGGACACGCCTACCTATAATCCTGACGGAAAACGCATGACGGCTAAGGAAAATGAGTGTTCCATGCTTCGAGGTGAGGATTTGTCTAAGGCTTATTTTAACTGTCACACAGATATTACGATTCCCTATGATGAATTGGAGTGTATTCGGGTGAATTGCAGGGATGGGAGGACTGTTTCGATTATTGAAAAGGGACGGTTTGTTCTGCCGGGGACGGAAAAACTGAATGAACCATTTGATGAATCGGTTTAGAGATGTTTAGGAGAATTTTGGTTGACAAGGGATCTGAGACAGGTTAAACTCCTTTATGAGTAATAGCGGTTTGTACACTGGATTTAGTCAAAAAGGGAGGACTTTAGTATGGCAAAGGTAGGAATTGTAATGGGCAGCGATTCGGACATGCCCGTCATGAGCAAAGCGGCAGATATTCTGGAGCAGCTGGGAGTGGACTATGAGATGACGATTATCTCAGCCCACCGGGAGCCGGATGTGTTCTATGAGTATGCCAAGACAGCAGAGAGCAAGGGATTCAAGGTGATTATTGCAGGGGCAGGCATGGCGGCCCATCTTCCGGGCATGTGTGCGGCGATTTTTCCCATGCCTGTGATTGGCATTCCCATGCATACCACATCACTGGGAGGCAGGGATTCTCTCTATTCTATAGTACAGATGCCGTCAGGTATTCCGGTGGCAACAGTAGCGATCAACGGAGGAGCCAATGCGGGACTGCTGGCGGCAAAAATACTGGCGGCTTCCGACGAGGCACTTCTTGACCGGTTAAAGGCATATTCGCAAGAGCTTAAGAAACAAGTGGAGAAGAAAGCGGAGCGGCTTAAAGAGGTGGGATATAAAAATTATTAAACAATCGTGTCAGGCAGAGTAGAAATGGTTACAAAACTTCCATATCTGCCTGATAATGCAGCAGGTGTGTCAAGAGGAGGAAAAAATGGATTATAAGAAAGCAGGAGTAGATATTGAAGCTGGCTACAAGTCAGTGGAACTGATGAAGAAGCATGTGGCGGCAACCATGCGTCCGGAGGTGCTGACGGGAATCGGAGGATTCTCAGGAGCCTTTTCTATGGAGGCATTTAAAACCATGGAGAAGCCTACGCTGGTGTCTGGTACGGACGGCGTGGGAACAAAGCTGAAGCTGGCATTTCTCATGGACAAGCATGATACAATGGGCATTGACTGCGTGGCTATGTGTGTGAACGATATTGCCTGTGCAGGAGGGGAGCCTTTGTTCTTTCTGGATTACATTGCCTGCGGCAGAAATATTCCGGAGCGGATTGCAACGATTGTAAGCGGTGTGGCAGAAGGCTGCCGCCAGTCAGGGGCAGCGCTCATCGGCGGTGAGACGGCAGAGATGCCGGGCTTTTATCCCGTGGATGAATATGATTTGGCAGGCTTTGCCGTGGGTATTGTGGATGAGAAAAATCTGATTACAGGATCCGAAATAAAGCCGGGAGACGTGCTGGTGGGCATGGCATCCTCCGGCGTGCACAGCAACGGATTTTCTCTGGTGCGCAAGGTATTTACCATGAAAGAGGAATATATGCATACCCATTTTGAAAGTCTGGGCAAAACCCTTGGAGAAGCCTTGATTGAACCCACTAAGATTTATGTGAAGGCATTGCGGGCCGTGAAGGAAACAGGGGTGAACATTAAGGGGTGCAGTCATATTACAGGCGGCGGCTTCTATGAGAATATTCCACGGATGCTTCCGGAGGGCGTCAAGGCTGTTGTGAAAAAGGACAGCTATCCCATTCCTGTGATTTTTAAGATGCTTGCAGAGGACGGAAGAATTGAAGAACATATCATGTATAATACCTTCAATATGGGAATCGGCATGGTGATGGCGGTGGATCCTGCGGAGGCGGATAAGTGTATGGCAGCTGTCCGGGAAGCAGGAGAGACACCTTATCTGTTGGGCGAGGTTCGCTCCGGTGAAAAGGGAGTGACCCTATGCTAAAGACAGCCGTGCTGGTATCGGGAGGCGGAACGAATCTTCAGGCCATTCTGGATGCCATAGATCGAAAAGAAATAAGAGATGCAGAAGTTTCCGTTGTTATCAGCAACAATCCGAACGCCTATGCACTGGAACGGGCCAGACGGAAAGGGATCCCGGCACTGTGCATCTCTCCCAAAGCGTATGAGACACGAGAGAAGTTTCATAAGGCGCTTCTGGAAGCTTTGAGAGACAGTAAGGCAGAACTGGTGGTTTTGGCCGGCTGTCTGGTAGTGATACCTGAGATGATTATCCGGGAATACAAAGGGCGGATGATTAATATTCATCCTTCTCTGATTCCTTCCTTTTGCGGAACGGGTTATTATGGACTGAAGGTTCATGAGGAGGCCTTAAAACGGGGCGTGAAGGTGACAGGAGCAACGGTTCATTTTGTGGACGAAGGTACGGATACAGGCCCTATTCTCCTTCAGAAAGCTGTGGAGGTTAAGGAAGGGGATACGCCGGAGGTCCTTCAGCGCAGGGTTATGGAGGAAGCGGAGTGGATCCTGCTTCCTAAAGCCATTGATATGCTGGCGCAGAAAGCTTTGGGGCCGGAATAGTAATATCCTGTCAGTGCACAGAACGATTTACAGGCACATGCTGCTGTGACTGGAAATTGTTCTATTATAGGTGCACTGGAAGGATATTACGGAACTTAAAATAGGAGGTATGAGATGAGGATTTTGATTGTAGGCTCTGGCGGCAGGGAGCATGCCATTGCGTGGAAGATTGCTCAGAGTCCTAAGGCAGAGAAGATTTACTGTGCGCCGGGAAATGCCGGCATTGAGGAATATGCAGAATGTGTGCCCATTGGTGCTATGGAGTTTGAGAAGCTGGCTGCCTTTGCAAAGGAAAAGGAGATTGATCTGACTGTGGTAGGCATGGACGATCCCCTGGTAGGCGGTATTGTGGATGTGTTTGAAAGGGAAGGGCTGCGGATCTTCGGGCCCAGAAAGAATGCTGCTATATTGGAGGGATCTAAGGCATTTTCCAAGGATTTGATGAAAAAATATGGCATTCCTACGGCGGCTTACGAGAACTTTGATAACCCGGAGGCTGCGCTTGCGTATCTGGAGCATGCAGCGTTTCCCATTGTGCTGAAGGCGGACGGGCTGGCTCTCGGAAAAGGTGTGCTTATCTGCAATACTCTGGAAGAAGCCAGAGAGGGCGTGAAGACGATTATGCAGGATAAGCAGTTTGGAACTGCCGGTAACCGCATGGTGATTGAAGAGTTTATGACCGGGCGGGAGGTATCGGTTTTAAGCTTTGTGGACGGGAAGACGATTAAGTGTATGACTTCTGCCCAGGATCATAAACGGGCTCTGGACGGAGATCAGGGATTGAATACGGGCGGCATGGGAACTTTTTCGCCCAGTCCCTTCTATACGGAGGAAGTGGATGAGTTTTGTAAGGAGCATATTTATCAGGCAACAGTGGATGCCATGGCGGCGGAGGGCCGGGAATTTAAGGGCGTTATTTTCTTCGGACTGATGCTGACTGATAAGGGGCCCAGGGTGTTGGAGTATAATGCCCGGTTTGGCGATCCGGAGGCTCAGGTGGTGCTTCCCCGCATGAGGAATGATATTGTAGAGGTTTTTGAGGCATGCGTGGATGGGACGCTTGATCAGGTTGAACTGCAGTTTGAGGATAATGCGGCGGTTTGCGTGGTTTTGGCGTCCGGCGGATATCCGGTGGCTTATGAGAAGGGGTTTCCCATCAGGGGATTGGAAAAGTTTCAGGGTAAGGACGGGTATTATGTGTTCCATGCAGGGACAAAGAAGGCGGACGGACAGTTTGTTACCAACGGCGGACGGGTGCTGGGGGTGACGGCTGCTGGGGCTGACCTTAAGACCGCCCGGAGGAATGCTTATGAGGCGGTGAAGCTGGTGGAGTTTGAGAAGGCTTATTGCAGGAGTGATATTGGGAAGGCTATTGATGAGATCTGAATAGAGGGGACGGACCCGGAGCAGACTGAGCGCTGAGGCTTTTCCGTATCCTGTGTGCGCAATTTCTCGTTACATCTGTCTGCTTCAATCGGACGTTGGTTTTTGGGGTTGTCAGGCTTCGCCTGTTTGGTCTCATTGATAACGTCCGCTTGAATCAGACAGCTGTCTCGAAAAGGCGTACACTGGATATCGGAAAAGTCTAAGCGCTCAGTCTGATCTGGGCCCTGGTTTTGGCTGTGGGTATATGAGGGAGTTAGAATAACAGGCGTGCTCCTTGGGCGGTGAGGAGGCAGAGGAGGAGGCCGAAGGCCGTGGGCAGGAGGAAGGCCAGGAGTGTCCATTTTAGGCTGCCGGTTTCTTTGCGGATGGTTAGGAGGGTTGTGGCGCAGGGCCAGTGGAGCAGGGTGAAAAGGATGGTGCAGGCGGCGGTGGTACAGGTCCAGCCCTGGGCGGTCAGGAGAGCTTTTAGGGTCAGGAGGCTGCCGGGTTCTGTGAGGGTACTCTGGTTCAGGTAGGCCATGAGGATGATGGGGAGGACGATTTCATTGGCTGGCAGCCCCAGGAGGAAAGCCATGAGGATGACGCCGTCCAGTCCGAAGAGGGCGGCGAAGGGATCCAGGGTGGAGGCACAGAGCATAAGGAGGCTGCTGCCCCTGAAAGAGAGGTTGGCCATGATCCAGATAAGGATGCCGGCTGGAGCGGCGGCAGTGACGGCCCGGCCCAGAACAAAGAGTGTCCGATCTAAGAGGGAGCGCACAAGGACAGGACCGAACTGAGGGCGGCGGTAGGGCGGCAGCTCCAGGGTAAAGGAGGAGGGAACTCCTTTTAAGACGGTTCGTGACAGCAGCCAGGAGGACAGGAAGGTGGCGGCAATCCCCAGAAGCACTACGCCGGTGAGCAGGAGGGCGGAGAGGAGGCTGCCGGCCAGGGTACCTGCTGTGCCTGCAAAGAACATGGTGATTAGGGCGATGATGGCAGGGAAACGTCCGTTGCAGGGGACAAAGCTGTTGGTCAGGATGGCAATGAGGCGTTCTCTTGGGGAATCGATGATTCGACAGCCTGTCACGCCGGCGGCATTGCAGCCGAAGCCCATACAGAGAGTAAGGCCCTGTTTTCCGCAGGAATGGCAGCACTGGAAGGCATGATCCAGGTTGTAGGCTATTCTGGGAAGGAGGCCGGCATCTTCCAGAAGAGTGAACAGAGGAAAGAAGATGGCCATCGGAGGAAGCATGACGGAGACTACCCAGGCCAGAACACGGTATGCGCCGGATATGAGAAGGCCATGGAGCCAGGCAGGGGCATGGAGCTGTACAAAGAGGCTGGTCAGAGGGACTTCCAGGGAAGTGAACAGATCTGAGAGCAGCCGGGAGGGATAATTTGCCCCTGTGATGGTGAGCCAGAATATGACGGCAAGTAAAAGAAGCATAAGGGGATAGCCAGTCCGTTTGCTTGTAATAAGGGCATCCAGCTGCTCTTCCTTACGGCGGAGGTTGTTTTTCTTTTTTTGAATAACAGTCCGGCATAGGGCTTCTGCCTGGTGAAAGAGTGCAGTTGTAATGAGATCGGACAGATTGTCTCCCCGGATTTCGGCGGCATTTAGTATTTGCTCTGTTTCGGCAAGAGTCTGGCAGACGGAAGGATCCGAGCATAGGCAGGAAGGAATCTGGGCGGGAAGCGGATTCTCTGGATTCAGTCTGTGCTCCAGAAGGCGAAGGGCAAGCCAGCGGGCAGGGAATTGTCCTGAGGATTTTTCTTTGATTACGGGCTCTAAAATGGTCAGGACAGATTCTAAGAGCGGAGGATAGGAAATGGGCCTGGCCGAAGATACGAAGGAGGCATCAGTCAGGGAATCCAGGGCATCAAGGAGTGCATCAAGGCCCTGCCTGTCTCTGGCAGTGGTGCCTATGACGGGAACACCGAGAGACTCGGAAAGGGCAGACAGATCGATCTGAATGTGATGTTTGGCAGCTTCGTCCATAAGATTGACACAGACCAGTACTTTGGGAATCAATTCTATGGTTTGAAGCACCAGATTCAGATTCCGTTCCAGGCAGGAAGCGTCACAGACCACGATGGCGGCATTTGCTTTTCCGGAGCAGAGAAAGTCCCGGGCTTTGGCTTCTTCCGGAGAATGAGCCATAAGAGAATAGGTTCCCGGCAGATCGGCAAGTATGTAGGTACGGCGTTTGCTGCGGCAGATGCCAAGAGCATTTTCTACGGTTTTACCCGGCCAGTTCCCTGTGTGCTGTTTCATTCCTGTAAGCTTGTTGAAGAGAGTGCTCTTTCCTACATTTGGATTTCCGGCAAGGGCAATGACTTTTCGGTTTGAGGATGGCTTTTCAATAAGAATTTCTCTGCCGTCTGCAGAACGGATGGCAATGACGGCTCCACGGATCAGGAAGGCGCGGGGGTCGCCGTAAGGACTTTTTCCCACACATTTCACTAAAGTTTGTTCCACCAGTCCCAGATCCAGAAGACGGCGGCGTGTGTCTCCTGTGGCGGTAAGGGTCCGGATCCGAGCGGATTCACCTGGCTTCATATCATTTAAATAGTAATAATTGGACATAGTTTCCGATCTCCTTGGGTAAATTCCTGATATTAGTATTTTATTATTCTAGGCAGGAATGGTTACATATGCTATTTGACAAGGCGACTTTTTATGATTATAATAGTTACAGAATGCGCAAAATATAGAGAAAAAGCGAAAAGATACCTATATGGAGGAGAAAGAATATGAAAGTACTGCCTCAGAAGCGAAGAAGCCGCAGACTTTATGGATTGGCGGCAGCATGTGCGGTATGCGTAATGCTGATGATGTATGGAATAACCGGACGGGCGGCTCAGACAGGAACTGTCCGCAGTGATAATGTAAATGTACGAACAGAAGCCAATGCCAATTCGGAGCGGGTCTGCAAGCTTTCTGCCGGTACACAGCTTTCTATTTCAGATCAGACAACGGGCAGCGACGGGCAGATTTGGTATAGTGTAACCTTCACTCATGAGGGAGCTGAGAAGTCCGGGTGGATTCGTTCTGACATGGTGAATGTTTCCGAGACGGAGGAACCTTCACAGGAGGGCAGTCCGGAAGAAGGGGCGGAAGGCGGAGCCGTATCGATAGGCGGCTATTCCATCCAGGAGCCGGCGGAGACTTATCCGGCCGCAGATGCCTTGTCTCAGACTGCAATTCCGGTAGGAGAGCAGAGCTTTACCGCATGGGTAGTGGATGCGGGTCTGACCGGCGGCCGGGAGCTGTATCTTGTCTGGGCTTCAGACGCAGGCGGAAATCAGGGTTGGTTTTACTATGATCCTCAGGATGGAACCTTCCAGCGAGAGATGGGTCAATTTTCCGGCAGCGGTTCAGGAGAGCCGGAGGGGATGATTGAATCTCTGCAGGAAGAATTGACATTTGTGAAGGAAGAAAATGCAAAAACCTTAAGCCAGCGTCTCTATATTATCATCGGCCTGGGTGCGCTGAGCGGCATTCTGCTGATTATTGTCATTGTTCTGTCAGTGAAGCTTCGAAATGCAGAATATGAGTACTATGATGATGACGAAGATGAAGACGAGGATGATGAGGATGACGATTATGAGGAAGAGCCCAGAAAGAAAAGAGGCGGTCTTTTCCGGCGCCGTGCTCAGGAAGACGAAGAAGAGGACGAGGCAGAAATAGAAGGCAGTGACTTTGACGATCTTCTGGTAGCAGTCAGAAAGAAATGGGCCGAGGAAGAAGCTCAGGAGGCCCGTGCAAGAGATTATTATGACGATGAGGAAGAAGATGATGAGGATGACTTCTATGAAGAGGAAGAAGTAGAAGAAGAGGATCTGTTTTCCACCAAAGAGCTTCCCGAGATCGACATGAGTGCCGTCCTGGAAATTGAAGAAGAGGCATCGAAAGAGAAGCAGAAGAAAAGTCCCAAGAGTAAGGCTGCTAAGCCCGTTGCAGAGGAAAAAGAGGAAGAAGCCGACGATGATCTGGATATTGAGATTCTGGATTTCGAAGATTTAGGGATATAGGGATAAAATGAAATGGATACGGGCGAGGTGCATACCTCGCCCGTTGTAATAAGTTTCGTGTGCTGTCAAGATTCTGCGGAACTTAAACAGCAGAAGCTTGTCAGCGCACAGAAGAATTTACAGGCACATGGCAATGTGTCTGGAGATTCTTCTAGGTAAAGGTGTGCTGTCAAGATTCTGCGGAACTTAAAATAGGAGGTTTAGCTGATGTTTGAAACATATACAGAAAAGGCAAAAAGAGCCTTAAAGGAGGCAGGGAAGATTTCCCGGGAGCTGAATCAGAATTATGTGGGAACAGAACACATTCTGCTGGGACTGCTTCGGGAGAAGAGCTGTGCAGCCTCTCAGCTACTGACAGAGCGAAAAGCAGAGGAAGAGAAGATTCTTCAGCTGATTCAGGAACTGATTTCTCCTGAGCATACAGTCCAGCAGAAGGAGCGGCCCGGATTTACCCCAAGAGCAAAAAAAGTATTGGATGAGGCAGGAAGGGAAGCTGCCCAGTTTAAGGAGCAGAAGATTGGAACAGAGCATATATTGATTGCCATGCTGAAAGACGTGGAGTGCACGGGAAGCAGACTGCTCAATACCATGGATGTAAATGTAAAGGGACTCTATGCATCTCTCTTGGATTCCATGGGAAGAACCGGCAGGGAATATCGGGAGGAGATGGCCCGCAATGGGAAAGGCCAGGGAAGGGGAACACAGGCACTGGATCAATACAGCCGGGATCTGACAGAGCTGGCCAGAGAGAAGCGCTTGGAGCCTTGTATTGGCCGGGAGGATGAGATACGCCGCCTGATACAGACCTTAAGCCGCAGAACCAAGAACAATCCCTGTCTCATTGGAGAGCCTGGGGTAGGAAAGACTGCAATTGTAGAAGGGTTGGCTCAGCGAATTGCGGAGGGGACCGTTCCGGATTCCGTAAAGGGGCGCCGCCTGCTGATCCTGGACTTGTCCGGCATGGTTGCAGGCTCAAAGTACCGGGGAGAGTTTGAGGAACGGATCAAAAGAGTGATGGATGAAGTCCGGCAGGCAGGAAATGTTCTGTTGTTTGTGGATGAACTTCACACCATGATCGGCGCCGGAGGGGCGGAAGGGGCTATGGATGCCTCCAACATCTTAAAGCCTGCTCTTTCCAGAGGGGAGCTTCAATTGATCGGCGCCACTACATTGGAGGAATACCGAAAGTATATTGAGAAGGATGCAGCGCTGGAGAGAAGATTTCAGCCTATCACTGTGGAGGAGCCCAGCGAGGAAGAGACGGTTGCCATCTTAAAAGGAATCCGCAGAAGCTATGAGCGTCATCATCAGGTAGTGATTACCGACGAAGCTTTGGAGGCAGCAGCCAAACTTTCCAGACGTTATATCAATGATCGCTTCCTGCCGGATAAAGCAATTGACTTGATGGATGAGGCAGCGGCAAAGGTGCGCCTTGGCAGCTATAAAAAGATAGATTCCATGGCAGAACTGGAGCATCAGAGCATAGAGCTTCTGGAACAAGTGGAGGATGCAATCAAGGCTCAGGATTTTGAGCAGGCAGCCGGGCTTCAGGAGGAACGCTCCAGGGTGATTGCGCTTCTTGAGAAGGAGCGGGCAAAAGCAAGCCGCAGCACCAGAAGGAAGGCCCTGACCGTAGGGGAAAATGAGGTTGCTCAAATTGTTTCCGATTGGACAAAGATTCCGGTAAGCAAGCTGGCAGAATCAGAGACACAGCGCCTTAAGAAGCTGGAATCGATTCTCCATAAGCGTGTGATTGCTCAGGAAGAGGCTGTGACGGCAGTTGCAAAGGCCGTGCGCAGAGGCCGTGTAGGACTGCAGGATCCAGGCCGTCCCATTGGTTCTTTCCTGTTTCTCGGACCTACCGGTGTGGGAAAGACAGAGCTGTCCAAGGCTCTGGCGGAGGTGCTGTTTGGCCGGGAAGAGGCCATGATACGTGTTGATATGTCAGAGTATATGGAAAAGCATAGTGTATCCAAGCTGATTGGAGCGCCTCCTGGATATGTAGGACATGACGACGGCGGACAGCTCTCGGAGAAAGTGCGCCGGAATCCTTATGCTGTGATTCTGTTTGACGAGATTGAAAAGGCACACCCGGATGTTTTTAACATTTTGCTGCAGGTACTGGATGACGGGCGTATTACAGATTCCCAGGGCAGAACTGTGGATTTCAAAAATACAGTCATTATTATGACCTCCAATGCCGGGGCTACCTCCATTATTTCGCCCAAGCGTCTGGGCTTTGCCTCTGTGGAGGATGAAAAGCAGAACTATGAGGCTATGAAGGGCAGCGTTATGGAGGAAGTGAAGCGAATGTTCAAGCCAGAGTTTTTAAACCGAATTGATGAGATCATCGTCTTCCATGCCCTGAACAAAGAGCAGATGAAGAAGATTGTATCCATTCTCTTTAAAGACCTTTCCAGACGCTGTGAGCAGCAGCTTGAGATTCGTCTGAAGATACGTGACAGTGTGAAGGCTCATATTGTGGAGACGGCCTATGATGTGAAGTATGGAGCACGTCCCCTGAAACGGGCCATTCAGACAAAGATTGAGGATGCCCTGGCAGATGAGATACTGGCCGGACAGGTAAAGCGTAACAGTGAAGTGACAGTCACCATGCAGAAAGGAAACATAAAGTTTTTATAAAAGAACTGGAAATGAAAGGCAGGATGGTTTATAATTAAAATATCAATAATCGATTTATAACGAATTCCGATTGGGAGGACAAAAGAAATGGCAGCAGTAAAAGAATTGATACGTGTGGAAGCAGATGGAAGCATCAGCTTTGGGGATTATGAGCTGGCATCGAAGACCAAGCTGAAGGATTTTAATCACCAGGGTGATTTGTATAAAGTAAAGACCTTTAAGGAAATCACAAAGCTGGAGCGCAACGATCTCTTTGTCTATGAGTCTGTGCCGGGTACAGCAGTACAGAACTTTCAGGTATCGGCCGACGGTGTGGAATTTCAGGTGAGCGGTCCGGAGGATGCCCAGATTACCTTGGGAATGGAAGAAGATACGGAATACCTGACAGAAGTAGACGGACACGAGTCCGGCCGGATCAAGACAGGCCGGGGCGGCAAGCTGGTTCTGAGTGTGGAACTTGGGGGCAAAGAGAACGTGAGTGTGAAGGCTGTAAAAGCACAAGCATAGGAAAAAGGATGGCAAAGGGAAAAACTACCGTATTCTTCTGTCAGAACTGCGGGCATGAGTCGGCCAAGTGGATGGGCCAGTGTCCGGGATGCAGGCAGTGGAATACCTTTGTAGAAGAAACGATTGAAAAAACAAGTGTCCGAAGGATACAAAAAGAAAGGGCAGCCGTGGGTGCGGTCTGCCTTTCTTCTATTGATACGGCAGAAGAAGAACGGATGACCACCCATATGGGAGAACTGGACAGAGTATTAGGAGGCGGCATTGTGCCCGGCTCCCTGGTTTTGGTGGGCGGAGATCCGGGAATCGGAAAGTCCACCCTGCTTTTGCAGGTCTGTCAGAAGCTTTCGGAGGATCGAAGAGAGGTGCTGTATATTTCCGGGGAGGAATCCTTAAAGCAGATTAAGCTGCGTGCATCCCGGATCGGCACCTTTTCCGATCATTTACGTCTGCTTTGTGAGACGAATCTGGAGTTGATCCGTGAAACGATCCGGGAGCAGAAGCCGGAGGCAGTGATTATAGACTCGATCCAGACCATGTATCATGAAGAAGTCAGTTCGGCTCCCGGCAGTGTGTCTCAGGTTCGGGAGGCTACCTCTGTGCTGATGCAGTTGGCAAAGGGCTTGGGAATTACGATTTTTATTGTGGGACATGTGACTAAGGAGGGAACAGTGGCCGGGCCGAGAGTCTTGGAGCATATGGTGGATACTGTGCTGTATTTTGAGGGGGATCGCCATGCTTCCTACCGGATTCTTCGGGGGGTAAAGAATCGTTTTGGATCCACCAATGAGATTGGTGTCTTTGAGATGCGTGAAAACGGTTTGATTGAAGTGGAGAATCCCTCTGAATATATGCTGAACGGCAGACCGGAGGAGGCATCCGGATCTGTGGTGGCCTGTTCTATGGAGGGAACCCGTCCTATTTTATTAGAGATTCAGGCTCTTGTCTGCCACAGCACCTTGGCTGTGCCCAGAAGGACAGCGGCCGGAATGGACTATAACCGGGTGAATTTGCTGCTGGCTGTGCTGGAAAAGAGACTGAATCTGCGCCTTTCCAACAGTGATGTCTATGTGAATATTGCAGGGGGAATCCGGATCAATGAACCTGCCATTGATCTGGGGGTGGTGCTGGCGGTGATTTCCAGTTATAAAGATCGGCCCATTGACGAGAGGGTGCTTGCTTTTGGGGAAGTAGGCTTAAGCGGCGAGGTTCGGGCAGTCAGTCAGGCCGGACAGCGTGTACAGGAGGCAAAGAAGCTGGGCTTTACTACCATTATTTTGCCGGAGGTCTGCCGGGAGCAGATTGGAGCAGTGGAAGGCATCCGGCTCTGCGGCGTGCGGACGGTGGCGGATGCTCAGCGGCTTGTGTGCTGATCCTTCGTTAAATGAATATAGTAATGAATTTTGATACACAAGTGTGGCAAAGTGGTAAATAAATGAAATAGTAACCGGCTTGTCAGCGCGCCGGCAGTTATAACAGGCTGGGAGTTTTTTGGCTGAGTTGTTGGTTATGAAGTAATAGCAGTAAAAATAGCAGCAGAAAGGGAAGAGTGTTTATGTTAAGTAAAACATTTCAGGGAGGTGTGCATCCGGCAGACGGAAAGGAATTGGCCAGGGATGCATCCTATCGTACATACCTCCCAAAGGGGGACTTGATTTTTCCGCTGAATCAGCATATCGGAAAGCCTGCAAAGCCGGTGGTGCAAAAGGGAGATACGATTCTTGCGGGCCAGATTCTTGCGGAAGCAGACGGCTTTGTATCAGCCAATATTGTCAGCTCCTGTTCCGGTAAGGTGAAGGCGGTGGAGAACCGCAGGACCGTTGCGGGGGCATCGGTTCCCTGCATTGTGGTGGAGAATGACGGAAACTACACATTGGCAGAGGGCATCGGTAAGGAGACGGATGCTGCCAAGCTTGGCAGTCAGGAGATTCTTGACAAGATTAAGGCTGCCGGAATCATCGGACTGGGGGGAGCAGGCTTTCCCACCCATGTAAAGCTTGCGCCGAAGAATCCGGAGGAGATCGAATATGTGATTGCAAACGGGGCGGAATGTGAGCCTTATATCACCTGTGACGATCAGCTTATGCGTACCAAGAGCAGAGAGATCGTGGGAGGTCTTAAGATTATGCTGCGGCTGTTCCCCAAGGCGGAGGGTGTAATTATCATTGAGGAAAATAAGCCGGAGGCCATGAAAGCCATGGAGCAGGCATGCGCAGGAGAAGGAAAAGTGCGTGTGCAGGCAGTTCATACCAAGTATCCTCAGGGCGGCGAGCGTTCTATCATCAGTGTGGCAGCGGGAAGGCATCTGAAGCTTGGGATGCTTCCGGCGGACGCAGGCTGCGTTGTGGACAATGTGGCTACGGTCTATGCTATATATCAGGCGGTGAGCAGATCAGAGCCGATTATGGAGAGAGGCTTTACGGTGTCGGGAGACGCTGTGAAGAATCCATGCAATCTTATGGTGCGGATTGGAACCAGCTTTTTGGAGGTCTTGGAGGAAGCCGGGGGCTTCAAAGAAGGTGTAAAGGCAGACAAGATCCTTTGCGGCGGCCCAATGATGGGGATTGCGCTTTCTTCCCTGGATGTGCCCATTTGTAAAAATAATAATGCTCTGACAGTTCTGTCTGCGGATCCGGTGGCGGAGGCGCAAAAGCAACAGACCGCCTGTCTGCGGTGCGGGCGCTGTAATCAGGTCTGTCCTTTGGGGCTGACCCCTCAGATGATGGCAGCTGCGGCAGAGAAGAAGAATTACGAGCGGTATGAGAAGAAGCTGTACGGTCTGGAGTGCATTGCCTGCGGTTCCTGTACTTACATTTGTCCGGCAAAGCGGCCTTTGATGCAGCTGTTTAAGCAGGCGAAGGCTGAGATAATGGCGGCTAAGAGAAAATAAAAATCAGCAGAACTAGTACAGTGCATAGAAGGATTTACGGACGCAGGGTTAGGCGGCCGGAAATTCTTCTTGGTAAGGATGCACTGAACAAGTTCTGCGGAACTGGAATAGAAAAATCAGCAGAACTTGAACAATGCATAGAAGGATTTACGGACGCAAGGTTAGGCGGCCGGAAATTCTTCTTAGTAGAGATGCATTGGATAAGTTCTGCGGAACTGGAATAGAGAGGATAAAAGTATGAATGAATTATATAATGTTTCTTCCAGTCCCCATGTAAGAAACAAGCTGACTACGAGCAGCGCCATGGGTCAGGTGATTTTATCTTTGATGCCTGCTGCAGTTTTTGGCATCTACAGATATGGAACAGGGGCATTTCTGGTGATTGGGCTTTCTGTTTTATCTGCCGTTTTGACGGAATTTATCTTTGACTGGATTACCAAAAGGCCCAATACGGTTACGGACGGAAGTGCGGTTGTGACGGGGCTTCTGCTAGCCTTATGTCTTCCGGCATACGTACCCCTTTATGTGCCCTGCATGGGAAGCTTCTTTGCGATTTTATTTGCAAAATGCTTCTTTGGAGGTCTTGGACATAATTTTATGAACCCGGCTCTGGCCGGAAGATGCTTTCTGCTGATTTCTTTCAGCGGTGTTGTGGCTGACTTTTCTTTAGACGGAATGAGTTCGGCAACGCCCTTAGAGGCTTTGGCATCCGGGCAGGCGGTGAATGCCATGGACGCATTTTTAGGCGTTGGCAACGGTGTAATTGGAAGTTCGATTCTGGCCCTGTGTATTGGCGGGATCTATCTGCTGGCGGTCAGGGCAATTACATACGAGATTCCATTGGCAACTCTGTTGTCTTTCTCCATCTTTCTGCTACTGTTCGGAGGACGTGGACTGGACTTAGAGTTTGTTTTGGTGCATCTGGTGTCCGGCGGCATTATGATGGGGGCGCTTTTTATGGCGACAGATCCGGTGACCAGCCCGGTGACGTCCACAGGGCAGTTGATTTTCGGTGCGCTGGTAGGTATTTTGAGCGCCATTTTCCGGGTATATGGAAGTGCGCCGGATTCCGCAAGCTATGCCATTATTATTGCAAATATGACGGTTCCCTTGATTGATGAGATTTCCGTTCCTGTGCCCTTTGGTCTTCGCAAGCAGACAAAGGGAAAAAAGGGAATTCCAAAGTCAGCCATAATTCTCTGTGCGATTACCCTGATTGCAGGAGCTTGTTTAAGCAGTGTGTATGAGATGACAGAGGATCAGATTGCGGAGCAAAAAGCGGCGGCAAAGGCAGCCTCTTACCGGGAGGTATGTCCGGATGCGGCAGACTTTACTTATGATGAGGAAGTAAATAAGGCTATTGAAGCCTTGGAGGGCAATGTCTATGGCACGGACTTTGGCAAAGCCTATATCAATGAAGTGGCGGTTGGAGTGGATGCCGGCGGTTCTCCTGTGGGCTATGTGATAAGCGCAACTACCGGAGACGGTTTTGACGGCAATATTACGCTGTCCGTGGGAATTATGCCGGATGGAACCATAAACGGCATTGCCTTTACGGAGCTGAATGAGACGGCAGGCATGGGAATGCTCTGTGATGAGGAGGCATTTAAAGGCCAGTTTGCAGGTGTGAATGTGGAACGGTTTACCCTAAACAAAGCAGGAGATTCCACAGCAGAAAATGAGATTGATACGGTGTCAGGCGCCTCCACCTCATCAGGAGCGGTTATAAATGCAGTCAATGCGGCGTTGGATTTCTTTGGAGAATATATCAAATAAGGGGGGAAAGAAATGAAACCATGTATGGAACGTGTTTATAATGGTATTTTAAAGGAAAATCCGGCTCTGGTGCTGATGCTGGGCATGTGTCCGACCCTGGCAGTTACTACATCGGCGATAAATGGGTTTGGAATGGGTGTTTCCACTCTGGCGGTGCTGGTGGTGTCCAATCTGGTGATTTCTCTTCTTCGGAAGGTGATTCCCGATGAGGTCCGGCTTCCGGCTTATATTGTCATTGTGGCTTCTCTGGTTACGGTAGTGGAGCTTTTAACGGAGGCTTATGTTCCGGCCCTTTACAGTGCTCTTGGAATCTATATTCCCCTGATTGTGGTGAACTGTATTATTTTGGGAAGAGCCGAGGCGTTTGCGTCCAAAAATCCGCCCCTGCTTTCCGCCATGGACGGCGTGGGAATGGGGCTTGGCTTTACCATTGCCCTGACTGTGATAGGGCTTGTTCGGGAGCTTCTGGGGGCAGGCACCGCCTTTGGATTTGAAGTGATGCCAAAGTCCTATGCGCCCATTGCCATCTTTATCAAAGCGCCTGGGGCATTTCTGGTGCTGATGATTATTATTATGATTATGAATGCGGTGAATATAAATACCAGGGCAAATAAGGTGGTTGAGGGCTGTGACGGCTGCTGTGCCACATGTGCAAAGTCCTGTGACACAAAGGAAGGAGAGAGCTAGAAAATGACTTCGCTGATTATGATTGTAATTTCCACGGCACTGATTAATAATGTGGTGCTGAACCAGTTCCTGGGAATCTGTTCCTTTTTGGGCGTGTCCAGGCAGATTAAAACCTCCGCAAGCCTGGGAGGAGCCGTTATTTTTGTAATCACCATTTCCTCTGCGGTGGCGAGCCTTTTGTATGATTTCGTTCTGGCTCCCCTAAACCTTACTTATCTTAAGACCATTGTATTTATTCTGGTGATTGCGGCGCTGGTGCAGTTGGTGGAGATGTTTTTGAAAAAGACCTCACGGGCGGTTTACCAGGCTCTTGGAATCTATCTGCCTCTGATTACGACTAACTGCGCAGTTCTTGGCGTGGCTTTAACCAATGTGCAGAACGGCTATAATCTGCTGGAAAGCGTTCTGGCAGGTTTTGGCACAGCGGTGGGTTACACGGTTGCCATTGTACTGCTGGCAGGCATCCGGGAGCGGATTGACGAGGACGCAATCCCGGCGCCCTTGCGGGGAGCGCCTATCGTGCTGCTCTGTGCGGTATTGATGGCGATTGCGTTTATGGGATTTGGAAACTTGTCATTTTAGTAGAGAGAGTAGTAAAAATGTACTGTACAAGTTCTGCGGTACTAATCTTATAAAAACAGCAGAATTTGTGCGGTGCATAGAAAAATTTACGAACACCGGTCTTTGGTGGTCGGAAATCCTTCTAGATAAAAATGCACCGTACAAGTTCTGCGGAACTGGAATAGAAAGGAACATATATGAATGGAATTGTAATAGCAACGCTCATTGTGGGAGTGATTGGACTTTTGATCGGGGCTGCTCTGGTGGCCGCCGGAAAAAAGTTTTATGTGGAGGTTGATGAGCGGGAGGCAAGGGTGCGTGCGTGTCTTCCTGGAAATAACTGCGGCGGCTGCGGCCAGGCCGGTTGTGATGCTGCGGCAGCGGCAATTGTAAGCGGTGAGGCGGACGTGAATGTCTGTCCTGTCTGCAATGAAACGGCTATTCAGGAGATTAGCGCAATTATGGGTGTGGATGCGGTGCAGTCCGTGAAGAAAAGAGCCTTTGTCCGCTGTGCGGGAAGCTGTGATAAGACATCGGTGAAATGCAACTATGTGGGCATTCAGGACTGCCGCTCTGCAGTTCTGTCCGGGCTTTCTGTCTGGCAATGTGATTACGGCTGTCTGGGATTTGGCTCCTGTGTGGAAGCCTGCGCTTTTGACGCAATCCATGTGAAGGACGGCGCAGCGGTGGTGGATCCGGAGAAATGCACCGGTTGCGGCCGCTGTGTGTCTGTGTGTCCCAAGAATCTGATTGAACTGATCCGCAGCGATGGGAAAGCCGCCGTTGCCTGCTCCAGTCATGCAAGGGGGCCGGAGGTAAAGAAAGCCTGTGCAGCAGGCTGCATTGGCTGTAAGCTTTGTACAAAGCAGTGTGAGGCGGAAGCCATTTTGGTGGAGGGCAATCTGGCCCATATTGATTATGATAAGTGCGTAGGATGCGAGAAATGCGTGGAGAAGTGTCCGGCTAAGGTGATTACCCGATTGTAAGCTATAGGGAGTGAGACAAAGGGAAAAACAAAAAGGAATGGAAAGTTTCATCAAGCCCTTTGAACTTCTTTTGATATCTGTTAAAATGAAACTGAAGCAAAAGGATTTAGAATCTGCCATCAGATGTGGTAAGGAAGTGAGCAGGGTATGGAAATGACAAAAAAATTACCCATTGGTATTGAAAATTTTGAAACAATGCGTAAAGAGGGCTTTTACTATATAGATAAAACAGGGCTCATAAGAGATCTGTTAAAGAACTGGGCGCAGGTCAATCTGTTTACCCGTCCAAGAAGATTTGGGAAGTCCCTGAATATGAATATGCTTAAATATTTCTTTGAGTATGGCTGTGACAGCAGTCTTTTTGACGGGCTTGCCATAGGAGAGGAAAAGGGGCTCTGTCAGGAGTATATGGGGAAATTTCCTGTTATTTCGATCAGTCTGAAGGATGCGGATGCTATGAATTACGAGGGAGCCAGGGAGATGCTGTGCTCCATTATTGGCTGCGAGGCTCTTCGTTTTTCCTTTTTGTCAGAAAGTGAGCAGCTTTCGGAGTTAGAGAAATCGCAATATAAACAATTGGTGCAAGTAGATACCAGCGGCGCTCAGCATTTTATTATGTCCGATGGTGTGCTGGGAAGCAGCTTATTTACGCTCACACAGCTTCTAAGGAAGCATTACGGGCAAAAAGTGATTCTTCTGATTGATGAATATGATGTTCCCTTGGACAAGGCTCAGCATTTTGGGTATTATGATGAAATGGTGGCAATGATACGAAAAATGTTCAGCCATAGCTTAAAAACCAATGACAATCTGCTGTTTGCCGTGCTGACAGGCTGCCTTCGAATTGCAAAAGAAAGTATTTTTACGGGTCTTAATAATCTTAAAGTTCTGACTATTACGGATGTCCGGTTTGATGAATATTTCGGACTTTTAGATTGGGAAGTTCAGGAAATGCTGAGATTTTATGGGCTTGAGGACAAATATGAATTGATAAAGGAATGGTATGACGGCTACCGTTTTGGAAATTCGGACGTATACTGCCCCTGGGATGTGATCAATTATGTGGATTTGCTTCGGGCTGACCCTTCTGCATCCCCAAAAGCCTACTGGATTAACAGCAGTGGAAATGATATTATCCGCAGATTTCTTAAGATGGCAAAGGGCGGAGTAAGGCGGGAGATTGAGAAATTGATTGAGGGGGGAACCGTTGTCAAAAAGCTCAATGAGGAATTAACCTATCGTGATATGTATAATAGTATTGATAATCTCTGGAGCGTGCTTTTTACTACAGGTTATTTGACCAAGTGTGGGGAGGAAGAGGGAGACAGGGCATACGGACTGACAATTCCGAATCTGGAAATCCGGCAGATTTTTATTGAGCAGGTGATGGAATGGATACAGGAGGAGGTCAGAAAGGATACGCCGAAGCTGGACGAATTTTGCGATGCATTTTTAAAAGGCGAAACGGAAACCATTGAAGCACTGTTTACCGCATTTTTAAAGAAAACCATCAGCATCCGTGACACAAGTGTGCGAAAGGAAAAAAAGGAAAATTTTTATCACGGCGTCCTGCTGGGACTGCTGAGTCATCGTGAAGAGTGGGATATCCGTTCCAATGCGGAATCAGGGGACAGGTTCAGTGATATTCTGATTGAAATAGAGGACGACGAGATAGGAATTGTGATTGAGGTGAAATATCCGGATAAGAGCAGCCTGGAAACGGGATGCAGGGAAGCATTGGAGCAGATAGAAAAGAAAGGCTATGAGGAGAGGCTTCTTGAGGATGGGATGACTGCTATTCTCAAATATGGAATCGCCTGCGAGAGGAAACGCTGTATGGTGAGAAGCTGTTGTCAGAGCTTAAGCCAATGAATCAATCCATCATTGGCTTAAAGGGTGCCGGAAGCTTAAGGGAAATAAATACTTGCATTTTCTTATAAAATGCGTTAGGATACATAAAAAGTTATCATACATAACAATAGAAAAGGCGGCAGTATTAAGGAAAGGCAAGCTTCGCCGGTCGAACGGTTACGGATTCCCAAAAGCCGCACATCAGAGGAAAAAGAGGAGAGTATGAAAAATGAGTGACAGATTAAGAGTTGGAATCTTAGGAGGTACGGGAATGGTGGGACAGCGGTTTATTTCCCTGCTGGAGAACCATCCCTGGTTTGAGGTTGTTGCCATAGCAGCAAGCGAAAGAAGCGCAGGAAAAACCTATGAGGAAGCAGTAGGCGGCCGCTGGAAGATGACTACGCCTATGCCGGAGGCTGTGAAGAAGCTTGTAGTTATGAATGTAAATGAAGTGGAAAAGGTTGCCGCAGAGGTGGACTTTGTGTTCAGTGCCGTGGACATGACTAAGGATGAGATTCGTGCCATTGAGGAAGCTTACGCAAAGACCGAGACACCGGTTGTTTCCAACAACAGTGCTCACCGCTGGACACCGGATGTACCGATGATTATTCCGGAGATTAACCCGGAGCATGTGAAGATTATTGAGGAGCAGAAAAAGCGTCTGGGAACAAAGAGAGGTTTTATTGCTGTAAAGCCCAACTGTTCCATTCAGTCCTACACACCTGCGCTGAAAGCATGGGAGGAGTTTGAGCCTTATGAGGTAGTGGCAACTACTTATCAGGCGATTTCCGGCGCCGGAAAGACCTTTAAGGATTGGCCGGAAATGGTGGAGAATGTGATTCCTTACATTGGCGGCGAAGAAGAGAAGAGCGAGAAGGAGCCCTTACGTGTCTTAGGAACCTGTGAAGACGGCGAGATCAAGCTTGCCAAAGAGCCGGTAATCACCTGTCAGTGCATTCGAGTTCCCGTGCTGAACGGTCATACAGCGGCCGTATTTGTGAAGTTCCGCAAAAAGGTAACAAAGGAACAGCTTATAGAGAAGCTTCGTAATTATCGGGGACTGCCCCAGGAATTAGAGCTTCCCAGCGCACCGAAGCAGTTTATTCAGTATATGGAGGAGGATAACCGCCCCCAGGTGAAGCTGGATGTGGACTTTGAGAAAGGCATGGGCATCTCTATCGGAAGAATCCGGGAGGATCATGTCTATGACTGGAAGTTTGTGGGCCTTTCCCACAACACGGTTCGCGGTGCGGCCGGAGGCTCCGTTCTCTGTGCGGAGTTTTTGAAAGCGCAGGGATACATTGCGGCAAAGGCATAAGGGATAAATAGGAGAATGCTTTGTGAAACAGATGAAGTGGAATAATTCTATCAAAATGGTCATTTCTATTATAGGAATGACTATTTGCCTGTTAAGCGGATGCGTGAAAGAAAATCATATGGATGACAGGGAGCCAGAACAGGAGCAGACAGACAATCGGGAGGATGCAGGCTTGGAGGAGCTGGAAGCCTGGAGAGTTGAGGAGCAGCAGAATACAAAAGAAAAGTCAGATGCAGAAACTCCCGAAAATGACAGCCAGACAGATATGCTTAAATCGGAGGAAGAAGTGCCGGATTACCTGACCTGTATGTCCGGAACGATTGTGGAGCAGGCGCTTACGCCGGAAGAGGCTTCAAAGCTTTTTTATGCACAGGAGATTCCGGAGGAGGTATTTGCCAGGATGAACGGCGTTTCCTATGTGGAAAATGATGATATTGCATTGGAGGATCTGCGGTATCTGCGGCTTTTGTATGCAGGCTTCGATGAACAGACCCATGTGGGGGAGCTGGTGGTTCATGAATCCATTGCGGAATCCATTCTGGAGATTTTTCAAATCCTCTATGAAAATGGGTATCAGATTGAAAAGATGCGGCTAATTGATGATTATGACGGGGATGATCATGCCTCTATTTTAGATAATAATACATCGGCTTTTAACTATCGTGTGGTAGAGGGGAGCAAGACCCTTTCCCGGCATGCATATGGGCTGGCTATTGACATCAATCCTTTCTACAACCCTTATGTAACCTATCCGGACGGCGTGGAGCATATTTCACCGGAGGGCAGCGAACCTTACGCAGATCGGGAGGCGGATTTTCCCCACAAGATTGGAAAGGATGGGGATCTGTGCTGGCAGCTATTTTCGGAACGGGGCTTTACCTGGGGTGGAGATTGGCGGAGCCTTAAGGATTATCAGCATTTTCAGATTTCGGAGTAATGTATCAGAACTTTTTCTTTATTTTCACAGAGCTGTTTGCTATACTATATATGAACATGTTCAAAAAGATTAAGCGAAAGAACTGGAAAATTCATCCAGATTCATAGGGGGAAAATGAGGGGAAAAGTAAAAAAAGAAACTGACATGACATCATATAATCAATCATCTGAAAAAGCATTGAATATTATTGAGTATCTGGCAGAAAGTAAAGAGCCCAAACGTCTGATGGATATTGCAGAGTATTTTGGATATAATACAGCCACTACACTGCGCTTTTTAAATTCTCTTCAGAAATGCGGATATGTGGATCAGGAAAGTGAAACTATGCGGTATTTTTTGACGCTGAAGCTCTGCAGAATAGCTCATATTCATGAAAATAATATCGAGATACAAAAATTCACGCATCCATTTCTGGTACAGCTTTCCAATGATTTTGGAGAATCCACCTGTATTTCTGTTGAGCGCAATATGATGATGGTTTACATAGATGTAGCAAGCGCAGCGAATCGAATCCTTATGGGGCAGCAGTTTGTAGGAAATGCAGTATCCATGCACAGTACAGGTAATGGAAAGTTAATGCTGACACAGTATACAATGGAAGAGCTTGACATGCTGATTGAAAAGAAGGGACTTCACCGATATACAGAGAATACAATCTGCACAAAAGAGGATTTGCTGAAAGAGCTTGCGGACGTCAAAGCCCGGGGCTATGCTATTGATGATGAAGAAAGTGAGATAGGTATGCGGTGTATTGCATATCCGGTTTATAATGATTCCGGAAGAATTGTTGCTGGGGTCAGTGTTACAGGGCCGACGGTCCGAATGACATCAGAGGTGATTGAATCTAAATTGGAATATTTAAAAGAAATCTCAAAGGAGCTCTCCAACGTTATAGGTATCAGCTATCTAAATGTTTAGTAAAAGGATTAAACCAAAAAACTGTCGAATTCTGAATAAGAATTCGGCAGTTTTTTTGACTTCTCTGGCAGTGAGCAGACAGAAACGCATGTAAATTCAAAGCCTGTATTGCCCTTCGTTTAGTTTCGGTAAAAAAATTGTGTGAAAAATGCACAAAAAAATAACTGTATTTTTTGATGATATTACATATTGCGGATTGGAAACGAGTGTGCTAATATAAAAACACAATAAATGAAATTTAATTTCAATTATTGAAACTAAAAGAAGGGAATATAAAAATGAAGGAATCCATTCATAAGTATTTTAAGATTGGAACAATCACATGGATGTCATATCCTGGAATGCCGCAGGAAGAGGTCATTCGGCGAATTGCTGAAGACGACTATTTTGATGCAGTTGAGGTATGCAGGTGTCCGGATGATGCATCGCGGACAGCATGCAGAAAGTTATTGGAACAGTCCCATTTGAAGGTATGTTATGGAGCGCAGCCGCGTCTGCTGGGACCAAAGCTGAATCCAAATGATCTGGATGAAGCTGGACGGGCAAAAGCAGAGGCAACATTGATTGAAGCCATTGACGAAGCAGAATATCTGGGAGCAAAGGGGATTGCTTTTTTGTCCGGGAAGTGGGCAGAAGACACAAAAGAACAGGCATATGCACAGCTTCTCAAGACAACCCGCAATATCTGCACTTATGCGGCATCAAAAGGAATGAACGTAGAATTAGAGGTTTTTGACTTTGATATTGACAAAGCAGCACTGATCGGCCCGGCTCCTTTGGCTGCAAGGTTTGCGGCAGACATGAGAATTACACATAATAATTTTGGATTGCTGGCAGATCTTAGCCATTTCCCAATCACCTATGAGAAGTCGCAGTTTGTTGTCCGGACTCTCAGACCTTATATCACACATCTGCATTTTGGAAATGCAGTAGCCAAGAAGGAGTGTGCGGGCTACGGCGACAAGCATCAGCGCTTTGGATTTCCCAACAGCGCCAATGATATGGAAGAGCTGTTAGATTACTTAAGAGTACTTAAGGAAGAAGGATTTTTTAATGCTGCAGATCCCATGGTACTGTCTATGGAAGTATCGCCCTTTGAGGATGAGGAAGCAGATATTATTCTGGCAAATACAAAGCGGGTATTAAATCATGCATGGGCTTTGCTGGATGATTAAAGACAGCAGTCCAAACAGATAAGGATGTGTTGAGAGAATTATTAGGAACTTTTAGTAGGAGGAACTGTTATATGAAAATTGTAGTATTGGATGGCTATACAGAAAATCCAGGCGATCTGAGCTGGGGAGAGTTGGAGAAGCTGGGAGATTTAACTGTATATGATCGCACAAGCATTACCGACGAACAGGAGATTATTGACCGAATCGGAGATGCAGAGGTTGTTTATACAAATAAAACACCTATTACCAAAAAGGTTATAGATGCATGCCCGGGCATTAAGTTTATCAGTGCGCTGGCTACAGGCTATAACTGTATTGATTACAACTACGCAGCAGAAAAGGGGATCCCGGTAACCAATGTACCGTCCTACGGCACGGCATCCGTCAGTCAGTTTTCCATTGCACTGTTGTTGGAGATTTGTCATCACATTGGCCATCACAATGATTCTGTTCATGCAGGCGAATGGGCAAATTGTAAGGATTGGTGCTATTGGAATTATCCTTTAATCGAGCTTGAGGGAAAGACAATGGGGATTATAGGATTTGGCCGGATTGGTCAGGCAGAGGGGCGTGTTGCAAAGGCATTGGGCATGAAGGTATTAGCCTATGACGTTTATCCAAATGCTTCCGGCAAAGAGATTGGGGATTATGTAGATCTGGATACATTATTTGCACATTCAGACGTCATAACGCTTCACTGCAATCTTACACCAGAGAATACGGGAATGATAAACAAAGAAAATATCTCCAAGATGAAGGATGGAGTTATCTTAATCAACAATGCCCGCGGACAGCTGATTGTGGAAGAAGATGTGGCAGATGCACTGAACAGCGGAAAGATGGCAGCTGCCGGTTTGGATGTGGTATATACAGAGCCGATTCGGGAGAATAATCCTCTGCTGAAAGCAAAGAATTGTATTATAACACCGCACATCTCATGGGCGCCCAAGGAGAGCAGGCAGCGTATTATGGATTGTGCTGTAGAGAATCTTAAGGCATTTCAGAAGCAAGAGCCCATTAACGTGGTTAATAAAATAGAAAGATAAATTTGCTGAGAGGTCTAATATGATGGATAAAAAACAAATTTCTTTACGCAATCGGCTGTTTTTCCAATCTACAGCGGCTTCATTTCCCAAGGAGGCATCGCTGGTCAGAAAATTGCTGGAATATGAGAGGGATGCCTATATGACAGCGGAAATAGCTATGGATTTGAGCTCCTACATGGTTCATTATATTTCGGGATACACCAGTGAATGTGAAGCAGCAGCCCATAAGGAGGCAGAAAAATTCCTTGCCCTGCTGAGAAAATGGGGAGAGACAGAACTTTTAAAGACAGCAGAGGAAGAGATAAAAAGCCTTAAGACAAGCAGCTTAATAAAACTTACAGAGCTTGGGGATACAAAAGAACTGGCGGTGCGTTGGGGAAATGATAATGGTCTGGGCATTATGAAGGCTATGCGCCGGGGAGCTATGTTTGTTACCACAAACCCGCCGATTGTAAATATGGCACGAAAAGAAAAGGCAGATGTTTACGATAAAATTCGCAATCGCATCTGTGCAGATTACAAGGACGAGCCTGTGGAGAACCGCATATCCAGATTGACCATGGAGGTTGTACTGAATAACTGCCGGGCCCTCTACGCTGTATTTGAACGAAGCGGACACAGAGCAGGGTATGTTCATTATCAAGTGAATCCCTGCAGCTATCGTGACAGTAAGGCCATGACCCAAGAGATTCTGTTTGCCTATTCGCATATGCAGAAAAAATTAGGCGGCCGGCCGAATGTGCTTTTCAAGGTACCGGGCACAAAGGCGGCTCTGGAGACGGTAGAAGAAGTCAGCAGGCTGGGAATAGGTGTTACGATTACTGTGAATTTCAGTGCAGCTCAGAGTTATGCTTTTGCGAAGCGTATTCAGGAAGGATGTGCAGAGCGTTCCTTTGTTGTAATGATGGCAGGGCGCCTGGACGGACCTGTAGAAGAGGAACTGGAAAAGGCAGGGGTTTCGGATGCGGCTGTAACTGCGAGAGGGGCCAGCCGGGCAGTAACCTATCAGATTTATCACAATGTTTTATTGAAAAACAGATTGGATAAGACCAACATTTTAGTGGCCTCTCTGCGCGGAGCATGGAATTTTGAGGCTTCATTGACGAAAGACAGAGAATCTGAAATTGTTATTTCTTCATTCCCTGATAAATGGGCGGATTATGATGCTCAGGAACAGTGCTATCAGCCGATGGTACAGGAGAAGCCGCCGGAAGAACTCATAAGCCGGCTTAAGAAAAGTGAGACCTTTAAAAAAGCATATGAGCTGGAAGGCATGTCGGAGGAAGAGTTTGATACCTATGGGCCTGTAACAGCCACACTGAATTCGTTTATACAGACTTATGAGGAACTAAAGGAATATATGAGCGCCTGAGTATCTGCCGGCAGGGAAATGTACTGTGAAGGAAAGGAAGAGATAAAATGAACACAACATATTTTGATTGGCTGCAGAGAGAAACGCCTACCAGATGGTGGCATGATTCCGGAAATCCGGACGAAATTGACCTTGCGCTTAAAAGACATGCAATGGGAGTGACAACAAATCCAGTGCTTACATTTCGGACCTTTCGTATGCAGCCGGAGTTTTGGGAGGCAGAGGTAAATAAGGTTTCCCAGGAGCTGGATTTTGAGGAGCGTGCGGAGGCATTGCTTAAGCTGGTTGCGACCCATGCTGCAAGCAAAGTGTATGACATTTATCTGGCAACCAATGGGGAACATGGCTATGCTTTGGGACAATTAAATCCGGGAAGAGCCGGAGACTATGAAGGAATGCTTGCACAGGCAAGAAGATATCGGGCCTGGGCACCCAATATTGCGATTAAGCTGCCGGCAACCGCCGCCGGAATCCAGGTAATGGAGCAGATTGCGGCAGAAGGAATTCCGATTTGTGCGACCCTGAACGTATCTGTCTCCCAGGCATTGGCAGTGGCAGAGGCTTATGAAAGGGGAAGAAAACGGGCTATAGAAAAGGGGATAAAAACAGCTCCCTGCATAGCGGTACAGCAGGTAGGGCGTATCGACGATTACCTGCGGGATGTGGCGATGGATATGAAGCTTGATCTGGATGAAAGAATCATTAAGAGTGCAGGTATAGCAATTGCCAAGCGTTCCTATCAGATCTTTCAGGAAAAAGGCTGTCATGCGGTAATTATGCCGGCCGGCTTAAGAGGAGCTCACCACTTGACGGCCCTGTCAGGCGGTAAAGTAATCTTCAGCATGACAACACGTGTGCAGGATATGGTTCTGGAGGCGAACCCTGAATGTAAGGAGCATATCAATGAGCCGGTGGCGGATGACATTATGGAAAAGCTTCTCCAAATTCCTGAATTTGTACGGGCGTATGAAATAGATGGGATGAATCCTCAGGAATTTATTACCTTTGGTGTTATGCAGAAGATGCTGTCGCAATTTATGGAAACAGGATGGTCACCATTGGAAACCTATCAATCAAATAAAGAATCTGCAAGGTGGATTTAAGTTTATTGTATAATAGCGGCTTTGTAATCCATGTAAGAAAGGAATTGGAACTGGTATGAAAAAGCATATTTTTCCTCTGTGTATCCAGCTCAATATGCCCTCATCTTTGAAGGATGGGGATTTTATAAAAACAATGGAGCTTCTGCAGTCTTTGGGCTTTTATGGTGTGGAACTGAATGTGACGGATTTTGAAGGTGTTTCGCCGGATATGCTTAGCCGATTTCTTTCACAGTATGATCTGAAAATGACCATGCTTGCAACTGGTGTATATGCGAAGCAGGAGGGACTTTCTCTGGGAAGCTTGAAAGAAAAAGTGCGGAAAAAGACCGTAGATGTGATGTGTCAGACATTGGTTCCCTTTGCGGAGAAAATGGGCTGTGATTTGATATGCGGTTATATTAAGGGGGGAGCCGATGCAGCAGTTTCGCAGCTTAAAAAATCTATCCGTGAGATCAGTGAACGTATCGAGGATACAAAAGTAAATCTGTATCTGGAGGCAACAAACCATTATGATTCAGGGATTGTTCATACAGTGAGGGAGGCTGCAGAGCTTGCAGGCACCGTCTGGAGAGTACTGCCGGATATTTATCATATGAATATGGAAGAGACAAGCATGGCAGCGGCAATAGTCGGGCATAGCAATCTTTACCGCAACATTCATATATCAGATAATAACCGCTATTTTCCAGGCTTTGGAGGAATTGATTTTTATCAGGTGTTTCAGCTTTTGAAGGCGATTTCCTATGAAGGAACGGTTTCCATTGAGGGAAGAGTCTGCCGATCGCTTAGAGAGGATATTATAAAGAGCTGCCGGTATCTGGAATCTGTATATTCTCGAATGGAGACATTGGATTAATTTGTTACAAAACGAAAATTAAGGAGGAAAGTAGTATATGAAGAAGAAAATGGTAGCATTATTGTTAACGGCTGCTATGGTACTGTCAATGACAGCATGCAAAAACAGCAGCCAGGCACCCAGCAGTGACAGCAACAGCAGTCAGGAGGAAGGCAGCGAAGCAGCAAGTGATAAGGAGGAAACTGCATCAAGCAAAGAGACCTTTAAGATTGGCGTGTTCCAGCCGCTGTCGGGCGCAAGTGCAGCCTATGGTCAGGAGGCAAAAAATGCCATAGAAATGGCAGTTGATTATGTAAATGAAAACGGCGGCTTTAACGGAGTGCCGGGAGAAGTGGTTACTTATGATACCCAGGGTTCTGTAGAAGAGGCTGTAAAGGTTGTAGCAAAATTAATTAACGAAGATAAGGCGGACGCCATGATTGGTTCTATTATTTCTTCTGAAATGTTTGCAACGGGAAATGCCATGAATGATGCAGGTATTTACTCCCTTGGACTTGGAAATTCAGCAAGCTGGATGGAGGAGGATTGGCCGTATGTGTTCCGGGCGGTTATTAACAGCAGCTTTGTTATGCCGGAAGTAGTAGGATTGATTCAGGAGCTTGATTATAAAACGGTATCAGCTTTTTATGGACAGGATGACGCTTCTCTTTCCACATTAAATGAATTCCAATCATCCTGTGAAGAAGCAGGAATTGAAATTCTGGTATCTGAATCTTACGATCAGGGTGATACAGACTTTTCTGCGCAGGTTGCCAATATCATAAGATCCAATCCGGATTGTGTATTTACGTCTGTTCTCAGTGAATCGGCGCCTACGATTATCAAGCAGCTCAGGCAGCTTGGATATGACGGCATGATCTTTAATAAAGAAGCAGTTACCATGTCACAGATTGAGGTTGCCGGAGCAGAGAATACAAATCATGTTGCTTTTTCTACCCCCTATGTTACCTATAGTTCTGTTGATGACATTGATATTGAGTATGTAAAGGAATTTTGCCAGATGTATCAGGATGCTTATGGAGAAATCAATCAGACAGACTGTGCTTACCGCGGATGGGATACGGTAATAACTATATGGGAAGCAAGCAAGGTGGCCGGTTCCAATGATTCGGAGGCGCTGCGTGATGCTACCAATACCATTTCGGACCTGGAAGGTCTGGGAGGCACTCTTGATTTTACGGCAGGCAATCGGGAAGGATACTTCAAGGGCGTAAATAGCTTTATTCTTCAGGACGGTAAAAATGTACTTTGGACTGATTGGAAGGAAAATGGCGGATACGACACATTTTTAAGCGATACAGGACGTGAAAAATAAAAAACAGGTACAGGAAGGAGCTGTCTTATTTTGCAACAGCTCCTTCTAAAAAATCTAAAAAACACATAAAAGCTATCATACGTAAAGCAGTGTGATTTGCTCAAAGGAGAAGGAGGCTTTATGTTTTTTACATTGCTGATATCAGGGCTCGTGCTGGGCAGTATTTATGGGCTGATTGCACTGGGCTATTCTATGATTTTTAAGTCATCAGGACTGCTTAGCTTTGTTCAGGGAGACATTTTGACACTTGGGGCATTTCTGGGACTAACCTTTTATTCTTATTTAAAATTGCCGTTTGTTCTCTCTCTGTTTTTGACAGTAATCTGTGCCATGGCTCTTGGATTTGCACTGGAAAAGGGCGTGATACGGCCTCTTTTGAATAAAAATGTAATGACGGTTTACATTGTTTTGGCAACCATTGCGGTTTCTTATATTATACAGAACGGTTCTATGGTGGCATGGGGTTCGATTACACTGAATTTCCCTGCCATTTTCAGCAAAAGTACGATTAAAATCGGGAAAATCAGCGTACAGCCGGAAGCGCTGATGTGCATTGCAGTAGGACTTTTGTGTATGATACTGCTGCATTTGTATATGACAAAGACAAAACTGGGTACTTCCATGCGGGCGGCGTCTATGGATGCCATGGCAGCGGAGAGCTGCGGTATTGATGTTTCCCTGTCCACAGGATTGTCTTGGGGAATTTCGGCAGGTCTTGCAGCTATTGCAGGAATTCTCATCGGACCCATTTACGGCGTATATACCACTTTGGGTGCGACCATTGGACGAAAGGGATTTTCCAGTGCAATTATTGGCGGATATGGAAATATGTATGGGGCAATTGTCGGCGGGCTGCTGCTGGGACTTTTGGAAACCTTTTCAGCCAGCCTTATTTCCTCTACCTACAAAAATCTGATTGCTTATTGTCTGCTGCTTTTGTTTCTTTTGCTGAAACCCACCGGAATTTTTAATGAAAGAGCTGTAAATGATTAGGAGGCCCTCACATGAAAACATTGAAAAAGATTAATAAGACGTGGTTATTGCTTTTGGCAGCTCTGATTCTGCCATTTGCTTTTCAGGGGACAGAGTATTTCCTATTGGTTTTCTGCTTTATAGAAATATATATTATTGCAGTATCCGGCCTGGATATTTTATTTGGTTATTGCGGTCAGGTATCCCTGGGACATGCTGCATTTTATGCAATAGGCGCCTATGGATCTGTTCTGCTTCATAAGCTTACAGGGATGCCGGTGCTGCTTACGATGATAATAGGGGCCATGGCCGGGGCTGTTGTGGGAGCGGCTGTTGCCTATTCATGTTCAAAGCTGGTGTTTCATTTTCTGTCTCTGGCAACTCAGGCAATTGGTGAGATTGTATATATTCTGGTTTCTCACTCACCCAATAATATTACCGGAAATTATGTTGGAATGTATACGGATTCGGTAGAGCTGTTTGGGATAAAGCTAAATACAAATTTTAAGTTTTATTTCTTCGGACTTGCTTGTATGGTTGTTTTTATGACAGCAAAGCAATTCCTGATTCACTCAAAAACCGGACGGGCATTCACTGCGATTCGGGAAAATGTACATGCGGCGGACGGCATGGGAATCAATGTGCGGTCCTGTAAGGTGAAGGCTTTTGCAACGAGTGCATTTTATACGGCATTTGCAGGAGCAATGTTTGCTCACCTGCTTCAGTATGTAAGTCCTGACAGCTTTGTGTATAAACAATCGGTTATGTTTTTGACCATGCTTTTGTTTGGAGGTTCCGGTTCCTTCCTGGGACCTGTTATTGGCTCTGCCATCGTGCTTTTAATTAATGAATCCCTTCGGGCTTTGGAGGACTATCAAATGCTGGTATATGGAATTATGATGCTGCTTGTTATCATTGCGATTCCAGGCGGGGTTCATGGACTGCTGAAAAATATAGCAGATAAATTCAAAAACAGAAAAATGAAACCGGATGGGGGGATGGAGAATGCTTGAGGTAAAGGGGGTTACTATTAAATTTGGGGGATTGACAGCCGTTGACCATGTGGATATGATGGTCAGAGACCATAAGATTACAGGCTTAATCGGACCGAATGGTGCAGGAAAGACTACTTTTTTTAATTGTATCAGCGGTGTTTACACGCCCAATGAGGGAACCATTATTTTTGACGGAAAACATATGGAGGGAAAGCGGCCCTATCAGATCTGTCAGGCAGGCATTTCACGGACCTATCAGGTAATTAATCTGTTCTGGAAAATGACGGCATTGGAGAATGTTATGGTGGGAATGCATTCCAGACTGAAAAGCTCTTATCTAAAGGATTTGTTCAGAACGCCGGCGACCCGCAGGGAAGAAAAACAGGCCAGGGAAATGGCTTATGAATGGCTGCGGTTTGTAGGCCTGGAGAAATATGCCGACGAGCAGGCCGGCGCACTGTCCTATGGCGGTCAGAGGCTTTTGGAGATTGTACGTGCCCTGGCAAGTGATGCTAAGCTTTTATTGTTGGATGAACCGGTGGCAGGCATGAATACAAAGGAAAAAGCGGAATTTGACGAGCTGCTGAAGAAGATCCTGGATAAAGGTGTGACGATCTTGATGATTGAGCACGATATGGAGCTGGTCATGGATATTTGTGATTATCTCTATGTGCTGGAATACGGAAAGCTGCTTGCCGAGGGAACTTCAGAGGAAATACAGAGCCATCCGGAGGTGATTCGGGCATATTTGGGAGGTGAATGAAATGGCACCGATACTGGAATTGAAGGACTTCCATTATTTTTACGGCAATATAGAGGCGGTAAAGGGGATTAACCTGTACGTAGACGAAGGAGAGCTGGTTACACTGATTGGAGCAAACGGTGCAGGAAAGACAACCACGATGCAGACCGTATCCGGCCTGATCGGAATGGGGGGTGTGCGGGGTGAAATCTGGTTTGACGGAAAACGGATTGACAGGAAAAAGGGGAATAAGATCACTGCAATGGGATTAAGCCAGGTATTGGAAGGCCGCCATGTTTTTTCACAGCTGACAGTAGAAGAGAACCTGAGAATGGGAGCATATCTGCGGAAGGACACAGCAGGTGTAAAGGAAGATTTCGAGAAGGTATATCATCTTTTTCCAAGATTGCTGGAGAGAAAGGAGCAGTCGGCCGGAACACTGTCAGGCGGAGAACAACAGATGCTGGCAATTGGACGGGCTATGATGGCCAGACCTAAGATGATATTGCTGGATGAACCGTCACTTGGACTGGCTCCGATTATTGTAAAAAATATTTTTGAGGCAATTGTTGAAATCAATAAGCAGGGGACAACTATTTTGTTTGTGGAGCAGAATTCAAAAATTGCTTTGGAAACGGCTCACCGTGGGTATGTTATGCAGAATGGAAAAATTATTTTAAGCGATTACTGCGACAAGCTTGTTGCAAATGATGATGTAAGGAAAGCTTATCTGGGCATGAAATAACAGCAAGTCATCTTTGAATAGATTGAATCGCCGGAGGGAAGGAGTATATGAAATTAAGAGAAGACGCAAATAAAATAATTGAGGCATCCTTAAGAGCAGCGCAGCCGGATCGTGCCGTGCAGATTGCTCTGAAAAATGCTGATTTAAGCGGAAACTTATATCTTGCAGCAGTTGGTAAGGCTGCCTGGCAGATGGCGTATGCCGCCTCAAAGCTTCTTACCTTTCAGGCAGGCATTGTTATAACGAAATACGGTCATTGTATGGGTGAGATTCCGAGGGTTAAGATTTTTGAGGCAGGACATCCGGTGCCGGATAGAAATTCTTTTTGCGGAACGAAGGAAGTTTTGGATATGACTTCTCATTTGACAGGTAAGGATACGGTAATATTTCTGCTCTCAGGCGGCGGTTCCTCTTTATTTGAGCTGCCTTTGATTCCGGAGGATGAGCTTGCAGACATTACACAGCAATTGCTGGCATGCGGAGCGGATATTGTGGAAATGAATACCATCCGGAAGCGTTTGTCCAGAGTGAAAGGCGGCCGTTTTGCGCAGCACTGTCTGCCGGCAAGGATGTTCTCGGTTGTGCTTTCGGACATTGTGGGGGATCCTCTTGACATGATCGCATCCGGACCGGCTGCGGAAGATTGTTCCACCTGTGAAGAAGCAATGGCTATTGTAAAGAAATATAATCTAAAGCTTTCCCGACAGGCGGCCGAATTTTTAAAAAAAGAGACGCCAAAGAAGCTTGGAAATGTGGAAACTCATATTACAGGCAGCGTGCGGCAGCTCTGTGCCGCTGCTGCGAAAGAGGCAGAGAAGCTTGGATACGAGACGCAAATTCTGACAGACAGCTTGACTTGTACGGCCAGAGATGCCGGGAGCTTTCTTGCTTCCATTGCCAGATACCATAAGGATACAAAGAAATCTCTGGCATTTGTTGCAGGCGGAGAAACCGTTGTAAAATTAACCGGGAAGGGAATCGGCGGACGAAACCAGGAATTGGCTTTGGCAGCGGCCGAGGGAATTGCCGGTATGAAAAATACAGCAGTTTTTTCAGTTGGCTCAGATGGAACTGACGGGCCCACGGATGCAGCAGGAGGGTATGTGGATCAAGATACCTTCCGCAAGCTGGAGCAGGCCGGCATTTCGATATCAGATATCTTATGTGATAATAATGCATATTCTGCATTACAATGTGCTGACGGTTTAATTATGACAGGACCAACAGGTACGAATGTTAATGATGTGAGTGTTCTTTTGATTCGAAGATAATAGATAAAAAATTTATAAACAGCTTGCGCAGCTGCCCTGACGTATGATAGGATAAACCTATCCGTTAGGGCAGTTCGCCGTTTTTCCCATTTTTACTTGACAGATGAAGAAAAATATAATAGTATAGTAACCAGAAAACGAACAAACATTCGAAAATAAACGGTGTTTGATACAGGAATAAGGAGAACGATATGGTAAAAGAAGAAAAGTTAAAAGCATTGGATGCGGCCTTGGGCCAGATTGAGAAGCAGTTTGGTAAGGGAGCTGTCATGAAGCTGGGGGATAAGGGAGCTCACATGCAGATTGAGACTACACCTACCGGATGCCTGAGCCTGGACATGGCTTTGGGACTGGGCGGTGTTCCCAAGGGGAGAATCATTGAGGTGTACGGACCGGAATCAAGCGGTAAGACCACAGTAGCCCTGCATATGGTAGCGGAGGTCCAGAAGCGCGGCGGAATCGCCGGATTTATTGATGCGGAGCACGCTCTGGACCCTGTCTACGCCAAGAATATCGGCGTGGATATTGACAACCTGTACATATCACAACCGGATAACGGTGAGCAGGCACTGGAGATTACCGAGACTATGGTGCGCTCCGGTGCAGTGGATATTATTATTGTGGACTCTGTAGCCGCATTAGTACCAAAGGCGGAGATAGACGGAGATATGGGAGATTCTCATGTGGGTCTGCAGGCAAGGCTTATGTCCCAGGCTCTGCGTAAGCTGACAGCCGTTACCAGTAAGTCCAACTGCACGGTAATCTTTATCAACCAGCTTCGTGAGAAGATCGGCGTAATGTTCGGCAATCCGGAGACTACCACCGGCGGCCGGGCTTTGAAGTTCTATTCCTCTATCCGTCTGGATGTGCGGCGGATTGAGACACTGAAGCAGAGCGGAGAGATGGTAGGAAACCGTACCAAGATTAAGGTAGTGAAGAATAAGATTGCGCCGCCTTTCAAGGAGGCGGAGTTTGACATTATGTTTGGCGAAGGCATATCCCGTGAGGGTGATATCCTGGATCTGGCGGTGAATACGGGGGTAGTGAATAAGAGCGGAGCCTGGTATGCCTACAATGGAGAGAAGATTGGTCAGGGCCGTGAGAATGCGAAAAGCTATTTAAGGCAGAACCCAGCCGTCTGCCAGGAGATTGAAGAGCGTGTCCGTGAGGGCTTTGGTCTGGATTCGGCTGCAGTTCCGGAGGAGAAGCCGGCGGAGGAAGCAAAGGAAAAGAAAGCAAAGGCGGCTGCTGAAAAATAATGGATGAGTTAACAAGGGCAAAGCATCGGGCCCTGTATATTCTGGAGCGATGTGATCGGACGGAACAGGAGCTTCGCACCAAGCTTAGCCGGAATTATGAGCCGGAGATTGTGGAGGAAGCGATCTGCTATGTAAAGCAGTATGATTATATTAATGATAAACGGTATGCAGTCAATTATTTGAAAAGCCGCTGCCAGATAAAGAGCCGCCGTCAGGTGGAGCAGGAACTTCTTTATAAAAAAGGAATCTCCCGGGATATTTTGGAGGAGGCCTGTCAGGAGACTGAAGCTCAGGACGAGAGTCTTTTGATTCGAAGATGGATGGAGAAGAAGCATTATTCCCCTGAGACAGCCACGCAGGAGGAACAGCGCAGGTTTTATCAATTCCTGATGCGCAGGGGATTTCAAAGTGAAGATATTTTAAGGGAGATGCGAAGCCGGGCTTTTGAATAGCGGACTTTGCCCCTTAAGGTACACGAATAACCAAGCTTTTGTAAGTATATACTCTTGACCGGGGATCTGTACTTGTGCTAGTATAGTAATAGTGCTTTGAAGCCGGAACCGGAAAGACGGTTTTGAAGCAAAAGGACGGGCGGCTGTGACAGGGAGACGGCAGTCAGGCTCGATTTTAGGAGGAAATTATATGAATTTACTGGCAGCAGCAAATGGCGGAACCATGGGATTTGAAATGATCCTCATTTACGTGGTATTAATCGGTGCCATGATGTACTTTATGGCAATCCGCCCCCAGAAGAAGGAGCAGAAACGTGTCAACGCCATGCTTTCCACAATGGAAGTAGGCGATGTGGTGGTGACAACCAGCGGATTCTATGGAGTTCTGATTGACATTACTGAGGATGACGTGATTGTAGAATTTGGAAGCAACCGGAATTGCAGAATTCCCATGAAAAAAGCAGCAATAGCAGAGGTGGAGAAGAGCGATGAGTAAGAAACCAACAGTATTGATGATTCTGGACGGATATGGTCTGAATGAGAGAACGGACGGCAATGCAGTAGCCGAGGCAAAGACACCTGTAATGGATAAGCTGATGGCAGAGTATCCATTTGTAAAAGGAAATGCCAGCGGACTGGCAGTGGGACTGCCTGACGGACAGATGGGCAACTCCGAGGTGGGACACTTGAACATGGGTGCAGGCCGTATTGTATACCAGGAGCTGACCCGTATCACCAAAGAGATTGAGGATGGCGTATTTTTTGAAAATGAAGCGTTGGTAACGGCGGTAGAGAATGCCAAGGCAAAGGATTCCGCTCTCCATATGTACGGACTTGTATCCGACGGCGGCGTGCACAGCCATAATACGCATATTTACGGACTTTTGGAGCTGGCAAAGCGCCATGGATTAAAGAAGGTCTATGTACACTGCTTCCTGGATGGCCGTGATACACCTCCCACCTCCGGGAAAGATTATGTACAGGAACTGGTAGATAAGATGGCGGAGATTGGCGTAGGAGAAGTAGCATCCGTAATGGGACGTTATTATGCTATGGACAGAGATAACCGCTGGGACAGAGTGGAACTGGCTTATAAAGCCCTCACAAAGGGGGAAGGAGTAGAAGCGGCAGACGGTGTAAGTGCCATTGCAGCATCCTATGAGAAGGGAGTCAATGATGAGTTTGTGGTTCCGGCTGTTGTAATGAGGGATGGAAAGCCTCTGGCTACAGTACAGGATGGGGATTCCATTATTTTCTATAACTTCCGCCCCGACAGGGCGAGAGAGATTACAAGAGCATTCTGTGATGATGAGTTCAGCGGCTTTGCAAGAGAGAAGAAGCTTGATCTCACCTATGTATGCTTTACAGAGTATGATGTGACCATTCCTAATAAGCTGGTAGCCTTCCACAAGGTAGAGCTTCATAACACTTTTGGAGAGTATCTGGCGGCTCATGGGAAGACACAGGCCCGTATTGCTGAGACAGAGAAGTATGCTCATGTAACCTTCTTCTTTAACGGCGGTGTGGAAGAGCCTAATAAGGGAGAGGATCGCATTCTGGTAAAATCTCCGAAGGTTGCCACTTATGATTTGCAGCCGGAGATGAGCGCTTATGGCGTTTGTGACAAGTTGGCAGAGGCTATTAAGTCCGATAAGTATGACGTGATTATCATTAACTTTGCTAATCCGGATATGGTAGGCCATACAGGAATTGAGGCTGCAGCTATCAAGGCAGTAGAGGCGGTAGATGAATGTGTCGGCCGGGCTGTTAAGGCTGTTAAGGAAGTGGGCGGACAGATGTTCATCTGCGCAGACCATGGCAATGCAGAGCAGCTTGTGGATTACGGTACAGGCGCCCCATTTACGGCACATACCACCAATCCGGTGCCCTTCATTCTGGTAAATGCAGATCCTGCCTATAAACTGCGGGAAGGCGGCTGTCTGGCAGATATCATTCCCACCTTGATTGAGCTGATGGGTATGGAGCAGCCGGCGGAAATGACAGGAAAATCACTGTTGGTAAAATAACAGTCTTTTTTCGGAATTTTTTATATGGAAAATAGATGAATTTATATAAAGAATCCGTATAGAACCTTCTTTTTTATGCAAAATATTACTAACGATTCCAAAGGATCGCAAAGGACTGCCTGAGAAGAACGGGACAGGCCAGGCAATCCATACAAGAGTTGTATGTTGCAGAAAAAGGAGGTTTTTTATGCATTTGTTTTTACCAATCACCGATATTCATGCCAGAGAGATTTTGGATTCCAGAGGAAATCCCACCGTGGAGGCAGAGGTTACTGTGGAAGGCGGCATTACAGGCAGGGCTTCTGTGCCCTCGGGAGCATCCACAGGCAAGTTTGAAGCCGTGGAGCTGCGGGACGGACAGCACCGTTATCTTGGCCTGGGAGTGGAAAAGGCAGTACACAATGTAAATGTAAAGCTGACAGATGTTCTCATTGGAGAAAATGCGCTCAGGCAGTCATATATTGACCACCTGCTGGTGGATGCGGACGGCACAGATAATAAGTCTAATTTGGGAGCCAATGCCACCTTGAGCGTATCCATGGCGGTGGCCAAGGCTGCGGCCGGATTTCTGGAAATTCCCCTGTATCAATATCTGGGAGGAGTTCATGGGAAGAGAATGCCGGTTCCTATGATGAATATTTTAAACGGCGGCAAGCATGCGGATAATACGGTGGATCTGCAGGAATTTATGATTATGCCTGTGGGAGCCTGTTGTTTTAAGGAAGGGCTTCGGATGGGTGCAGAGATCTATTATAAGCTGAAGCTGCTCCTGAAAAAACGTGGATTGTCCACGGCTGTAGGTGATGAGGGCGGCTTTGCTCCGGACCTTGCAGATTCCAGAGAGGTACTGGATTGTATTGTGGAGGCAATTCGTATGGCAGAGTTCGAGCCGGGAGAGCAGGTACAGATTGCCATTGATGCAGCTTCCAGTGAGCTTTATGACGAAAAGACCGGAAAATACGTATTTCCGGGCGAGAGCCGAATGACAGGGGAAAAGGTCCTGCGTTCTCCGGAGGAAATGGTGGAGTATTATGAAGATTTGCTGAATCATTACCCCATTGTATCCATTGAAGACGGCTTGATGGAGGAGGATTGGGACGGCTGGCAGCTATTGACGGAGCGCCTGGGACATCGGGTACAGCTGGTGGGAGACGACCTCTTTGTAACCAATGTAAAGCGTCTCGGCATGGGGATTCAAAAGCATGCAGGAAATTCTATTTTGGTAAAGGTCAATCAGATTGGTACAGTTTCCGAAGCGATGGATGCCATCGAGCTGGCAAAGGTGAACGGATATACGACAGTAATTTCTCATCGCTCCGGAGAGACAGAGGAGGATTTCATTGCAGATCTGGCTGTGGCAGTTAATGCCGGACAGATCAAGACAGGAGCGCCCTGCCGGATGGATCGGATTGCGAAATATAACCAGCTTCTGCGAATTGAAGAAGAGCTGGGGCCGGTGGCGGCTTACTATAACCCCTTCTATAAGATCTCATAAGAAGATGGACCTTACTTTTTAAATTTTGGTTAAATCCTGATTAAATGACATTGTTTCTTGACACAATGAGAAAGGTGTGGTAAAGTCTAAACGTATGAAATCTGCCGGTATTCGGTAATCGGAAACTCCGACCGTTGCTTAATACACGGCTTATGAAAAAAGGAGGCAGTCATTATGATCGCAAAAGAAAAGAAGCAGGCTATCATCGCTGAGTATGGCCTGAAGCCAGGAGACACTGGTTCACCGGAAGTGCAGGTAGCTATTCTGACCGCGCGTATTCAGGAATTAACCGAGCATCTGAAGGAGAATCCGAAGGATCATCATTCCAGAAGAGGACTTCTCAAGATGGTTGGTCAGAGACGTAACATGCTGGCTTATCTGAAGAGAACAGATATTACACGTTATCGTAGTCTGATTGAGAGACTTGGACTCAGAAAGTAAGCTTAACAGGGGCGGAGGGATACTTCCGCCCTCATTTGTCGCATGGAAAATTCCATGCGGCTAATGGAATTTCGTTACCTGTCAACCCCACAGGAGAATGGTACCGAGACCACTGATGCATATATGAACAGTTCCGTTATTCCACGTGCAAAGATGCCGTCCGCAGCGCAGCAGAATGTCTGGCATATATAGCAGATTCGTGTATGGATCAGTAGTTTCGGATTCTCCTGAACCAGAGAAGATACCCTATGGGCATTCGGATATGCCCTTGGGTAGAAGTAAAGGAGATTACCCATGTACAAGAGTTATTCCATGGAGCTTGCAGGCCGCACCCTGACCGTTGATATCGGCAGAGTGGCAAAGCAGGCAAGCGGAGCCGCTTTTATGCATTACGGTGACACTACCGTACTGTCCACGGCAACGGCTTCCGATAAGCCCCGGGAGGGCATTGATTTCTTCCCCTTAAGTGTAGAGTATGAGGAGAAGCTGTATTCCGTAGGCAAGATTCCCGGCGGATTCAATAAGAGAGAGGGCAAGGCTTCTGAGAATGCCGTACTGACCTCTCGTGTCATTGACCGTCCTATGCGTCCCTTGTTCCCCAAGGATTACCGCAACGATGTGACGTTAAACAATCTGGTGCTTTCCGTAGATCCGGAGTGCAGCCCGGAGCTGACCGCTATGCTGGGATCCGCCATTGCAACAGCCGTGTCAGACATTCCCTTTGCCGGTCCCTGCGCAATGACACAGATTGGCATGATTGACGGAGAATTTATTGTAAATCCGGGACAGAATCAGTATAGGGGGTCTGATTTAAAGCTGACTGTCGCTTCCACCAGAGAAAAGGTAATTATGATTGAGGCCGGAGCCAATGAGATTCCGGAGGCAAAGATGATTGAAGCCATTTATCTGGCGCATGAGGTCAATCAGCAGGTGATTGCCTTTATTGACAAGATTGTAGCGGAATGCGGCAAGGAAAAGCACACCTATACAAGCTGCGCCGTTCCGGAAGAGCTGTTTGAGGCTATCAAGGAACAGGTTCCGCCTGAGGAGATGGAGAAGGCCGTATTTACGGACGAGAAGCAGGTACGTGAGGAGAATATCCGTCAGATTACTGCCAGGCTGGAAGAGGCATTTGCAGAGAAAGAAGAATGGCTGGAGGTTCTTGGAGAGGCTATTTACCAGTACCAGAAGAAGACCGTGCGCAAGATGATCTTAAAGGATCACAAGCGTCCTGACGGACGTGAGATTACGCAGATTCGTCCTCTGGCAGCAGAGGTGGATCTGATTCCGAGAGTTCATGGCTCCGCCATGTTTACCAGAGGGCAGACCCAGATCTGCAACATCTGTACCCTGGCGCCTTTGTCTGAGGCTCAGAGACTGGATGGTCTGGATGAAAATGAGACAAGCAAGCGTTATATGCATCACTATAATTTCCCAAGCTACTCTGTAGGTGAGACAAAGCCCAGCAGAGGACCTGGACGCCGTGAGATTGGACACGGAGCTTTGGCGGAGCGTGCGCTTTTGCCGGTGCTTCCTTCTGAGGAAGAGTTCCCCTATGCCATCCGTACCGTATCGGAGACCTTTGAGTCCAACGGTTCTACTTCCATGGCCTCTACCTGTGCATCCTGTATGTCCCTTATGGCGGCAGGCGTGCCCATTAAGAAGATGGTAGCCGGCATTTCCTGCGGTCTGGTGACCGGTGAGACGGATGATGACTATGTACTTTTGACGGATATTCAGGGCCTTGAGGACTTCTTCGGAGACATGGACTTCAAGGTAACAGGAACCACCGAGGGTATTACGGCTATTCAGATGGATATTAAGATTCACGGCCTGACACGTCCCATTGTGGAGGGAGCCATTGCAAGATGCCGGGAAGCAAGAATGTTCATTATGGATACCTGTATGAAGCCCTGCATTGCAGAGCCCAGAGCTGAGGTCGGACCTTATGCACCGAAGATTATTCAGATTCAGATCGATCCCCAGAAGATTGGTGATGTGGTTGGTCAGAGAGGTAAGACCATCAATACCATTATCGAGCAGACCGGTGTGAAGATTGATATTGATGATGACGGCGCCGTATCCGTATGTGGTACGGACAAGGCCGATATGGACAAGGCTGTGGAGCTGATTAAGATCATCGTAACCGATTTTGAAGAGGGCATGGTGCTCACCGGCAAGGTAGTCAGCATTAAGGAGTTCGGCGCATTCCTGGAGTTCGCACCGGGCAAGGAGGGCATGGTTCATATCTCTAAGATTGCAAAGCAGAGAATCAATCATGTGGAGGATGTTCTGACCCTGGGCGATGTGGTGAAGGTTGTATGTCTGGGCAAGGACAAGATGGGCCGTTTGAGCTTCAGCATGAAGGATGTAAAATAAGCACATGACAGTTCCGCCGGCGGAAGGATTAATAAAATAGCAGAGCAGGAAAAAACCTGGCTCGGAGAAAAAGAAGCCCCGCAGTTTAAAAGGATAACTGCGGGGCTTTTGTATCAGGCGGAAAAGAATTTTACAATTGCGTATATAAGGGCCTTATGTTAATCTGATAGTGTAAAATAAAAAAGACAGCAAGTCTGCGATTGGGTATAAAGAATCAGGGGTTATGAGAAAGGATAAGGCAGAGTTGGCAGGTTGTGTTTGCTCAGCTTGATTATAGGGAAAGTGCTGTGTGGGGCCTGCTTCTGGCCAGCGGCTATGTGAAGATGAAAAGCTATGTAATTGAGGCAGGAAGAACGAAATGTGAGCTTGTACTGACCAATAAGGAAGTCCATGTGATGTTCGAAGAAATGATAGAGGATTGGTTCTCGGATTTTACTCCGGCGTACAATGCATTTGTGAAGGCTCTGCTTCAGGATAATCTGGAAGAAATGAATTATTATATGAACCGTGTAACAGAGGAAACTTTCAGTTTCTTTGATACAGGGAAAAAGGCATCCGGGGCAGCAGAGCCAGAACGTTTTTACCATGGTTTTGTTCTGGGATTACTGGCGGATCTTCGAGAGCGTTATGCCCTGACTTCCAATCGGGAAAGTGGTTTGGGAAGATATGATGTGATGCTTGAGCCGGTAAGAGAGGATGATGATGCGATTATTATAGAATTCAAGGTGTTTCGCCCGGAAAAAGAGAAAACCCTTGAGGACACTGTACAGGCCGCCCTCACCCAAATAGAAGAAAAACATTACGCCGCCGCTTTGGAGGCAAAAGGCATTGCCCCGGAGCGAATCCACAGATACGGCTTTGCCTTTGAAGGAAAAAAAGTTTTAATAGGATAGGAGAAAAAATGAATCGAATCATATTAAAGGACTGCGAGGCTTTATTCAATGAAAAAACCATGGATTGGTCCCGAATAAAGAATGCTGCCATATTAGTAACCGGCGCCTGCGGCATGCTGCCGGCTTACATGATATGGATGATGATCTATCTGAATGAATATCATAACTATCACATCAAGATTCTTGCCCTGTGCAGGAATGCCAAACGGGCATCTGTGGTTTTTGGAGAATATGCAGAGAGAGATTATTTTGAACTGCTCCTTACAGATGTAACGGAACCGTTCCAGGCAGACGGTCCGGTGGACTATGTTATTCATGCGGCCAGTACCTCCTGCTCACAGTACTTTGGCACGGATCCCGTAGGAGTCATCATGCCGAACACCCAAGGAACCTTTCATACCCTAGAGCTGGCCCGCAAAAAGAGAGCAAAGGGATACCTCTATTTCAGCAGCAGCGAAATCTACGGAAGAATTGATAAGGAGTTTATTGAAGAAAAAGACTGCGGATATTTGGATTCCATGGAGCTGAGAAGCTGCTATGGGGAGAGCAAACGCCTGGGAGAGAATCTCTGTAAGGCATACAGCCATCAGTACGGTCTGCATGCGGTTGTGGTACGCCCTGCTCAGACCTACGGACCAACTATGAACCTGGAGCGGGATACGAGGGTACATTCGGGATTTGTGTCAAATATCTTAAATCATGAGCCTTTGCTGCTGAAAAGCGACGGACTTTCTTCCAGAAACTTCTGTTATCTTTATGATGGGGTGTTTGGCTACTTTAAAGCCTTGCTGGATGGGGAAGCAGGCGAAGCATACAATGTGTCGAATCCGGAAAGCAAGATAGCGATCTGCGATCTGGCAGAAATTTTAGTGAAAGCCTTTCCTGAGAGGAAAATTGAGATTGCTTATGCCAATCATGACAATGTATATCTGGAAAATCCATATAAGAAGCAAAGCACCATATCGGTAGAAAAATTAAAAGCTCTGGGCTGGACCCCCCGTATTTCTTTGGAGGAAGGCTTCCGAAGAACCGTGGCAAGCTTTATGGAGGAAAAAAAGTAATATGGAAACACAGGAAATAGCAATCTATGGAGCCAGAATGGTGGCTATGAGCATCTATCATGCAATAAAAGAACTGTATCCGGATTGCCGTATAACAGCCTTTCTTGTTACAGACAAAGAAAACAATCAAAGCTCTATTGACGGGATTCCCGTTGTGGATTTGAAAGACTTTGAAAGAAAGGATATGAAAATACTGATCGGCGCACAGGACAATTATCATGATGAAATTGCGGCGGCTCTGGAAGAAAAAGGGCTTCGAAATTATGTTAAAATTAAGGGGGAGACAGAAGCAAGGCTGATGGAACAATATTATAGACGGGTCAGGGGGGATTCCTTTCTTCACAGCTTAAAAAAAGGAGAGAGAAAAGCAGATGCGGCTGTTTATATATCAAAATTTCATGGAGACAGGCCCATTCAAAACCAATACAAACTGGAGGAATGGATGCATCCGATTCAATCCGGCGCGGCACTTACAGATTGCTCTGTCTGTGAACTGAAGGATGACAGGGGCGAAAATATATCCTTGAAAAACAGGAACTACAGTGAGCTGACTTCTATGTACTGGATTGGAAAGCACGGGGACGCAGAGTACCTGGGGCTGTTTCATTACCGGAGGATGCTGGAATTATCCGAGGAAGATCTATACCGTCTGCCTGAGAACAACATAGACGTGGTACTGGCATATCCTGCGGTTTATTATCCCGATATTTCAGTCCATCATTCCTATTATTTGAAAGAGGGAGACTGGAATGCAATGAAGCAGGCATTGGGGGAATTGGAGCCGGAATATGCCGCAGCCATGCCGGAAATATTTAAAGAAAAGTTTTTCCATAATCATAATATACTGATAGCAAAAAAGAAAGTCTTTCAGGATTATTGCAGCTGGCTGTTTCCTGTCTTGGAACGGGTGGAAGAGCTGAGCGAACCGAAAGGAAGGGACAGAGCAGACCGCTACATTGGATATCTGGGAGAAAATTTAACGACCCTGTATTTCCTGTATCATAAAAATGATTTGAATATTGTGTACACAGGACGGCGTATGCTGGTATAAGGAATCTGTCAGCCTTCCGTTGAAGCTTCGGGGGTATTCGCATCAGGATTCTCGGAAGCTTTGGCCTCTTCCTGATGCAGTTCCTCCGGATTCTTCGGAACAAACTTCAAAAAATAGGCATAGATATCCACCACCGCCTTATAAAGCTCCTCCGGGATCTCAGAGCCTAAGTTAAGCTGTGTCAGCACCGTGGCAAGTGAATTGTCCTCGTACACAGGCACGCCGTTGTTATTGGCCACCTCTACGATCTTCTCTGCCATATATCCCATACCGGAGGCCACGATAATAGGAGCCGCATTCCGGTTTTCATCATATTTTAAAGCGACTGCTTTTTTGTTCATTACTTCATTAAATTGTGACATTGACCGCATTCTTCCTTTCGAAAATCTTTGGAAATACAGAGGAAACCGGGATGGATCCCGCAGCCTGCTCTACTCCCAGATACTCACAGTTCAAACCGTTCCGATCCAGAATCTCATTCATACCCTGCTTAATCTCAGATTCGAAGGGAGAAAGATTCTCCGGATAGAAAAGCCGCATGCTCACGTTCTCCTTCTCATACACCATCAGCAGATCAAAAAAGCCCACATCCTTAATATCAAACTTAATCAGCAGCTTGGCGGTCCTCTCCTTGGGGTCCGAAGAAGCGCTTCCGTCCTCATCCGGATCAATCCACAGCTCCGAGAACATAAGCTGTCCGTTCAGTTCAATAGGAAGCATCAGGTGAAGCACCGGCATATAGACACTTTCATTCAGCAGCAAGGCATTGACCACATTTTCGAAAACCTGACGGTTCTCTAAACCGGCGTCTCCCCGGATGCCGCTCTCTACAATATTCAGGAACTTGTCAGCCCAGACAGACTTGCCGGCAGCCTTCTCAAAGTTCATCCGCATAAGAAGCTCCCGAAGCTGTTCCTCGTCCATACCCTCAAAAGTCTTCTGGAAAGAGGGGAACTTTAAAAGGTTCTTAAAGTCCGAGATAAGCTGATCCAGATCCCCGTTCTCATACCGTGCGGCATTGAAGGTAAGCTGCGCCACCAGATCACGGAGCGAACCCATATTCCGGGTCTGTGCAATATATTTGGCCAGAAAGGGAATGATATCCTGCTGAAGCCTGGCAGTATTCTGAGCCGTATCCTGAGGACCTCTGTGGTTCAGGCCCTGTGATAACCGTTCCAGCTGCTCCCGCTGCTCATGGAACATGTATTTCTTAATATCATTCAGCAGATCCTTCATATTCTCCATCAGATGCCTGCCGGAGGACATGTCGGAGTAACGTTTGAGAAAGGCAAGAATGGCGGCCCGCTGCTCTACGGTAGGAGCGTTGGTAAGGGCATCGCGCATAAGCGCAAAGAAAGGTCCCTGAAAACGGACGGACCCGGAAAACTGATTTTTTATAAATTCAAGCAGTTCCTCGTTATTCATTTTCAATAGCTGGAAAAAAGTGGAGATATCCTCCGCTGTATCTGCACCGATTCCTGCTTCTACCAGATTGGCCATACCGCCGAACATAAGCTGGGACATAGTATCCGTAAGCTGGGGGGTATCCCGAAGAAGCTGTACAAAGGTTCCGAAATTGGAATCGTAGTTGGCGCTAAGCTGGGAGCCGCTCTGGGAATTGGCATCAGAGCGGTTGTCGGGCCGTACCACACGGCTTGGATCCACCGGATTCTGAATCTGCATTTTATCCGGCTGATTCTGGGCATTATTCCTTACATTATTTTCGTAGCCTGTAGGCGGAGTGGTCACTCTTAAAATATTTGCCATTTTTTTCTCCTGATATGATAAATTTCTCTTATTTTTTTATAATTAGCTTCCGATATATAATATATATCTCAAAATAAGGTGGTGCTAATATTATGGACAATGGTATGGACAACATGTTAGACATGTATCTTTTTGAAACAAATTCATTACTTGAGCAGTTAGACGAGCTGTTAATAGAGGCAGAAAAGAATGAAGAATTCACCACGGATGATGTTAATGAAATCTTCCGGGCCATGCATACGATCAAAGGATCGTCGGCTATGATGGAATTCAACTCTTTGATGACAATTGCCCACCGGATTGAAGATTTGTTTTTCTACGTTCGGGAAAACGGTATCGATTCCCTGAACAGTACGGATAAAAGCGAATTGTTTAATCTAACGTTCAAGTCCACGGATGTGCTCCGCGGCGAAGTTGAGAAGCTGGAGAATAACGAGCCCCTTAGTACTAATATCGACAGTATGACTTCAGAAATTAATAGTTTTCTGAATAAAATTAGCGGTACGGAAGAAGAAAAGGAAGAAGCGGGGCAGGCAGAACCGGCAGCGGAGGGGAACGATTCTGCGGGGCATACCGTAGGACATGAGTTCATTGATTCTTTGGGCAGCAAGTGCCCGGTTTTCCTGCAGGTATTCTTTGAAGAGGGCTGCGGTATGGAGAATCTCCGTGCTTTCATGCTCGTAAATGCGCTGAAGGAAATGGATCTGGAATTTGAATTTTACCCGGCGGATGTGGAGACGAACGGCGCCACAAGCGAAGCGATTATAGAAAATGGCTTTGTGATAGGGATGAATTCGGAGGAAGGTATGCACAAGGCAGTCTCCGTAGTGGAGGAGCAGGGCAGCATTCAGACGTATGAGATCCTTTATGCGGCGGTGGAAGAAAAGAAACCGGAGGAAGTGAAGGCCGAAGAGGCAGCTGCGCCTGTGGAAAGGGCATCGGCTGAGCCGGTGAAAGAAAAGGCACATCCGGCAGTAAAGGAAGCTTCCAGTACGCCGACACAGCATGGTGCGGCCAAGCAAAGCTTGATTAGTGTAAATCTTTCCAAGCTGGATGCCCTGCAGGCTGTTGTGGGAGAGATTGTAATCACAGAGTCTATGGTGACTTCTTCTCCGGAGCTTCGGGGATTGAAGCTGGACAGCTTCCTTAAGTCTACGAGACAGCTGCGCAAGCTGACAGATGACCTTCAGGATATTGCCATGTCTCTTCGGATGGTATCGATCTCCGGAACCTTCCAGAAGATGAACCGGATTGTTCGGGATATGAAGAAGGCGCTGAACAAAGACGTACGCCTTACCATTATTGGTGAAGACACGGAGATTGACAAGACAATCATTGACAGCATCGGTGATCCCATTATGCATATTGTCCGGAATTCCATGGACCATGGAATTGAGACCAGCAAGGAGGAACGTATTGCGGCCGGCAAGGACCCTCAGGGTGAGCTGATTTTGTCCGCTTCCCATACGGGAAGTGAAGTTGTAATCTCCATTTCCGATGACGGCCAGGGTATGGATACGGAGAAGATTCTGGCAAAGGCGGAAAGAAACGGTCTTTTGACCAAGCCGGCCAGTGAGTATTCCAAAAGAGAGATTCTTGCACTGCTTATGCTGCCGGGCTTTTCTACGAATGAAGAGGTTACGGAGTTTTCCGGCCGGGGCGTTGGCATGGATGTGGTAAAGAAGAATGTGGAGAGCGTAGGAGGAACCATCAGTATCACCAGCGAGCTGGGACAGGGAAGCTGCACGACTCTGAAGATTCCTTTGACCATGGCGATTGTTGACGGTATGGAGATTCGGGTTGGAAAGTCTATCTTTACGGTTCCCATTTCCAATATCCGCCAGTCCATTAAGATTGCCAGAGAGAACGTGCTGCATGATGCCAAGGGCAATGAGATTGTAAAAATTATGGATGAGTTTTATCCCATTGTCCGTCTGCATGAGTTCTATAATATTGAGACAGAGGTTACACAGATTGAAGACGGAATTCTTATCTGGGTAGAGGCAGGCGATCATTCCTACTGTATGTTTGTGGATGAGCTTTTAGGAGAGCGCCAGATTGTGGTAAAACCGCTGCCAACCTATTTGAACAGCTTTAATATCAAAGATTACGGAATCAGCGGCTGTACTATTTTAGGCGATGGAAACATCAGTATCATTCTGGAAGTGATGAACCTTTATAATGCGGCAAATGTATAATAATATAGATTTGGAGGAAAACACATGTCTACGGAACAGATGCAGAATACAAATATAGAAGGCCAAGGGACGGAAGCAATGGAAGCGGATATCCCTATGGAGCGTTATCTGACCTTTCGTTCGGATGGTACGACTATGGGAGTAAGCACCAATTATGTGATTGAGATTCTTACGGATCAATCTATTACGGAGCTTCCTATGGTTCCTGACTATATCAAGGGAATTATCAATATGAGAGGACAGATTGTACCGATTATCGATATTCGGGCAAGGATGGGCAAATTTGCGGACTGTACGGATAAGTCCTGCATAATTGTGCTGGAGATTGATTCTACCTATGTGGGTATTTGGGTAGACGGCGTCGAGCAGGTGCTGGACATTGATCAAACACAGATTTCACCTATTCCTGTGGAGGATCAGCAGGGACTGGTAGATGGAATGATTTCCTTAAGCAGCCAGGAGGTACTTCTCTTCCTGAACTGTCAGGAGTTGATTCGGACATATTAAGGTTAGTAAAAACAGTAATATCCTGCCAGTGCACAGAACAATTTACAGACACATGCCATTGTGGCTGGAAATTGTTCTATATAAGGGTGTGCTGGAAGGATATTACGGGACTTTAAATGGAGGATGTTATGCTTACGATAACGGACAGTGACTTTCAACGGTTGATTAGCTTTGTAAAGACCAATTACGGTATTGACTTATCTAAGAAAAAACAGCTTATTATGGGAAGACTTTCCGGAACGATTATGTCTATGGGATTTAACAGCTTCAAAGACTATGTGGATTACCTGTTAAAGAGCAAAAAGCCGGAAGATCTGGAGCTGATGCTGAATAAGCTTACTACAAATTACACATATTTTATGCGTGAGGAAGCGCACTTTAAGTTTTTTACAGAGACAATTCTTCCTTATCTGGAGAAGACAAAGAAGGATAAGGTTCTGAGTATCTGGAGTGCCGGATGCTCTTCCGGCGAGGAGCCATATACGATCTCCATGCTGATTAAAGAGTATTTTGGTGCAAAGGCTTCTCAGTGGGATACCAGAGTGCTGGCTACGGATATTTCCATGAACGCTTTAGGAGCCGCTCAGCATGCGGTTTATGATGAAAGCTCCTTAAAAGAGGTGCCGGCCACCTGGAAGACCAAGTATTTTTCCAGAACAACAGAGCCGGGAATCTATGAGGTGGCTCCTATTATTAAAGACAATGTAATTTTCCGGACCTTTAATCTCATGGATCCCATTCACTTTAAGCTGAAGTTTGACGTGATTTTCTGCAGAAACGTCATGATCTATTTTGATCAGGCCACAAAAGAGGCCCTGGTAAAGCGGTTTTATCAGGCAACCAGTCCGGGCGGCTATCTGCTGATTGGCCATTCGGAAAGTCTGAATAAAGAGAATACGCCTTACCGGTACTTGATGCCGGCGACGTATCGTAAGGAATAGAAAGGTTCGAATAAAATGAACAAAAAAATAAGGGTGTTCGTGGTGGATGACTCCATTTTTTTCCGTCAAATGGTGATCAATGATCTGAATAAACGGAGCAATCTGGAGGTGGTGGGATTCGCAGCCAGCGCTTTTGATGCCCGGACAAAGATTCCAAATATAAAACCAGATGTTATTACCTTGGACGTGGAGATGCCGGGCTTAAGCGGAATTGATTTCCTGAAGGAGCTTTTACCTAAGTATCCGATCCCCGTGATTCTGGTATCTTCTTTAAACTTAAGTGTATTTGATGCGTTGTCTGCAGGGGCGGTGGATTTTGTACAGAAGCCCAATATGAGTAAGGAATACAATGTTGCAAGCTTTTTTAATGTGCTGAACAGTAAGATTTATATTGCCTCCAAGGCAAAGGTCAATGCGGGCGTCCAGAAGCGGGCGACGGGCGCCCCCCAGGCGGCAGCGCCCGGATCGGCCGCAATGTTCAGTTCCAACTTGTCAGCAGCGATTCAGAACAATATGCTGATTGCCATCGGCGCTTCTACGGGAGGAACGGAGGCAACCCTTGAGGTGCTTCAGAGACTTCCGGCGGATATGCCCGGCATCGTTGTGACACAGCATATGCCGGAAGGTTTTACGAAGATGTATGCAGAGCGTCTAAACCGTATCTGTAAGCTGGAGGTGAAAGAGGCTGCAAATGGGGATCGGGTCCGGAGGGGATTGGTGCTGATTGCCCCGGGAGGGCCTTTGCAGATGCGTGTGGAGAAGGATTTAAAGGGATATTATGTATCCTGCCAGCCGGGTGAAAAGGTCAATGGACACCGTCCTTCCGTAGACGTGCTGTTCTCATCTGTGGCAAAGAAGGTCGGAAGAAATGCTGTAGGTATTATTATGACCGGCATGGGCCGGGACGGTGCAAGCGGTCTTCTTGAGATGCGCAACGCCGGGGCATTTACTATCGGCCAGGATAAAGAATCCTGTGTGGTATACGGAATGCCCATGGTGGCCTATGATATCGGAGGCGTCTGCATTCAGGCTTCCTGTACCAATATCTCTAATGTGCTGTTAAATCAGCTTCGTAAGATGTAGCCAAATTTAATCTTCTTTCTTGTTATGTTTTTTCCGTTTTTGCCGATAGATAAAATAAGAAGCAGGACGCAAGTTTCTCTGAAAGGAGTTTCATGTATGAAAATTTCATTAAATAATATAAGTCCATACCGTATGGAAGCCACCGGACATACGAGAACCGATGGAAAAGTCTCCGGTGGGACAAAAGGGAATGGCAACTATGATGCGTTGACCATTCAGTCCAGCTCCAGACAGATTCAGGAAAAGACATTTTCAGAAGCCCTGTCAAAACAGGTAGTGTCGGAGAGCGGCCAGGGAGCGTCCGCAGATAAAGTGGAAGCCATTAAGCAGCAGGTGGAAGCAGGGACCTACCAGATTGACCCCTATATGATTGCAGCCCGGATGCTGGTGAGCGGGGAGGCTTTTGCCCATGCGTGATTTATCGGCCTTTGAGAAAGTGATTCAGCAGATGATTGAACTCTTTGACCGGATGATTCCCCTGGAGCAGTCAAAGCTTGAGGCAGTGAGCAAGAACAAGATTGCTGTTCTGGAGGATATTATAAAGAAGGAACAGGCGGAGATTATGAGTCTGCGCGGGTTGGATCAGAAGCGTGAGCGAACCCAGGAAGAACTGGGGTGGAAGGATCTGACCTTTCAGCAGATTTTAAAAGAGGCGCCTGAGGAGCAGTCAAAACTTCAGGAGCTTTTTGACGAACTGGCCGGCCGGGTGAAAACTTTTCAGTCTGTGACGGAAAGCTCCAAGACGATGATGGAAGTCAATCTTCATGCTATCAATCAGGTGATCGCCCAGCAGGCCGGCGGAACTCAGACCTATAAGGAAGACGGTTCCGTAGAGGCAGGAACATCTCACTTTACCGACAGACGCATATAAAGGAGGATTTTGGCTATGATGCGTTCAACATTTGCCGGTTTTACCACGGCGACTCTTGCTTTAAGTGCAAGTCACCGAGCCCTGGAAGTGACCGGACAGAATATTGCAAATATTAATACACCAGGCTATACCAGACAGCGACTGGACGTTCAGAGTTTATATCTCAGGGGCGGAGAATTTTATAATTCCCATCCCAATGCAAGAATTGGATTCGGTGTGGAGATTACGGGAGTTTCCCAGCTTCGGGATCCGTTCCTGGATGTCCAGTATCGGAATCAGATGGCGAAGCTGGGTACTACAGATGCTCAGGTATCCGGTTATGAGAAGCTGGCCAACGTGTTGGATGAGACGAATCGGGACGGCATAAAAAATGCACTGATTAACCTGAACTCTCAGCTTCAGAAGCTGGCTCAGAATCCTAACAGCAAAGAATATGATTCCATGGTGCGTTCCTCCAGCCAGATTCTGCTGAATCTCTTTCATCAGAATGCAACGGATCTTCAGGAGGTTCGGACAGATTTAACCAGTGAATTCCGGGATACTACGGTAAAGGATCTTAATAAGATTTTAGAGAATATTGCAGAATTGAATGAGAGCATTAAGAACAGTCAGATCTTGGGTAATCCGGCTTTGGAACTAAAGGATGAGCGGAATGAGCTTATTGACGAGTTGTCAAGCTATCTGCCTATTACAACTAAGTACCGGGATCATGATCTGGGCGCAGGGTTTACCGTAGAAGAGTTGGATATTTATTTCACGGATACGGAAGGGAATAAGTTCAAGCTGATTTCCGATAATAAGGCAGGAAGTTTTTCGGCGGATACGGATGGACAGCCGGTGAGATTGTCTCTTACGGATGTTTATGGAGATAGACCGGAGGAGATTACCGATACTCTTGGCGAAGGCGTGTTGAAGGGAACTCTGGATATTCTGAATAAGTCCGGCGGATTTGATAATCCGCCTACGGATGTGCGGGGGCTTGGGTATTATGAGAAGTCTTTGGATTCACTGGTGGCAACATTAGCTGAGACGTTGAATGAGTTGAACAGTATGCCTGAAGTGGATGCGGATGGCAATCCGGTATTGGATGCCAATGGTAATCCCACATATAAATATTCCCATCAGGTAGCTGTATTGGATGCGGATGGCAATCCGGTATTGGATGGCAATGGTGATCCTGTTTATAAACAAGCGCCTAACAATCTCTTTGAGCCCGTTGATTCCGGCAAGCCCATATCAGCCAGCAATATTAAGATTGCCGATGGTTGGGCCAATGGAGAATACGGAGTTGCAACTTCCGGTGTAATGGTACCCAGCGGTGACGGAGACGGAAAGGGCGACAGTATTGACGGCAGCGGAGCTACGGCAGATGAGAATGTTCTGAAGATGATTGAGGCAATGTCAGCAGATCACCAGTTCTCATATAAATATGTCAGAGAAGACGGTACGGACGGGAAGGTAGATTTTTATAAAGGAAATTTCTACAACTGCTTTGTCAATATGGAAAATGTTCTGAACATTGACTTAAAAGCAGGCAACAATACGCTGGATAATAAGATAACCGTTATTAACCAGACGGCGGACCTGAAGGATTCTGTATCCGGTGTTTCTCTGGACGAGGAAGGAATCAGTCTTTTGCATTATCAGCAGTCTTATTCAGCAGCGGCCAGACTGATGACTACACTGGATGAAGCTCTTGATAAGCTGATTAACGGAACCGGTGTAGTGGGACGATAAGCAGGAGGTAATCATGTTAAGAATTACAACAAGCGCATTAATCAGAAATTATAAATCTAATTTGGGCAAATCCATATCCAATTTGGATTTGGCTCGAACTAAGGTAATGACTCAGCGGAACTTTACAAAAGGCTATCAGGATCCGACCGGTGCGGTTCGGGAGTCTGCCCTGAATTGGAAGTATGCAAAGAATCAGGATTACATTGATGCCATTGATGACGCCCAGTCCTTCCAGAATGCGCAGGAGGATGCCATCACCCAGATCAATACGCAGGCACGTTATTTAAGCAAGCAGTATGGCTTGGAGGCAATGAACGGCACCAACTGGACTCAGGATGTGCGTAAGACCTATGCGGCGGCTTTCCGTGAGGCTATGAAGTCTATGACTATGAGTATGAATGCCTCTTACGGTGACAAGTTTGTATTCGGCGGAGCAGACGGAGGACACACACCCTTTGAACTTAAGACAAATGATGACGGCTCCACATCGCTGCTGTACAGGGGAGTGGATGTGAGCCACCCGGAGGAAGCGCTGAAGGAAAAACTGGATCAGATGTCGAGAGAAGAGGTGTATACGGATCTTGGCTTTGGTCTGACTTTGGATGAGGATGGCAAGGTAATAAATTCCACGGCATTTAATACCTCTTTGCCGGGTATCAATGTAGTTGGATACGGAACGCGGGAGGATAACCCGGATATCAGCAACAACATTATCATTTTGGCAGGACAGATTGCGGATGAGCTGGAGAAAGAAGATTTTGATGTGGAGAAGTACAGAGAGCTTCTTACAGCCTTCGACGATACCCGGGGCCGCCTGGTTGATAACCTGACTACCATCGGAACAAGAACAAATTTCCTGGAGACTACAAAGAGCAGACTGGAGGATCAGCAGATAAATCTGACAGAGCAGTTTGACAATGTAGTAAATGTAGATATGGCAGAAGCAATTACAGAATTCTCCTGGGCGCAGTATGCATACAACGCCGCCCTGAAGATAGGAACAAATATTCTCACGCCGTCATTTATTGATTTTATGAGTTGAGTGGCATGAGATAGAAATTGCATGGTTTGGAGGGGAAGCATGGCATGAAGCAGCTAATTAATATTACAACCGTACCGATTCAGTATGAGCTGAAGATACAGAATGCCCGTTTGCAGTACAAAGCTTCGACTGCCGAAGTGGAGATCAGCCGGAATAAGGGCGGAATGCGAATTAAAAGCCGTCCGGTAAAATTGAATATTGATTCTTTTGAAGCGCGGAATTCTGTGGTTCCTACCACGGCCCGCAGCGTTGCTCAGACAGCCCAGCAGGGAAAAGCATCGGCATATGAAGCTACGGCACAGTTGGCACAGGAAGGCCAGCTGATGCTGAAAGCAAAGATTGGCGAGGATGTTTTGGGACAGATTTTCTCTAATAGGCTTCAGCAGCCTACTGGAGAGTTTGAGTTGGGATTTACGCCGTCAGAGCCGGTAGAATTAAGCTATGAGGCGGGGGATCTAATCATTAATTATCAGATGGATAAGCTGAATTTTGATTTGAAGGTTGCCAATGGGAACTTTGAATTTGTTCCCGGAGATATTGAGCTTTCCATTACACAGCATCCGGAAGTAAGGATTGAGTATGTGGGAGGTCCTATTTACGTACCGCCCAGTGCAGATCCCAATTTTGAACCGTTAGATGTAAGGGCTTAGAGATAAGCCCTTTTTTCCTTTTCTAAAGCTCGTCTTTTTCAGGTGATGAGGAGAAAATACAGGTGCGGCGTATATGACTGAGCTATGTTTTAACGGAGGTAATAGATGAAGATTAATAACAAATATTTTGGAGAAATAGAATATGAGGCTGAGGAGAAGCTTTCCTTCCCGGACGGCCTGTTTGGATTTGAAGAACATAAGGAATTTCTTCCCATTCCTTTTGAGGAAGGGACGGATACGCTGATTTGTCTTCAGTCCCTTGCGGATCAGGACCTTAGCTTTATTTTGCTGAATCCCTTTGCGTTTTTTGTGGACTATGATCCGCAGATTTCCAAAGAGGATCAGACAGCCATTGGTTCACCTAAGGAAGAGGACATCTCATATTATGTCATAGGCGTGATTCGAGATCGAGTTGCAGACAGCACAGTGAACCTGAAAGCTCCTATTGCGGTAAATTCCAAAACCCGTAATGCACGCCAGATTATTCTGGAGGATCCGGCCTACACATTTCGTCATGCTTTGGGTGAGACAAAGGGGAGGGAGGAGTAAGATGCTGATTTTACAACGAAAAAGGAATCAATCCATTCTCATAGGCAATGAGATAGAGCTGACAGTTCTGGAGATTGGAGCAGACCAGGTGAAGCTTGCTTTGACTGCCCCCAGAGATATCTCCATATTAAGGAAAGAACTTGTAGAAGCTGCTGATATAAATCGGGAAGCCGCAGGAGTTGGTTCTCTGAATGCGTTGAAGAAAATGATTAAAAAAGAAGAAGCTGAGTAATATTTGAAGTTTATAAGAGGCTGCTGCAGAATATGGGCTGAGAAATATATATAAAGTCAGTTCATGTTTTCGGCAGCTTTAAGATTTTAATATTGCGAATGTATTTATGTTTTCCCGGCAGGATAAAGAGGCAGCCGGCAAGGAAAATTGCAGAAACAAAATTTACAGTTTTTATTTCTGTGTTTATGTAAATTTTCTATTAAATACTCTGGATAATTCTGGAAATCCTTATTTTGTCACTAAATTACCAAAAATAATAGGATCCATATTTGCCAAGATTAGTTGACAATTAGAAGCCCTTCATATATCATATAAAGTGCGTCCGTCAAGTACAGGCAGATGTATTTGGCGGACAATGAATTTATATTTGTTAAAGAAACAGGTATGTATCAGAAAAAAGATTCATAGCTTTAATAGAGGAAAAGGGGTAGACATGGAATCAAATCAGACAGCCGGACTGAATCCGCATCTTTATGGCATCTACGGTCAGTCAGGCATACATACAGCTTATGAAAATAATTCTGCCGTTTCAGCCGGAGCCAGCTTTCGTGATACCTTTCAGAACGCATTGAAAACCACAGAGAGCATGGAGAGCATTTTTGCGGAGGCCTCGGAGCGGTATGGAGTGGCATTGAATCTGCTGAAGGCCATCGGCAAGGCGGAATCCGGCTTCAACCCTCAGGCAGTATCCTCTGCCGGCGCGCAGGGAGTTATGCAGTTGATGCCGTCTACAGCCAGGTCACTGGGAGTGGAAGACAGCTTTGATGCAAGAAGCAATATTATGGGAGGCGCAAAGTATATTGCCGGTCTTTTGGAACGTTATCAGGGCAATACGGCGCTGGCTCTCAGCGCTTACAATGCAGGCAGCGGAAATGTAGACAAGTATGGAGGAATTCCTCCTTTTAAAGAAACGCAGAACTATGTGCAAAAGGTTCTGTCTTATATGGGAGAGGATATTGATCTGAACGGTGTTCTGACAGGGGGAGCCGCAGGCAGCGCTTATCAGTCAGCCATTCAGAATCTGTCATCCCTTGCGTCAGGGACGGGGACGGACGGGCTGGCTTTCAGCCAGGAAAATGCGCAGTATCTCATAGAATTGATGCGGCTTCGGATGGAGAATATGTTCCGCACAGAGCTGGCGTGGGGAGATGAGGAAGAAAACAGCGCTGTAGGAGCCCTTCTTTGAAGCTATGACGGTCAAAAATTGTTAGTTTGAGGCTGCTTTGCAGAAAATTTAAATGTGAAAAATGAATGTTTTTGAAAAAATATAGGAGTTTTTGTTGAAAAAACAAAAGGAAAGGTTTAGAATAGTATCTGTAAAATAGAAATTTCTATAATAGGTAAAAATTTGCCAAAAAGCAAAGGGACTACATAAAAAAGGGGAGAACAGATATGAACTTGATGTTTGGAAATTCAATTTCCATGACCTCAAAATCTTTAGAGTTCTTATGGGCGAAGCAGCTCACAATCGCTAATAATCTTGCGAATGTTGACACGCCTGGTTACAAGTCAAAGTATGTAACCTTCGAGGATGAATTTCAGAATCGCTTAAAACTGGCGAGCGCATCGGGGAATGCTGCACGCACCCGCGGCATTATAAATAATTCCTACTATACGGTAAATGAGACAGAGAGTTCGGCGCGTCTGGATGAGAATAATGTGAATGCAGACGCTGAGGAAGTTGAGATGGCCAGGGCTCAGCTTCAGTATCAGTATGTACTGAATGCCATTAACAGTGATTTTTCCAGGCTGAGAAGCGTTATCAGGGGCCAGTAGGTACCGGATAGCCGGCTTGTGACAGATAGAAAAGGAATGAGGAGCTCTTATGGAGAATATGTTTATTACACCAATGAATTTGATGCAGGGAATCGGCGGGGCAGCCGGAACCTCTGAACCGTTTGGAACATTTGGAACAACAGAGAAGACGGAGGATGCGAAGAAGTCTCTGTTCGGCAGCATCTTTGGAGATATGATTAATAATGTAAAAGAGCTGGAAGATGATTATATGAAGAAGCAGTATTTGCTGTCTACCGGCCAGCTTGATGACCCGCATACAGTTCCTATTGCCGGCGCAGAGCTTCAGCTTTCTGTTGACTTGCTGGTACAGATGCGGAATAAGGCTTTGGAAGCTTACAATTCATTAATTTCCATATCCATGTGATTTTGGATAATGGTATACGAAGTACATCTTCTTGTGTGTTTGATTTCTATCTCCAGGCAGATGTATTTTGTGCGTCAACAGGGCAGTTAGAGCCGTCGGCTGCAGGAACAGGCGGCAGCGAATTGGATTGATAAATATAGAAGGGAAACGGCCATGAAGGAAAGAGTTGAGCAGTTAAAGGCGGTTGTTTCTAAACTGGAAAGCAGGACAAAAAAGATTATTTTAGCAGGTGCTGCGGGATTAATCGTTTTTGCTGTTGTGATAGCCCTGCTTTTAAATAGAAACCGTGGGTTTGAAGTTCTGTTTTCCGGCCTGAACACAGAAGAGGCTCAGCAGATTATAGGAAAACTTCAGGAATCAGAAATTGATTATCAGTATACAGGCGATGGAGAGATCCTGGTACCGGAGAATATTCTGGATCAGACAAGAGCAAGCCTGGCTTTTGAGGGATATCCCAAGAGCGGTTTTGGCTATCAGGTATTTACAGAGAATGCAGGTCTTATGACTACAGATTCCGACAAGGATCGCTATGCACTGTATGATCTTCAGAATCGGATTGCAGCAACCATCAGACTTATTGATGGGGTGAAGGACGCTACAGTGACCATTGCTCCGGGAGAAGAACGCAAATATGTGCTGACAGAGGATGCAGTGCAGGAGACTACGGCTTACGCAATGCTGACCATGGAGAATGACGGTTCTCCCAGCATTGAACAGGCCAGGGCTGTTCAGCGGCTGGTGGCTTCCGGTGTTCCGGGATTGAATGCAGAAGAGGTAGTAATCCTTGACAGTACCGGAAAGGAGATTGATACTACCGAGGAGGACAGCAATCTTTCCAGCCAGGATACGGAAGAGATAGCAAGAATGGTGGAGGATCAGATTACTGAGAAGGTGCTTCATGTACTGATCCCTTTTTATGGTGAGGAAAATGTCCGGGTTTCCACCAAGGCTCAGATCAACATGCAGACACTGCTTCGGGAGAGCATTACATATACTACGCCGGATAAGATTAATCAGGATGACAAGACGGGAATTGTTTCCCATGATCAGGGTTCGGTGGAGATTTCGGGAACAAAGGATGCAGTAACCGGCGGCGTGGCCGGAGCCGAGACCAATGCGGATGTTCCGGAGTATGATACAGGCGCTGAAGACGATGATGTGGAGGGTTACGGAGCCCGCACATGGGACAGGGATTTCTTGGTAAATCAGATCAAGGAACAGGGCCAGATAACTCCCGGTGCATTGGAGGATCTAAGCGTTTCCGTAGCCGTGAACGGAGACAGCTACGGAAGCCTGACAGTGGGCGACCTCCGGTCATTGGTAGGTAATGCGGCAGGAATCGCAGAGATTGATTGGAACAGCAAGATTTCCGTTGTCAGCGGACCATTCTATCAGGATACCTTCCAGCCGGAAGAACCTGAGGATGAGGGAGGCTTCTTCGGAAGAATGGTATCCAGTCCTATCTTCTATATCTTGCTGGTAATTGTACTTGTATTGCTTATTGTAGCGATTGTACTTCTGGTTTTGAACGGGAAGCGTAAGAAGAAAAAAGCGGCAGAAGAGGCGGCTGCGGCAGAAGGCGAAGCAGTGGGAGCGATCCTGGAAAATATGCCGGACTTTGACTTTAACAAGGAGATTCTTGAGTTCCAGAATGACAGAGGCATGGAGTTGAAGCAGAATATTCGAGACTTCACGGAGGAGAATCCTGAGATATCCGCACAGCTCTTGAAGACCTGGCTGAATGGTGGAGGAGGCGAATAACCATGGCAACTGAGATAACAGAGGAAATTACGCAGGAACAGAAAGCGGCGGCAGTTATTGTTTCCATGGGAGCAGATAAAGCATCCTTGATATATAAACATTTAAGTGAGGATGACATTGAGAAGCTGACCCTGGAGGTGGCAAAGCTCAGGCATCTGGAAGCGGATCAGACTGCGGACATTCTGGATGAATTTTATAAGTCCTGTATGACCCAGAAGGTGGTAACGGACGGCGGTATGGAATATGCCCGTTCCGTTTTGGAAAAAGCCTTTGGAGAGACTACAGCCCAGCAGCTATTGGAACGTGTGACAAAGTATCTGAAGGTACGGCCCTTTGAATTTATCCGAAAGTCTGACCCAAAGAACCTGTATACTTTCCTGGCTCACGAGAGGCCCCAGACCATTGCATTGGTGCTCTCTTATGCAGATGCGGACCAGGCGGCAGGGGTGATCGGCAATCTTCCGAAGGATGTTGCCATTCAGGTAGTAGAGTGTATCGCGCGGCTGGAAAGCGTGTCCCCGGAGGCTATCAAGATTGTGGAAAATCAGCTCCGGAGACGGTTTGAGAATATCATGACTACCGACTACACTGCTATCGGCGGAATTGATTACATTGCGGACGTTATGAATAATATGGACCGCAGCAATGAGAAGTTTATTTTTGACGAACTGGCTAAGCGTGATGAAGAGCTTACAGAAACCATCCGTAAGAAGATGTTCGTATTTGAAGATATCCTTAGTCTTGATAATCGTTCCATTCAGAGATTCATTCGGGATTGCGATGTCAAGGATTTGGTATACGCCCTCAAGGGCAGCGACGAGAATGTCCGTCAGGTGGTATTTGCCAACATGTCCGGACGTATGGCAGAGAGTATCCAGTCCGACCTGGAGATTACAGTCAATGTCTTAAGGAAGGATGTAGAGGAAGCCCAGCAGAGAATTGTCGGCGTTATCCGGAGGCTGGAGGCTGCCGGAGAGCTGATTATCGTTAAGGGCGGAAAGGATGAGATCATTGTCTAGGGTTGTCAAAGGCAAAAAGGCAGTAGACGTAATGGATATGTACCAATTCTTCTCGGATTTTGCATTGGAGGAAGAGACAGAAGAGGAAGAGCCTAAGACAGAAGAGGAAGCGGCTTTGGAGGCAGAGGAAGCCAGAGCAAGGGAGGCAGAGGAAGAACGTATCCGAGCCGAACAGGAAGAGGCGGAGCGGGAGCGTGCCAGCGAGATTTTGTCTCAGGCCCGGCAGGAGGCGGCGCAGATTCTGGAGGATGCCAGAAAGCAGGCAGAGCTTCTTCGGGAAGAAGCCTTTGAACAGGGACATGAGGAAGGCGCTGCGGCGGGTGCAGAAGAGGCCCGGCAGGAATGTCAGGCACTGTATGAGGCGGAAGTCAGGAATTTCCAAAAGCATGCAGGGGAGTTTATGGACAGTATCCGTCAGGAAAAAAGCGCTGTTATGGAAAAGTATCTGGATGATCTGAAGCGAACCGTTTTGGCTATAGCGGAAAAGGTAATCCATATCAGCCTTCGTTCCAGCGAAAATGTGATTCATCGTATGATTATCTCGGCTACTGACAAGCTGAAAAAAGCAGAGTGGGCAAAGATTTATATTACAAAATGCGGTACAGAGATCTCTATGGAGACAGATGTAGAATTTTTGAATGCCCTTTCCCATCTGTCGGACAATGTGAAGATTGTAACTATGGACAGTGATGAGGAAGGCATCTGCATTATCGAGCTGCCTGACGAGATCATAGATGCCAGTGTAAGCACACAGTTAGAGAATATCAAGGATATTCTGAACAATGCCCGTGTCTAAGGAAGGTAACAATCATGTTTACAGAGCTGCCGAATCTGATCACCAATGCTGAGACAGTCAGTTACATAGGAAAAATCGAGAATATTGTGGGAATGTCTATGGAGGCATCGGGCAACCGTGCCAGTATCGGAGACATTGCCATGATCTACAATGAAGATAAGAAGCGGCAGATTCCTGTTGAAGTGGTTGGCTTTAAGGATGGCCGAAGTCAGCTGATGGCTTATGAGAATATGAGCGGTATTTCGGCGGGAAGCTTTGTGCGCAATACAAGAAAGCGTCTGAAGATTCCGGTAGGGGAGTTCTTAAGAGGACGCATCATTGATGCACTGGGAAATCCTATGGATGACTTGGGTCCCTTTGAATCTCAGCAGCACTATTATGTGGAAAACCCTTATATTAATCCATTGACCAGGCCGCCCATTACAGATCCTTTGGAGTTCGGCATCAAGGCCATAGACGGATTGAATACAGTAGGGAAGGGACAGAGAATCGGCATCTTTGCAGGCAGCGGCGTTGGTAAGAGTACACTGCTGGGGATGATTGCCCGTAATGTAAAGGCAGATATCAATGTGATTGCTCTGGTAGGGGAGCGAGGCCGTGAGGTTCGGGAGTTTATCGAGAAGGATTTGGGACCGGAAGGACTTAAAAGATCCGTTCTGGTTGTAGCCACCTCGGATCAGCCGGCTATGCTGCGTATGAAATGTCCCTTAGTGGCTACGACTATTGCTGAATATTTTAAAGATCAGGGCAAAGATGTATTGCTGATGATGGATTCCCTGACCCGATTTGCCATGGCCCAGAGAGAGATTGGGCTTGCTACCGGAGAGCCGCCGGTGGCAAGAGGTTATACGCCCTCCATTTATGCAGAGTTTCCAAAGCTCTTAGAGCGGAGCGGAAAGTTTGAGAAGGGTTCCATTACAGGAATCTATACGGTACTGGTAGAAGGCGATGATACCAATGAGCCTATAGCCGATACGGTTCGGGGTATTGTGGACGGACATATCGTTTTGTCCAGGAAGCTGGCTAATGAGAACCATTTTCCGGCCATTGACGTGAATGCCAGTATCTCCCGTCTGATGGTGAATATTGTTCCTGAGGCTCACCAGAGACTGGCGTCCCAGATGCGTGATATCCTGAGTATTTATACAAAGAATGAGGATTTGATTTCCATCGGCGCCTACAAAGCAGGAACTAATCCGAGGCTGGATGCGGCCGTAGGGAAGATTGATGCGGTGAATGACTATCTGATGCAGCGTATTGCGGAAAGCTTTTCTGTTGAGGAGGATCTGGCTGCTATGAGGAAGATTTTGAATTGACGGAATTGCTGCTGACATTTAAAGCAGGCCAGGGATGCTGGTATATGAGAGGCAGGATATTAGGCCATGAAGAAGTTTTACTTTGCACTGGATACAGTGCTGAACTATAAGGAACAGGTTTTGGAGAATCTCCAGGGACAGCATGCACGGATTATTGCAGAACGTGTGGAGTGTGAACGGGGGATTGAAGCTCTGGAGCAGGAACAGCAGGAATGCATGGATGAGCTGGAGGAAAAGAAGCTTCAGGGAATCGGCATCATTGATATGCAGACTTATGACAGGTTTCTTACCAGTCTTCGGAGGAAGATTGAGCGTGAGCGGCAGCGCCTGGCTGAGATTCTGATCCGGGAGGAACGCAAACGTGAAGAGGTTGTAGAAGCCAGAAAGGAAACTGCCTCCATCACAAAGCTGAAGGAGAAAAAGCGGGCACAGTACGACAAAGAGGTACAGAAGGCTGACGAACAGTTTATTGACGAATTCGTATCCAACAAGCGTGCTGTGGACAGAGCGCGTAATACTGCGTAAATGTGCGCAGTTTACGATAGATACATATATTATAATAAGGAAATACCCTACGGGTATACCTGCATGCCCAGAGAGCATGGGCAAATTTAAGGAAATACCCTACGGGTATACCTACATGCCCAGAGAGCATGGGCAAATCTAAGGAAATACCCTACGGGTATACCTACATGCCCAGAGAACATGGGCAAATTTAAGGAAAGGAGGGGAAAGACCATGGGGAATGCAGCAGCCATAAAAGGCACAGACTTAACGGTATCCATGACAACGGGAACCAAAAGTGCGGCAGCCAGACAGGTGGAACAGACAGATGGCGGATTCCAGAAGCTTCTGAACAGCAAGTCTGAGGAAGATGCCGGCGCAAAAGAGACCGCAGACACCAAGAAGGACGACAAAAAAGAGGTCATAAAGGATGAAGCACCGGAGAAGCCGGATGCAAAGGAACAGGAACAGCCGGAAGAAACAACAGCTCCCATAGACTCTTTGGAGCAGGTTCAGGCAGCATTGTTATTCCAGATTCAGCCGGAGGTTCCCACAGCAGAAGCAGCGCCGGAAGAGATGACAGAGATGGTAACAGAGCTTGGAGCAATTCCGGCAGAGGAGATGCCCAAGACGGCAGAGTTTATGGCAGAACAGCCGGTGCAGACGGCGGCAGATGAGACAGAGCTGCCAAAGGAAGCACTGCAGGCAGATGTGGCGCCGGAGCAGGCCGTATTGCCGAAGGAAGACAAGGAAGAACAGCCTGAGCTGGGATTTGACCTGGCAAAGCCGAAGGAGACTGTAAAAGCAGAGGTGAAGGAGGAAACAAAAGCAGAAGTAAGGGCAGAACAGCCTTTAGAGAGTGTTCATCCGGAGACCCAGGCGGCAGAGCGGACATCTGTTGTCAAAGAAGTTCCCACAGAGCATGTGAAGGTTTCACAGCCGGAGGAGATTCCGGAGAAGCTTTTGGATCAGCTTTTGGTAAAGACCACGGCAGGCATTAAGGAGTTCGAGATTCAGTTGGAGCCCTATGACCTTGGAAAAATCATTATCAAGGCAGCCTTTGGAAAGGAACACACAAGCATCTCTATTATGTGTACCGAGCAGAAGACCATGGAGCTGATGGCTAAGAATGCCAGAGAGCTTGGAGCAATCATGGAGGATAATCTGGGAACGCCTACCACCATCGTAGTGGAGGATAAGGAGACCGGATATCTGGAACAGCAGAATCAGAACAACGATGGCAGCAACGCCAATCAGAACCAGGATGATTCCAAGAAGCAGGGTGAGAAGAACCAGGAAAAAGAGGGAATGGACTTCCTTCAGCAGCTTCGTTTGGGGTTGATTTAAGGAAATACCTTACAGGTATCCCTTTATGCCAAAAAGATGGCGAATTAAGGAAACACTCTTCGGGTATCCCTTTATGCCAAAAAGATGGCAGATTAAAGAAACACCCTTCGGGTATCCCTTTATGCCAAAAAGATGGCGAATTAAGGAAAGGAGTGAGAAAGATGGCAGTATCAGGAGTAGACGGAACTACAAATTTGTCCAATACTTATACGAGAAAGGAAGTAGATCCCACTACCAACAGAAAGAATCTGTCGGAGACTTATGTGAGAAATGATGTGCAGCCCAATAACAGCATGTCCATGGATGATTTCTTTAAGCTGCTGGCAGCACAGCTTCAGTATCAGGATATGTCGAATCCCATGAGCAACAGTGAGATGATGAACCAGTTGACCCAGATGTCCAGTATGAGCACCATGAGTAATCTGACAACGACCATGGAGGCCATGTCTACTACTATGACGGATGCTATGGAGAGTCTTTCGCAGATTTCACTTTCCAGCTATGCGACCAATTTGCTTGGAAAAGAAGTTACGGTGGCGGATCTGGATGATAAGGGCGAGTTGATAGGACACACCATAGGCGTGGTAGAAGGTGTGGCATTGACAGGAAGTAATCCTTATATCTATGTAAACGGCAAGGCTTATACCTTAACACAGCTAATGTCCATGGGCGCAGTTCCGCTTAAGAGCGAGGATGGCACCGACAAGGATGACAGCGAGGGCAATGAGGACGGCGGAGACAAAACCGAGACAGAGACCGTATAGGAAGACATATGAGGGGGAAAGGCGGTGCAGAGAATGCTGCAGAAATTGAATCAGACAGTCAGTGTCCAGCAGCTTCGGCTGGAGCATGAGCATTCTTCCGTTGGTTCCAGGCAGGAAACCGGATTTGGAGCGCTTCTTCAGAATGCCATGGAGGACAGCCAAAATGTTCGGTTTTCCAAACATGCGGCAGCCCGTGTGGAGCAGAGAGGGATTGAAGTTACGGATAGTCTCTTGAAGGATCTGAACCAGGCAGTGGGCAAGGCAAGGGAAAAGGGTGCGAAGGATGTGGTGGTCATTGGTCAGCAGGGAGCATTCATTGTAAATATTCCCAATAACGTGGTAGTTACGACCATGACGAGCCAGGAAATGAAGCAGAATATTTTTACCAATATAGACAGTGCTGTTCTGTTGTAAGCCGGACCATTTATGGGGGTTTTTCCCCAGGCGGAAGTCCTGAGGGAAGGAACAGCAGGATATAAGTAAGAAAGGACGATATTAAATGGTTAGATCAATGTTTGCTGGTGTGGCGGGACTTAAGTCTCATCAGCAGAAAATGGACGTAATCGGTAACAATATTGCAAATGTAAATACCTGGGGTTATAAGGCATACAGCTTCAACTTCCAGGATTCTATCTACAGTACATCTATCCGGAGTTCGGGTGGAGTTACGAGCACAGGTTCCTATGGTGGACGAAATCCTTCTCAGGTCGGCTATGGTTCCTCTATGGCCTCCATCAGTTTTCAGTATACGACAGGAGCTCCTTCACCTACAGATAATGATCTGGATTGTATGATCGATGGAACAGGTTTGTTTTTGGTAGGTGGTATGGTAAATGGTAGTATCACGGATATTAAGTCTTCAGGTTTGATGCTGACCAGAGTGGGCCTTTTTACAGTGGATAATAATGGATATCTGGTAGATGCCAATAAAAATTATGTATATGGTTATGCTCTGAAAGATGGAACTGGTATTCCAGAAGTGCCGGAGACGTCATATATGACTAAAGGAACAACGGATGTTAATGTGACGGATAATGGGGATGGCACGTTTGATGTTGAAATTTTAGGAATAACGATAAAAACGAACATATCGGATATAGAGGGTCAAGTTGCAAAATGGGCCCGGGAAGTGCAAAAGGATGCCACATATGAAAAAGATGGTACTACTTTAATTACCCCAGCGGGGAAGTTGTCCGGTTATAAGATTGGGCAAACAGTAAATAAACATGATAAAACTGTAGAGATAACGATTACTTCAAAAACCCCAGGCACAGCTGGTAATGGTGGTATTAAAGAGACAACAACTGACGTGGATCCAGATCAGACCGGTAACTTTGATACACCACTTGTGGCTGGTTGGAAGGCAGAAGATGGTCAAAATTATGAGGCTGCTATTCCGGCGGAATTTGAAGAGACATTGTCTCCTATCCAGATTCCTTATGATCCAAATACAGGAGCTCAATACAACCTCCAGAGTTACAGCATCAGCGACACAGGCGTTATTGTAGGTATTGATATTGAGAATCGTCCCATCACCATGGGACAGTTAGCCCTGATTGCCGTAGAGAACCCCAACGGTCTGGAAAAGACCAGCGGTTACTACTTCAATATAGGTGAAAATGCCGGAGACGTAGAGTTTGTAAAGCCCGGCGAGGGGCCTGTGGGCTTCATCAAGAGTAAATTCCTGGAGATGCCTAATGTAGACCTGGCAAACGAGTTCTCGAATATGATTACCACTCAGAGAGGCTTCCAGGCCAACTCTAAGATCATCACTGTCACCGATGAGATGCTTCAGGAACTTGTAAATATGAAACGTTAGTAATGATTGATAAGTTTTGGCATTGCCCTGGGGCCGCCTGGTTCCGGGGTAATGCCGTGACAAAGGGGAGGAAAGACCCATGATTATGTTAACGAAGCTGAATAAGCAGCACATTGTTATTAATGAAGATCAAGTAGAGTGCATTGATTTAATTCCGGAGTCAAAGGTTATTATGATGAACGGCCGCTTCCATGTAGTGAAAGAGTCACCGGAGGAAATTATACAAAAGACTATCGAATACAAAGGGGCAATCAAAAGCACCTTTCAAATAAATAAGCAAGCAGAAGCGTAAGAGGAGAGATAGAAATGGATTTGTCAACAATTATTGGACTTGTCCTTGGATTTGCCTTGATTGTATGGGGAATTGGTATCGGACAGTTAGGTAACTTCTGGGACCCAAAGAGTTTAGCACTGACTGTAGGCGGTACGGTTGCCGCAGTTATCGCCAGTTTTCCTTTCGGCCATTTGAAGAAAATGGGAAGCCATTTTAAAATACTGGTTGCGGGGGGCAAGTACAATTACGGCGCACTGATTGAGCAGATGGTGGAGATGGCCCAGTTAGCCAGACAGAATGGTCTTCTTTCATTGGAAGAGAAAGCCAACGAGATTGACGATCCCTTTTTTAAAGAAGGTTTGATGCTGGTGGTGGATGCCACAGAGGAGGACGAACTTCGGGCCAGACTTCAGAATGAGCTGGATGCTATGGCAGAGCGTCATGACGCCGGTGTAGCGATTTATGAGAAGGCTTCCGGATATGCGCCGGCATTTGGTATGATTGGTACTCTGGTAGGTTTGGTAAACATGCTGAAGAATATGAATGTGGATGAGGGAGGCGCCAGCAGCTTGGGAGCTGATATGTCAGTAGCGCTTGTTACTACATTTTACGGATGTATTTTTGCAAACCTGATTTTCGCACCCATTGCCAAGAAGCTTCGTATCCGCAATGATGAAGAGATGCAGTACCGGATGATTATGATGGAAGGCATTATATCCATTCAGGCAGGTGACAATCCCAAGCTGCTGAAAGAGAAGCTTCTCTCCAATCTGGATCAGAAGACTCAGAAGAAGCTCCGTGACAGCGACGGCGGAGGCGGCGGTGACGACGGCGGCGGAAAGAAAAAGTCCAAGAAATAGGAATAAGGTGAGATTATGGCAAGAAAACAAAAAGCGCCGGAAGAGGGCGGAAGCTGGATGGACACATACGGCGATATGGTTACGCTGTTGCTGTGTTTCTTCGTACTCCTTTATTCCATCTCCACGGTAGATGCCATGAAGTGGGAGCTTGTAGTGAAAAGCTTCAACCCCAAGGCAGAGGAGGTCTCCCAGATTGTTGTGGAGACGGAACAGAATGAAGAGGGTATGGAGGTTCCCGGCGGAACGGATGTCCCTCTGGATGAGATTGAAGATTTTGAGGATCTGTATTACATGCTCCAACAAGCCATTGCGGAGAACAATCTGGAAGGCGAAGTGGAATTGGAAAAGGGAGAGGGCTATACATTTATCAATTTTCGTGATAATATTTTCTTTGACGGGGACAGCGCAGTCCTGCTGGATGGGGGCAAGCAGATTCTGGATGCCCTTAACGGAGCCCTGAACAGCGTGAGCAGTACCATAGGGGAGATTCAGGTGTTGGGACACACTTCCCAGGCGGATCCGGACCGGCCGAATAATCCGGTAAATGACCGGGTACTTTCCAGTGAGCGGGCGGCAAGAGTGGCGGCATATATTCATCAGTACAGTCAGGTGGCACCGGAAAAGATCATAGCTATTGGATATGGTCAGCATCGTCCCATTGCCAGTTTTGACACGGCAGAGGATCGTGCCAAGAACCGGCGCGTGGAGATTCTAATTACCAAGGATGATGCGATTTTGCAAAGTCTGGAAGAGTATTATAATGAGGTATATGATGATTCCACAGATACAGAATAAGTAAAGGCGGGAAAGAAATGGCAGAGGTATTATCACAAAGCCAGATTGATGCGCTGCTGAATTCCATGCAGAATGGAGGCGGTGCTGAAGAGGAAAAAAAGGAAGAAAAGCCGGAAATTAAATACAAAAAGTATGATTTCTACAGCCCTAAGAAGTATACGAAGGATAGGCTTAAGATGCTTCGGACGATCTATGACAACTATGCCAGGATCGCATCCTCTCAGATCAATGGTCTCTTTAAAGTAGCCAGCGAGGTGGAGGTTATAGGCGTTGAGGAACAGAGGTATTATGAGTTTGGCAATGCCTTAAGTGATACCGATGTGCTGACCATTGCCAGAGTAAAGCTTCAGGGAGAGGCTCAGAAGGTTCCTATGCTGGTGCATATTACACCGGGTATCATGATTTCCATGATTGACCGGATGATAGGCGGAATGGGGACAGACAGTGTTCCGATGTCTTATGTTTACACGGACATTGAATATGCGCTGTACCAGAGGGTTATCCGCTATTTCCTGAATATTAATAAGGATGTATGGAACAGCAATGTGGGACTGGAGGTTGAGTTTGACCGTCTGGAAGAGAATCCCAGCATGTATCAGGGTGTCAGCGTAGATGAGGCTGTGGTGATTATTATGCTGGAGATTAAGATGCAGGGCCTAAGCGGAGTCTTGAATATCTGTATTCCGGGAACCCTCATGTCAGATATCTTTGAGGTCATTGACAAGACCAAGCATCTGGCGGATGTGGACGGTGCAAACCTTCGTCAAAATGACAGGGAGGATATTCTGGACAGTATCCGAAATTCCGAGCTGGATGTAATGGCCCAGCTTGGCGTTGCAAGATTGAGCCTGGATGATGTATATAATTTCCAGGTGGGCGATGTCATTAATCTGAATAAGCCCAAGGATTCCGATGTTACACTCCATATAGCAGGCCAGCCGTGGTTTGTGGGCCAGCTGGGTGTTCATAATAAAAATATGGCGATTAAGATTCAGGATCGTGTGGAGGAAGACTAAACTGCTCCTCACAGAACAAGATTATGAAAAAGAAAGAGGTATGAGAGATGGCAAAGATTATGTTAGTTGACGATGCGGCATTTATGCGGATGATGGTGAAGGATGCCCTGACCAAGGCTGGCTATACGGACTTAATTGAGGCTCAGGACGGCGCTGAGGCAGTGGAGAAGTTCAATGCGGAGAATCCGGATCTGGTATTCATGGATATCACCATGCCTAATAAGGATGGTTTGGAGGCATTGAAGGAGATTAAGGCATCTCATCCCAACGCAAATATTGTAATGTGTTCCGCTATGGGACAGGAGGCCATGGTAATTGAGGCTATTAAATCAGGAGCAAAGGACTTTATCGTAAAACCCTTTAAGCCGGACCGTATTCTGGCAACTGCTGAAAAAATTCTTTCTTAGGAGGAAGCTATGTCTTTTCTAAGTGCATTCAATATCTGTGCCTCCGGTCTTACGGCACAGCGGAAGCGTCTTGATGTTGCTTCCGAGAATATCGCAAATATTGAGACTACAAGGACAGAGTCAGGGAACCCCTATCGAAGAAAAATGGTAGTGCTGGAGGAGATTGGGGATAATACCACATTTCGTTCGCATCTTGCAAGGGCATCCAGACTTCAGAGGACAAACCAGGGCGGTGTACGCGTAGCTGAGATTGTTGAGGATCAGAGAGATCTGATACCGGTTTACAATCCGGAACATCCGGATGCGGATGAAGACGGCTATGTTCAGATGCCAAATGTGGATTGGGTAAAGGAAACCATCGATGGTATGTCCGCAACTCGATCCTACGAAGCGAATATTACGGCTTTCAACGCAATTAAGCTGATGGCCCAGAAAGCGCTGGAGATTGGAAAATAGAACTGTGAAAGCTAATATTCACAAAAGGAGCGAAGTGAAATTATGAGTTCGGAGATTTTAAGCGCATTGGAGATCGATGCGATAGGTGAAATACTAAATATCAGCTTAGGATCATCCGCTACCGCAATCTCAAATCTTTTGGGTACCCGTGTGGATATCACAACCCCCGTGGTGAATGTGGTATCCAAGGAAGAATTTGAGATGGGCAGGGTTGAGCCTGCGGTGGGCGTGGAAATCACCTATGTGGCCGGCTTGGAGGGAAGCAATGTTATGCTTCTGAAGCGCCATGATGTAAAGGTGATTGTGGAAATGATGATGGGCTTTGAGGTGCCGGATGAAGAGTTCGTCCTGGATGAGATCAATATCAGCGCAGTCTGTGAGGTCATGAACCAGATGATGGGCGCATCCGCTACGGCCCTTTCGGAGTTTTTCGGGAAGATGGTAAATATTTCCACTCCCGTTTCCTTTGAACTGAAGAATGAACAGGAATTTGTTGACAAATACTTTACGGATGACAGCCCATGGGTGGTGGTATCCTTTGTACTGAAGATTGCGGATAAGCTGGAGAGCGAGTTCTTTAATGTGATGCCCATGAATCTGGCTAAGAGCCTTGTACAGGGATTTTTACCTGAGGGATATGATGAAGAGCCTGCGGCCCCGGCGCCTGAACCGGCTCCTGCCCCGGCACCTTCGCCGTCTTCATCAGGCGGTGTTCTTTCTCAGGAAGAGATTGAGCGTCTTTTAAACGGCGGCGGTGCAGCGGAAGAGCCAGCACCGGCCCCGGCACCAGCGGCGCCGTCAGGCGGTGTTCTTTCTCAGGAAGAGATTGAGCGTCTCTTAAACGGCGGCGGTGCAGCGGAAGAACCGGCCCCGGCACCAGCTCCGGCCCCGGCTCCTGCCCCTGTGCAGCCAGCTCCGACTGCTCCGGTACAGCAAGCCCCGGTACAGCCGGCACCAGCTCCTGCAGTCTCTGCAGGCGGTTCAGAGATGGCACAGATGATGCAGATGCAGATGCAGATGATGCAGCAGATGATGCAGCAGATGATGACCATGCAGCAGCAGCCCCAGAAGAAGGAGGCGCCTGCTCCGAAGACCATCAACGTGCAGCCGTCGGTACAGCCGAATCTCAATCAGGATACTGTTCTGGATGATGAGCAGGAAGAGAATATGGAACTGATTATGGGCGTGCCTCTTGACATTTCTGTGGAGATCGGCAGAACGCAGAAGAGAGTGAAGGATATTCTGGAGTTCACCAAGGGTTCTCTCATTGTGCTGGATAAGCTGGCCGGTGAGCAGGTTGATCTCTTCGTAAACGGCCGCTGCATTGCTAAGGGTGATGTGGTAGTGGTGGAGGATAATTTCGGCATCCGTATTACGGAGATTTTAAAGCCCAATATTTTGAGCCTTGAATAAGGAAGGAATGGAACATACTTATGCCAGGAGTTTTAACCGGAATTGTAACCTTTCTTTTGGCAGCAATTATTATTTATCTCAGCTATATTTGCAGTAAATATCTGGGGAAGGGACTGGCAAGAGGCGGCAGTTCCCAGTATATGCGTATGCTTGATCAGTTGATTGTGGGACAGAACCGTACCCTGGTGATTGTTCAGGCAGGCGGGCGGTATCTGCTTCTGGGTGTGAGTTCAGATAAGATTGAGACCCTGGCAGAGCTTTCTGAGGAGGATCTGCTTCCCCTTGGGGGAAGAGATCAGGATACGCCTATGGATTTTGCCCAGCTTCTTTTACGGATTGGGCGGAAAAAGAATGGCAGAGAGGACGAGGAGTAATGAGGTAAGGCTATGGAAAATGAGACATTTGCCAATGACGCGCTCATAAACATCAACGGAGAACAGGTTCCTACCCTGGAGCTTCTCCTGATGCTGACATTGATTTCCCTGCTTCCGTCCCTTTTGATTATGACTACGTCCTTTATGCGGACGATTATTATGCTTTCCTTCCTCCGGAATGCCATGGGAATTCAGCAGAGCCCTCCCAATATGGTATTGGTAGGCATTGCGCTGTTCTTGACATTATATATTATGACACCGGTTATCGACGAGATTAATGAGACAGCTTATCAGCCCTATGTGAACGAAGAGATTACCCAGACGGAGGCATGGGGACGGGCTCAGGTGCCCTTAAAGGAATTCATGCTGAGGAATACGGAGGAGGATACCCTGAATTTATTTATGGATATGGGGAATGCCGAAGCGGTGGAGAACGCAGTGGATCTGCCTTTGACCATCGTGATTCCTTCTTTTATGACAACCGAATTAAAGCGGGCGTTTACAGCAGGCTTTCTGCTGTATATTCCCTTTCTTTTGATAGATATTATTGTTTCCAGTACCCTGATGTCCATGGGTATGATGATGCTTCCGCCGGCTATGATTTCCTTACCATTCAAACTGCTTTTGTTTGTAACGGTAGACGGCTGGCAGCTTCTTTTCTCTACCATAGTAACTGGTTTTAAGTGAGGAAACTAAGAAAGGCAGGCTTTTATGACAAACGGTGAGGTTACTGATTTGATGTATGAGTTCTTTGTTATGGCCATTCAGCTTGCAGGGCCTCCCCTGCTTCTCAGTATGCTGATTGGAATCCTGATTGCGATTATTCAGGCGGCCACCCAGATTCATGAGCAGACCCTGACCTTTGTGCCGAAGCTTCTGGTGATCGGTCTGGTACTGGTATTTACGGGAAGCACAATGCTGGCCACCCTGCAGGATTTTACAGTGAGACTGTTCCGAATGATACAGGTAGGATAAGTCGATGGATATTGTTTTATTTTCTATGGTTGCCATGCGGATGTCCGGGCTTATCTTTTTGAATCCCATCCTCGGCAGAAGAAATATACCCAATAATGTGAAGGCGGGTATGATCCTGGTCTTTACTTTTCTGGTTTATTCAACTATGGAAGAGCCGGAGCTTAACTATGAGTTTTCCTCTTCCTTTCTCTATGGCTTTCTGCTGCTGAAGGAATTTTTGGTAGGGTATGTGCTTGGGTATGTGATGGAGCTGTTTTTTTTCGTTATTACCCATGCAGGCAGTATCATTGACTTTCATATGGGATTGTCCATGTCGATGGTTTATGATCCCCAGACCAATGCCCAGATAGCCATGACGGGTAATCTGTTTCAGATCTTCTATGTACTGCTTTTTTTCGCAGTGGATGGGCATTTGGTTTTAATACGGACGCTTCTGACTTCCGGAGAACTGGTGCCTTACGGCCAGGTTGCTTTTACCCAGGGGTTAGCTCTGGCAGTTCTGGATTTGTTCCGGGGCTGTGTGGTACTGGCAGTCCGGTTTGCGTTTCCCATCATTGCCATTGAGTTTCTGGTGGAGGTTGCAGTGGGGATTATGATGAAGGTGGCTCCCCAGGTGAATGTGTTTGTAATTAATATTCAGATTAAGATTGCAGTAGGTTTTCTGACACTGTTGCTGCTGATTTCGCCAATGAAGTCCTGGCTGGAGAATCTGATGCACCAGATGCTTATGACTATGCAGGAGATTTTGACATTGCTTTGATAAAAAGGAAGTGATTGATCCGTGGCAGGTGAAAAGACAGAAAAAGCCACGCCGAAAAAGCGAAAAGACCAACGAAAAGAAGGTAATGTATTCCAAAGTAAGGATGTTGTTACCGTAATTTCGCTGCTTGGAAGCTTTTGCTGTCTCCAGCTCTTATTCCCTATGATTTACCGTACTCTTCGGGATTGTCTGATACAGTTTATCGGTTATGCAGGAACTGTGGAAGAGCTTGGACAGGGGGATGTGCCGAAGCTTGGATTTCAGGCCGGGCTGGTGATAATTAAAGGCGCCCTGCCGATTCTTTTGATTGCTTGCGCTCTGGCAGTGATTGCTACAGGCATACAGACGAGATTTCTCTTTGCCTCCAAGGCTTTTAAGCCGAAGTTCAGCAATCTGAATCCGCTGAACGGCATTAAGAATATGTTTTCTTTAAAAAGCCTGGTGGAGCTTTTAAAGGGAATTGTGAAGATTATTCTGCTTGGAGTGATTCTCTTTAATATTTTAAAAGGAGAATTGTTCCGGCTTACCAATACCATGTATATGGATCTGGGGGTTTCCACGGTCTATGTACTGAAAAAAATCATGAATTTGGTTTTTCAGGTCTGCATGTATTTTACGGCGGTTGCGGCCCTTGACTATTTTTACCAGTGGTGGTCTTACGAGAAAAAGCTTAAAATGTCTAAAGACGAGGTAAAAGAGGAATACAAGCAGTTGGAAGGAAATCCGGAGATTAAGGGACGTATCAAGGATATGCAGCGTCAGAGGGCCCGTTCCCGTATGATGCAGGCTGTTCCGGAGGCGGATGTAATCATCCGAAACCCAACCCATTATGCAGTTGCCCTGAAATACGATCCCAATCGGGATAATGCGCCTCACCTGATTGCCAAAGGGCAGGATGAGCTGGCGCTGCGAATTGTAAAAGTCGCTGAGGAGCATGATGTGACCGTCATAGAGAATAAGCCTCTGGCAAGAGGAATCTATGCGAGCACGCCATTAAATGCCGAGATACCGGGAGAATACTACGGAGTGGTAGCAGAGATTCTGGTTCAGGTATATAAACTGAAGAACAGGAAACTGGTGTAGGTAGGATATGAAAAGATTTCTCTATAGTGCGGTTTCGCTGGCAGTTGTAGCCATCGTACTGCTTTTGATTATTCCATTAAGTCCATTTTTAATGGACGTAATGATTATATTGAATATATCCCTGGCCATGATTATTCTGCTGATCAGCATGAATATTAAGGAGGCGCTGGAGTTTTCCATTTTCCCCTCCCTTTTGCTGGTTACGACGCTGTTTCGTCTGGCGCTGAATGTTTCCTCTACCAGAAACATTCTGACCAATCAGGGACAGTCGGGGCAGGTTATCCAGGCTTTTGGTGATTTTGTACTGCAGGGAAATGTAGTAGTAGGATTTATTATCTACATAATCATTGTTTTGGTGCAGTTTATCGTTATTACCAAGGGTGCTGAGCGTGTTGCTGAGGTTGCAGCCAGATTTACGCTGGATGCCATGCCCGGTAAGCAGATGGCTATTGATGCGGATTTAAGCTCCGGCCTGATTACCGAGCAGGAGGCAAAGATCCGCCGGAATAAGATTCAGAAGGAAGCTGATTTCTACGGCGCCATGGATGGTGCTACGAAGATTGTAAAGGGCGATTCGATTATGTCCCTGATTATGACCCTGGTAAATTTTATCGGAGGCATTATCATTGGTCTGGTGCAGGGGGGGATGGAGTTTGGGCAGGTGATGTCCGTCTATTCCATCGCTACAGTAGGCGACGGTCTGGTATCTCAGATTCCGGCATTGCTGATTTCCACAGCGACGGGTATGATTGTAACCCGTTCCGTATCTGAGGGAAGCTTGAATGACGACGTATCCAAGCAGTTTATGGCACAGCCCTTCTCCATTATGGCAGGCGGCATCGCCATGCTGGTTATGGCTATGGTTCCCGGAATGCCGAAGCTCCAGATGCTTGTTATCGGCGGTAGCCTTATAGCAGGCGGATGGCAGCTGAGCCGTCAGATGGAGGCTCTTGGCACAGGCATGCCCGAGGCGGAGGAGGAACAGCTCCTGCCGGGTGAGGGGCAGCCTGTCAGCGAGGAAGAGTACTATAAGGACATCAATAATGTCTATTCCCTTATTGGAGTGGAAGCCATTGAGATGGAATTTGGCTACAGCCTCATTCCTCTGGTGGATGAATCCAGCGGTGGAAAGATGATCAATCGAATCGTCATTTTCCGCCGGCAGTATGCCCAGGAGATGGGACTTGTAATTCCTTCTATTCGTCTGCGTGACAGCTCAAGCCTGAACACCAATCAGTATGTGGTGAAGATTAAGGGCGAAGAGGTGGCAAGAGGCGAGATTCTGGTGGATTACTATCTGGCCCTGGAGCCTGTGAATCCTACCAAGGAAATCGACGGCATTGATACTATTGAGCCGGCTTATGGAATTCCCGGCAAATGGATCAGCATTGATAAAAAGGAGATGGCGGAGATCTATGGCTATACGGTTATTGATCCTCTGTCGGTTATGCTGACACACCTGTCAGAGACGGTGCGGAAGCATGCCTACGAGCTGTTAAGCCGTCAGGAGGTGGTACAGCTTGTGGAGAATGTAAAGGCGAATGCACCGCAGCTTGTGGATGAGCTGTTCCCCAATGTGGTTTCTTATGGTGTTTTCCAGAAAATTCTGGTGAACCTTTTGAAGGAGGGCATTCCCATCAAGGATATGGAGACCATTATGGAAACCATTGCAGATTCAGCCATGACAGTGAAGGATATGGATACCATTACCGAGAACATCCGGACGGCTCTCAAGCGGACCATTACCAGAAAGTTCTGCGAGGGCGGTGTGATGAGGGTGATTACTCTGAGCGCAGATTTGGAGAAAAGTATTATTACCAGTCTGACCAAGGGAGAGCAGGGAATGTATCTGGCCCTGAGTCCCGATACCATGCAGAGTATAATCCAGCAGCTTGGGGATGAGATCAAGAAGTTTCAGGAGTTGTCCCAGGACCCAATCGTTCTCACCAGCCAGGTGGTCCGGCAGCATTTTTACCGCCTGATAGAGCAGTTTTATCCCAGTGTGTATGTGCTGTCCTTTAACGAGATCAGCAACAACATCCAGATACAGGCAGTCGGAAATATCGGGGCATAATTTATATAGTATCGGTGCATAAAAAGGATGGAGTGTGCAGGTATGGAAGCGGGGAAGCAAATCGACAGTCTGACCAATGAGGAATTATTAACAGAATATAGAAAGACCGGCGAGCTGTCTCTTAAGCAGGAATTGGTTATGCGCTACGTGTATATTGTGCGCAGCATTGCCATACAGATGCGTGATGTCTATGTGAGCTTTGCGCAGATAGAGGATATTGTCAACGAGGGCGTTCTGGTGATTATGAGTGCCCTGGATAAATTCGATCCGGAAAAAAATGTAAAGTTTGAAACTTATATCTCCAAGCGCATTAAGGGGATGGTCATCGATATGGCAAGAAAGCAGGACTGGATCCCAAGAAGTGTGAGAAAAAATGCAAGAGATATTGATGAAGTGACAACAAAGCTGTATAATGAACTGGGGAGATACCCCACACCGGAGGAGATTGCAGCATATCTCAATATCAGTGTGGAAAAGTATCAGGAGGCTCAGAGAAAGACGACTCTCTATAATGTGCTTTCCCTGGATCTGGTTCTGGACGACGGCGGAGAGAATAAGAAGACGGCATATCTGCCTTCTAAGGATGAGAATGAGCAGCCGGAGCTTAAGTGTCTGAAGAAAGAATCCGGCGAGATATTGGCGGAGGGAATTCGGAAGCTTAAGGAGAATGAGCAGATGGTTATCTCCATGTACTATGTGGAGGAGCTGAATATGAAGCAGATTGCAGAGGTGCTTTCTGTCAGTGAGCCGAGAGTGTCCCAGATTCATGCCAATGCAGTAAAAAAGTTAAAGGCGTATCTGCAAAAGGAATACGGAGAGGAGAATAGATAGATGTTTCAGGGCTTTTATACCTTAGGTTCCGCTATGATATCCGAGAACCGGAATCTGAATGTAATCAGCAACAATATGTCCAATGCAGCCACTACAGGCTATAAGAGCGACACGTATATTGCCAGCACCTTTCGGGAGGAGGTTCTGTACCGAAGCGGCAATATTACGCCGAACAAACGGACGGCGATTGGAACTACGGCTATGATTCAGGCTACCAATGACCGGGTAACCAGCTATGAGCAGGGAGGTCTGGAGCCTACAGATATGCCTCTTGACGTAGCCATCAGCGGAGAGGGCTTTTTTCAGGTTCAGCGGGAAGACGATGACATTGTGTATACCCGTAACGGCTCCTTTATCACAGATGATGAGGGGTACCTGGCAGTACCCAATATCGGACGGGTGCTTGGAGCTAACGGACCTATTCGGGTGGATACAGATAATCTTGTAATTGATACGGACGGTACTGTCCGGGGGGAAGAGACGGAAACTGTCTACGGAGTTATTGAGCTTGTAGACTTTACAGATTATTACGAAGCTCTGATTAAGGGAGACAACGGAACCTTTACAGCCCAGGATGAGGCAGAGGAAAGAGAGCCGAACGCACAGCTTGTGCAGGGTATGCTGGAGCGTTCCAATACTTCCATGGTGGAGGAGATGACTGCTATGATGAGCGCCCAGAGATCCCTTCAGGCGGCAGCTCAGCTCCTTAAGATGTACGATCAGCTGGACGGCAGAACCGTGACTTTGGGAAGTGTGACCTAAGATTGATTTCATCATAAGATTTAAGCATAGAAGGATAAAAGGAGGCGGAAAAATGTATTCATCATTTTACGCAGCAGCCCAGGGGGCTATCGGCCAGCAGTCCAGAATGGATGTGATTTCCAATAACCTGGCCAACATTAACAACTATGGCTACAAGCCTAAGACAGGAGTCTTTCAGGATCTCATGTATTATAACCTGAACAACTGGGAGGGGGATGAGACAAGGATTCAGGCCGGAACGGGCATTGTTCTGGAAAAGGCGGATACCAATTTCGCTCCCTCGGGCTTTGATATGACTGAGCGGGATTATGATTTTGCCATTATCGACGACGGTTTCTTTATGATGCGCAATCCGGTAACTAATGAGATTACCTACACACGGAATGGCCGGTTCAGCCTTTCACAGAGAGGGGATGAGTTCTATCTTGTCAATGATGCGGAGAATCTGGTGCTGGATCGGAACCAGAATCCTATCCGGCTGGTAGGAGATTCCGCTACAGGCCGGGAGCTGGAGGCTCTTCCGGGAATCTATGATTTTGCAGTGAAGAATGGAATGCTGAATGTAGGTGACAATGAATATGTGCCTGTGGAGAAAAACGGGGATCCGATTCTTCAGAACGAGGATCCACTGCAGGGAGCCTTGGAATCCCCGGGTACTGATTTGGCTCTGGAGCTTGTGCGGATGATAGAGAGTCAGAGGGCGTACTCCTATGCACTTAAGATGGTGCAGACCTCTGATGAGGTAGTGCAGACGATAAATGGGCTTAGAGGATAGCGGGCGGTTTCTGATTGAATGAGAAGGAGAGAAAGGCAGGCGAGTTATGTCAATTAAACGATTTGAAGATATGAATGCTGTGGCGCTGGATGTATTTCGGGAGATCGGAAGTATCGGTGTGGGAAATGCAGCTACGGCACTTTCGGAGGTATTGGGTGTGAGAGTACGGATGAAGCTGCCGAAGGTTAGTATTGAAGGCTATGATGAAGCCATCAGCAGCATGGGACATCCGGAGGATATGGTAGCTGCCGTGTTGGTGGAGATGGGCGGCGACATTAAAGGAATTATGCTTTATATGCTGAAGCTGGATTTTATTAATGCCATTTTAGCCCGTTTGGTCGGAAAGTACATTGAGGACTTCAGCCAGATTGATGAGTTGTCGGCTTCTGCCCTGGAAGAGACAGGAAATATTATTATCTCATCTTATGTGAATGCGATTACGAAGCTGGCAGGGTTGGAGGTACCGTTGTCTGTACCCTCTGTGTCAGTTAATATGCTGGGCGGAATTTTAAGTGTGCCCATGGCCATGTTTGGTGAAGTCTCTGATAAGCTAATGATGATTCAAGGAGAGTTTTTGATTGGAGATACCCAGCTGGAAGGAGATCTGCTTTTGCTTCCGGATATTGAATCATTGAATTTTCTTTTGAAGAAGTTGGGAGTTGCGGATGTATAATGGGAAAGCAGTTAGTAGTAGGAATAGGTGACATGAAGCTTGGGCGCCAGGAGGGTACCATTATTACCTATGCTCTTGGCTCCTGTATCGGAATCGCTTTGTACGATCCGATGATTAAGTTGGGAGCGCTGGTCCACATTATGCTCCCGGAAAGAGTAAACTCGGACGCAAATATTTTTAAGTATGCAGATTCGGGGGTGAAGGAAACCCTGCGGAAGCTCTACGCATACGGGGCCACGAAGCAGCGGCTGACGGCCAAGATCGCAGGAGGCGCCAAGATGTTCGATATGAAGGGCAAGAGTACTGCCATGGGGAACATCGGCGAGCGGAACGCCCAGATGGTAAAGCGTGTGCTGATGCAGGAGGGAATCCGCATTGTGCGGGAGGACACCGGTGCAAACTATGCAAGAACCATGTCCATTGATCTTTCCAACGGCATGGTACTGGTGAAGACCTTCGGCAGACCGGAGCTGCGCATGTAGAAGGTGTTGAAGGAACAGCTTATAGGACACGGCAGTCCGGTAAGCGTGAATAAGAGGATATGAAGGAGGAACTGCGACATGGCAGAAACGGAAATTTTATTGGAATCGGGAACAAATGAGATTGAGGTTATGCAGTTTACCATCAATGATGAGCTGTACGGCATCAATGTGGCAAAGGTAAAGGAAATCATGATGTCGGATAAGGTAAAGCCCGTTCCCCACGCTCATGAGGCGGTGGAAGGAATCTTCAAGCCAAGGGAGATTCTGCTTACGGTGGTGGATCTTCCCAAGTATCTCATGGGGCATGAATGCGAAAAGCATCCGAAGGATCTGTTTATTATCACGAATTTTAATAAGCTGAATATTGCCTTCCGGGTACATACGGTGGTGGGCATCAGCCGTATTTCCTGGGAGGATATCCAGAAGCCCGATGATACCATCAGCAACGGCAAGGAGGGAGTTTCCACGGGAATCGCCCAGTGCGGCGGAGAGCTGGTAACAATTTTGGACTTTGAGAAGATTGTGACGGAGATTGCGCCGGAGACCGGCATTCAGATGTCTGATATTGATCTTCTGGGCACCCGGAACCGGTGTGATGTACCCATTATTCTGGCAGAGGATTCCGTACTTCTGGCAAGTATGATCTGCGAATCTTTAAAAAAGGCAGGCTTTACCAATGTAAAGCGCTTTAACAACGGCAAGGAGGCATGGGAATTCCTGCATGCCATTCGGGAGCAGGAGGATCTCTTCTCCGAGGCCAGTCTGATTATCACGGATATTGAGATGCCGGAGATGGACGGACACCGTCTGACCAAGCTGGTGAAATCCGACGAAAAGCTTAAGAAGATTCCTCTTATTATCTTCTCTTCCCTGATCAATGAGGAGATGCACTTAAAGGGAAAGCAGCTTGGAGCTGACGAGCAGTTATCTAAGCCGGAGATTAAGCATCTTGTGGAAGTGATTGACAGATTGCTGGAAAGGACACAGGCACATGGATAAGTGTGTGGTTAGAAAAGCCATCAAGAATGTAAAGGCTGATGAGATTGCGGGCTATGAGCTTTTGTTCCAGGAGGATGACGACAGTCTTTACAATAATTCCGAGGTGAATGCAGCCAATACGATTGCCACCTTTTTGATGGACAATACCGGGAAAATTTTTAAGGATAATCAGATTTTTATTACTTTTACGCCGTCGCTTTTGTTTCGAAATACGGCTAAGATGTTTGACAAGGATAAGATTGTGATTCAGATTGAGGAGAATCTTATTATTCATCCTCTGGCGGCGGTGATGATTGAGAAGCACCGGAAGGACGGTTACCGTTTCGCCATTAATAATTTCCAGTTTACGCCCAAGTATTTCAGTATGCTGGAGTATATGGACTTTATCCGATTGGACGTGACAGGCTATGAGGAGCGCAAAGTAAAGGATTCCATGGCGAATATGATTCAGATGGCTCATGGTTTTGGAAAGGCCTGCATCGCCTACAATGTGGATACCAAGGAAGACTATGAAATGGCCCTGTCCCTGGATGCCGATTATGTGGAAGGGCAGTATGTGGCTGAGGGCATGGTGACAAAGATGAATAAGGTAGAGTACCTGCAGGGGAATCTCTACCAGCTTATCATTGAGGTGACGAAGGAAGAGCCTAACCTGGATGAGCTGGAGAGCATTGTGAGCCGGGATGCGGCTCTGACTTATTCTCTTCTTAAGCTTGCCAATTCTGCTTATTTTGCTACCAGGCGCCGGACGGCTTCCATTCATCAGGCATTGGTAACAGTGGGCTTAAATCAGCTGAAGCAGTGGGTATACCTCCTAAGCTTTGAGAGCACCCAGGATATGACGCCGGGAGCAGAGGAGGTCCTGAAGCTTTCCTTCCTGCGTGCTAACTATGCGGCACGTCTGGTGAATTACCTGCGGCCGTTCCCAATCAACCGGTCAGAGGCATATATGATGGGCATGTTCTCTGCTTTAGAGTATATTGTGGACGCCACTTTAGAGGAGATCCTGCAGGAGATTCCCATTTCCGATGTGGTGAAGGACGGTATGATCAAGCATGAGGGCAAGGCCGGACAGCTCTTTGATCTGGTGCTTGCGTATGAGCGTGCGGACTGGAAGGTTACAAAGTCTCTGGCTGGGGAGCTGGAATTGGAGACGAATATTCTGGCGCAGGCGTATATTGATTGTGTAGAGGAGGTCAATAGTATCTGGGAGAGCCTGACGGATGAAGAGGACGGAGCAAAGGAAGAGGCTCCGGAGGAATCATAAGCTGAACCGGATGTTTTTCTTGTTATATAATAGAATGAAATTGTGTTCTGCGGTTTTAGTTATCGGAGAGTGCCGGTGATTCCACCGCAGAACTTTTTCGATCCCGATGAAGCGGTTTTTCGGGTTCGGATATGCTTTGAAGGGTTGTTTTTTATGAGTTTCAGAAAGGTAAGAGTATGATAGAGGCGAAACGGAAGCAAAAGATCTTAATAGCTGATGATTCGGAAATGAACCGATCAATTCTGGCGGATATGCTGGAGGATGAATACGAGATTATGGAGGTGGAGAATGGCGTCCAGGCGGTGGCAGCCATTGAGAAGTATGGTGTGGACATTTCTTTACTGCTCCTTGATATTGTGATGCCGGAGATAGATGGCTTCGGTGTGCTGATGGCGATGAATGAGCACAAGTGGATTGAGGATCTTCCTGTGATTATGATCTCCGCAGAGAATAGTCCTGCTTATATTGACAGGGCCTATGAGATGGGAGCCACGGATTTTATCGTTCGCCCCTTTAATGAGATAGTGGTCCGCCGCAGGGTGGTGAACACGATTCTTTTGTATGCAAAGCAGAAGAAGCTCATGGGCATGGTTGCGGATCAGCTCTATGAAAAAGAGAAGAGCAGCAATATGATGATTGATATTTTGAGTCATATTGTGGAATTCCGAAACGGGGAAAGCGGATGGCATGTGCGCCATGTGCATACGCTCACGGAGCTTTTGCTGGAGCATTTGGTCAGGAAGACAGATCAATATAACATTTCTCAGCAGGATATTTCCATTATCAGTATGGCTTCGGCCCTTCATGATATTGGAAAGATTGCCATAGACGAGAAGATTCTGAACAAGCCGGGAAGATTCACGGACGATGAATTTGAGATTATGAAGACCCATTCTGCCATTGGAGGGGATCTTCTTCGTGATTTGCCTCTTTACCAGGATGAGCCTCTGGTTAAGCGTGCCCGTGAGATCTGCCGCTGGCACCATGAGCGTTATGACGGACGGGGATATCCGGACGGCCTTAAGGGAGATGAGATCCCCATTTCCGCCCAAATTGTGGCCCTTGCGGATGTGTACGACGCTCTGACCAGTGAGCGGTGCTATAAGAAGGCGATTCCTCACGAAGAGGCGGTTCGGATGATTCTGGACGGCAAGTGCGGTACATTTAATCCGCTGCTTATGGAGTGTCTGACGGATATTGCAGATCAGCTTCCGGCAGAGCTTCAGCATGAGGAGACACCAGATGAGAGCAACAGAAGGAGCCTTCACAATGTGGCCCAGGAGATGCTGAACCATGCAGAGTTGACGGCCTCGGAGCGGACCTTGCAGCTTTTGGAGAAGGAGCGTGAAAAGTACAGCTTCTTTGCTGCCATGTCAAAGGAGATTCAGTTTGAATACAATGTGTCTCCCAGTATTCTGACTCTGACGCCCTGGAGTGCCAAGAAGCTTTCTACCAATGAGATTATTGCAGAACCGAGGAAGAGTGACAGTGTTAAGGATATCCTGGGACAGGAGAATTGGGACCTGCTCTCGAAGAAGCTTCGGAATACCAGCCGGGAGAATCCGGTGATTACCCATGACTGTAAGATTAATTTCCAGGGAGAGCAGCGCTGGTCCCGAATTGTTGCCCATGCCATGTGGACTTTGGAGGAGCCTCATATATACCAGGGTGCCATCGGAAAGGTTATTGATATCCATGATACCAGACTGAAGCTGGATGTTTTGGAGCAGCTTGCCACTCATGACCGAATGACAGGGCTTTTGAATCATGCAAGCGCTAAGGAGCAGATTGTGGGCCGGATGACACAGAAGCCGGAAGGTACTTATGCATTAGTGATTTTTGACTTAGATCATTTTAAATCGGCTAATGATACTTATGGACATATTTTTGGAGACCAAGTGCTGCAGCATACAGCAGAGAAGCTTCGGCAGAGCATCCGTGGTGTGGATATTGCGGCTCGTGTGGGAGGCGATGAGTTCCTTGTATTTTTGGAGTACACGGAGGATCTGGAACCAATTATTGAACGTATTTTCCATGCTCTGACAGGACGGTTTGAGGAATTTGATATCTCTGTGAGTATGGGCGTGGCCAGGGCAGATATGGTAGGAACTGACTATGAGACCCTATTCCATTGTGCGGATCGAGCCCTTTATACGGTGAAGCGTGCTGGACGGGGACATTATCGTTTTTATGATGATTCTATGGATAAGATGCTTTCTGTTATTTCTCCTATTGATGAGGGAGAATAGGAAGCAGTAAGAGACAAATAGGCAAGTGTAAGGATATAGAAAGGGACTGCGGAAAATGCAGTCCCCTTTTTTAAAGTTATACAATTATTATATTTGATATAATTGTTAAAATCGCTGCTGGCGCTCCTGACGGAATATGTAATTGCGAAGAACGGCTTCTGTCTGGGGCTTCATCTCTGTAAACTGACATCCGTGACCGTACTGGGGAGAACCTTTTTTGGGAGGCAGTTCCTCGGTACGAAGTACACGGGCGGACAATAACAATGGTTTCGTGGCTCCGTGGAGCTGAAACTGTACAACCGATTCTGGCGGCAATTGATATTCGCTTATAAAGTAGATACCGCCGGCACTGAGATCACGGCTCTCAGCCTGAATATGTGCAGGAATATTGGAAGGCTGGCCAGGTACATAGGTGCAGGACAGCTCCAAAGGAGTATTCAGCTGGATCTTCAGATCCATCCGGCGCTGTTCTGTCTTCAAAACATCCAGGATCTTGCAGGATACGGAATCCCGCTCGTCAGAGAGCTCCTGAGGTTCACTTAAGTCACAGTGACAGAGCAGGAGACCGGATATAGAGTCATAAAAAAGTACGGTATAGGTCTCAGGGGATTCCCAAGGAAGATCCTTTGGAATCGACAGCCAGACATCTGCGGTCAAATCACGGAATACCTCCGCCTCACATATGAGGGTATCTCCGGAATAAATCTCCGCTTTTCGACATTTTTTCAGTGCATCCATGGTGAACCGCCTCCCAGCTTATTATCGTAATGATATAATTTTTTTAATAATATATATTATAGCAAAAAAACAATTTACAGGCAATGGAAAAATCAGAAGAATTAATTATCTTCTTCAGCTCCGGCAGCCTTGCTGTAAACGGTACGCTTTCTGGCCATAGCATCACTTTCCAGATACTCGTCGTAGGTGGTGATCTTATCAATCATGGCGCCGTTGGGCAGAAGCTCAATGATTCGATTGGCTGTGGTCTGCACGATCTGGTGGTCACGAGATGAGAACAAAAGCACCCCTGGGAACTTGATAAGTCCATTGTTCAGAGCTGTAATGGACTCCATGTCCAGATGGTCTGTAGGCTCATCAAGAATCAGGATATTGGCTCCGGAGATCATCAGCTTGGAGAGCATACAGCGCACTTTTTCGCCTCCGGAGAGTACCCGTACTTTTTTAACGCCGTCCTCTCCGGCAAAGAGCATACGTCCCAAGAAGCCCCGGACATAGGTGACGTCTTTAATCTCGGAATACTGCGTCAGCCAATCTACGATAATATCGTCATTGTCAAATTCAGCGGAATTGTCCTTGGGAAAATAAGCCTGGCTGGTGGTAACACCCCATTTATAGGTACCCGCATCCGGCTCCATCTCGCCGGCTAAAATCTGGAAAAGGGTGGTCTTGGCAAACTCATTGCTTCCCACAAAGGCTACTTTGTCATCATGACCTAAGATAAAAGAAATATTGTCCAGAACCTTTACTCCGTCGATTGTCTTGGAGATTCCCTCCACAGTCAGGACCTCATTTCCAATCTCACGGTTGGGCCGGAAATCGATGTAGGGATACTTCCGGCTGGAAGGCTTGATCTCATCCAGTTCAATCTTCTCCAGAGCACGCTTTCTGGAGGTTGCCTGCTTGGACTTGGAAGCGTTGGCGCTGAACCGGGAGATAAATTCCTGCAGCTCCTTGATCTTTTCTTCCTTTTTCTTGTTGGCCTCTTTCATCTGACGGATAAGAAGCTGGCTTGACTCATACCAGAAGTCGTAATTGCCGGCATAGAGCTGAATCTTGCCGTAGTCAATGTCTGCAGTATGGGTGCAGACTTTGTTCAGGAAATAGCGGTCATGGGATACCACGATCACAGTATTGTTAAAATTGATAAGAAATTCCTCCAGCCATGCGATGGCATCCAGATCCAGATGGTTGGTGGGCTCGTCAAGGAGCAGAATATCGGGATTTCCGAAAAGGGCCTGTGCCAGAAGTACTTTTACCTTGTGAGAACCCGTCAGATCCTTCATGAGAGTAAAATGATGCTCGGGTTCGATTCCCAGACCGTTTAACAGGGAGGCTGCATCAGCTTCCGCCTCCCAGCCGTTCATATCAGCAAATTCCGCTTCCAGCTCGCTGGCACGGATCCCGTCCTCATCCGTAAAGTCTTCCTTGGCGTAGATGGCATCCTTTTCTTTTGCAATCTCATAGAGACGGGCATTGCCCATAATGACGGTATCCATAACGGGATAGTCGTCATACTGAAAATGATCCTGCTTTAAAAAGGAGAGTCGCTGGCCCGGGGTGATGGCGATCTCGCCGCTGGTAGATTCTAATTCTCCTGTAAGAATCTTTAAAAAAGTGGACTTTCCTGCTCCGTTGGCACCGATAAGGCCATAGCAGTTGCCTTCGGTGAATTTGATATTCACATCTTCAAATAAGGCTTTTTTCCCAATTCTCAGTGTTACATTTACTGCCTGTATCATGTTTTCCTCCTTTTTTAAGTTGCTACGCAACGGTACTAAAGAGTAAAGTCACTTCAGCACACGCCTAAGAGAGAAACTTTCATTCGAAAGTGCGCTCATGAAAGTTCCCCTCGTGCGCTTTCGCAACTTTACTGTCCAGCAGAAAATATTTCTGTTAAGCACCTGACATTTCTTAGCTGGACTTTTGATACATTTACTGCATCATACAGGTAGATTTGGAAGCCTGCTTCCAAACTTTATCCTTTTATTTTCTTTATTTTTGTTAGTTTTCGTCACGTTTATTATTATACATAAAAACGGGGAAATTTCAATGAAAATATGGTATATACAGGCAGATTGTGTTATGATTAAAAAAACAGCGCCTGAATATGAAAAGCAGATGAAAAATGAGGGATGAACATGAGCGAACAGAGACAGTATGGATTTTGTCCTAAATGCGGAGCAGTGATGTACGGTGATGTCTGTTCGGGCTGCGGATACAAAAAAAGAATAAAGAGCGGTGCGGAGCAAAATATGCTCCAAGCTGATCAGAGCTATCGTGAGAGAATAATGCGTCGAAACGGGCAAGTGGCTCGGATGGTCCTGCTTTTTATGGGGGCCGCCGGCATTTTACTGGCGGTCCTTCTGACTTATAATGTGGTGAGAGGGATTGTTTTCCGTAACCTGGAGCAGAGAGCCGGAACGGAGGAATGGGCGGAGGCCCCTGCCTTTGGGGAAGATACGGAGAGGGGAACGGACCACTTGTTTGACGGTTCCCTGGTGACGGAGGATGTCTATGTACAGGGAGAGCCTTTGCATGGAAAGGGCGGACTTTATGGGGGACGTCCGGCTCTTTTGGAAGCATATAGTGATTATAAGCCGGATCCGGGGGATGAGTTTTACCGATGGCTGGCAGATGCCCTTTCGTATGACCTCAGTTATCAGGTGAATTGGAGCTCCCTAGATGTGGCCTCTCATGCTTATACCTTTCCGCAGGTGGAGATGGAGGACGGAGAGCTTGCCGAGCGTATAAATTCCAGAATTCAGGAGATGCTTACTTCTGAGGATATGGTAGATTTGGGAGAGAATGGGGCGCCTGCAGGCACTTTCTATGTGACTTATATGAGTGAAGATATCCTGAGCATTGTGCTGGAGCTTGGAATTTACTATCCTCCGGTAGAGTCTGCCGGTGTTGAGTACGGTTTTCAGCATGATATTCTTCGGGCGGTGAATTTTGATATGCAGACAGGAGAAGAGATTCCTCCGGAGGAGATTATGCCTGTTTCCCTGGGGCTTTGTGCACGGTTCTGGGATCTTTGTGCTTATGAGCATCCCTATGCCGATGTGCTGGAAACTTTCGAGAGTGTGGAAAATCTTGCGGAGAGATTCATGGATGATGATCTTCGAATTGTGTTTTACACGCCAGTGGGAGTTGAAATGGGGCTTAATTATGAGAATGGCTGGATTACGGCCACATTGAACAGGGAGCATTCCAAGCCGTTTTACAGATATTTCCTGGGAGAACCGGATTATGAGCCGGAGCCGGACTATAAGCCAAATCCGAAGGATGACTTTTATAAACGGCTGGTAAATGCAATTCCGGCAGAGCTTCAGGAACAGGTGGAATTTACCTCCCGCTGCCACGAGGATGAGACGGGGCGCTATTACTACTATTATCCGTTGCTTACAGGAGAGAATATCCCAAATCTGGATAATGTAAATGAGCAGATTCGAAAGACTGCATGTCCGGTTCGGGATAAGGCTTATATTGGAGCATCGGATGGAGTGGAAACTGTTTCCTATGTAACCTATATGGATGAGCGGCTTATCAGTATCGTGGTCTGTGTATACACATATTATTTCAATGAGGAAGGTATCTGGGAAGATTTGGATCGGATGTCCTGCATAACGTTTGATCTGGCTTCGGGCAGGGAGATACCCAAGGACGAAATCATCCGCTTGGATCTGGATTTTGCCCAAAGCTTTCAGAAGCTGCTAGAAGAGCAGGAGATAAAGAATCCGGATAACTATTACTACACATCGGATATTTCTTCGGAAGAACTGCTTAAAACCTATTTGGTGAATAAAGAGCTTAATCTGGTCTTCTATACGCCGGTTGGAATTGAAGCAGGGTTCTGCAATATGGATTGTTATACTGTAACTATAAAGGAGAATGAGACATGAGAAAAGAAAAGAGTATTGGATTAGCTTTCGGCTTATTGATTTTGATTACGGGACTTTTTACGGGGTGCAAAGGAAGTCCGGCCCAGAAGGAGCCGCCGGTGGAGGATATATTGAAGGCGGTTCAGGAGGCTTACGGGGAAGATTACCTTCCGGATACGGATCTGGATGAGGAAATGCTGTCACAGATTATGGGCGTGAATACGGATCTGATTGATTCCTTTGCGGCACAGATGCCTATGATCAGCGTGCACCCGGATCGGGTGATTATTGCAAAAGCAGCGGAGGGCAAAGGAGATGAGCTGGAGGAGGAGCTCCTCAAGGTGCGGACGAGGCTTCAGGAGGATGAATTAATCTATCCCATTAATATTGCCAAGACCCAGGCATGCAAGGTGGTGCAAAAAGGGGATTATGCGGCGCTTTTCCTGGTGGGAGCCGTGGATGACAGGGAGGATGCCACAGAGGAAGAACAGCTTTCATTTGCAGAGGAAGAGGTTCAGAAGGCAGTGGATGCTTTTGAAGGGTGCTTCTAAGTACTTTCGCATACCCATCTATTTTCTGCTCCCCTTTTGAGCTTTTGATAAAAAAGACATTTACCTTTTTCTGTAAGTATGGTAAACTGTACATTGTATTTTTGTTTATTGCCATTCGTAGCTCTGCAGACGAGTCTGCGAATGGTATTTTACTTTTTGCTGCGGCGGGATTCCAATAGCTTCAGAAGGCTTTAAGGAGTGCTGCAGAACTTATATTAAGGAGGGAAGTATAGGTATGGTGGAAAAATTGTTTAAGCTGAAGGAAAACAACACGACAGTGAGGACAGAGATTCTGGCGGGGATCACGACCTTTATGACTATGGCGTACATTTTGGCGGTGAATCCCAGTATCTTAAGTGCTGCAGGTATGGATCAGGGTGCAGTATTCACGGCTACGGTTCTTGCGTCGTTTTTGGGTACGGTATGTATGGCGCTGTTTGCAAATTATCCATTTGCGCTGGCTCCCGGCATGGGACTGAATGCATACTTTGCTTACACGGTTGTCCTGGGGATGGGGTATCCCTGGCAGGCGGCTTTGGCAGCAGTATTTGTAGAAGGCGTGATTTTTATTCTGCTTTCTCTGTTTAATATCAGGGAAGCGATTTTTAATTCTATTCCTACGAATTTGAAGAAGGCGGTATCCGTCGGTATTGGGTTCTTTATTGCGTTTATCGGTCTGCAGAATGCCAAGATTGTAGTAGGCGGAGCAACTTTGGTGGAGCTGTTCTCTCTGAATGCAGTGGAGGGCGGAACGATGCAGGATGTAGGAATTACGGTGATTCTGGCAATTATCGGTGTTCTGATTACCGCTATTCTGGTGATTAAGCAGGTGAAGGGCAATATTCTCTGGGGGATATTGGTTACCTGGCTTCTTGGAATAATCTGTCAGTTTGCAGGGCTTTACGTTCCCAATCCGGAGCTGGGCTTCTATGGACTGCTTCCGGATTTTTCGGGCGGACTTTCGGTTCCCAGTGTTGCGCCGATCTTTGCAAAGCTTGATTTTTCTTCTATTCCGTTGGCGGAGTTTATCGTGATTATCTTTGCATTTCTGTTTGTGGACATGTTTGATACACTGGGAACTCTTATTGGTGTGGCATCCAAGGCGGATATGCTGGATAAGAATGGAAAACTGCCCCATATTAAAGGAGCCCTGATGGCGGATGCGGTTGCTACTACAGTCGGTGCGGTGCTTGGTACTTCTACAACGACGACTTTTGTTGAGAGCGCTTCCGGCGTATCTGAGGGCGGAAGAACCGGGCTTACGGCTATGACTACGGCGGTTCTCTTTGGACTATCTTTGCTGCTGTCACCTATTTTCCTTGCTATTCCGTCATTTGCTACGGCCCCTGCTTTGATTGTAGTAGGTTTCTATATGGTTAATCAGGTGGGCGCAATTGACTTTACAGACTTTGGAGAGGGAATTCCTGCTTTTATCTGCATGGCGGCTATGCCTTTCTTCTATAGCATTTCGGAAGGCATCTCCATGGGAGTCATTTCTTATGTGGTGCTGAATGTGGCTTCCGGGAAGGTGAAGGAGAAGAAGGTCAGTGTGGTAATGTATATTCTGGCGTTCTTGTTCCTGCTTAAGTATTTCTTTATTTAAGCGGCAGGAAAGGAGAAAAAGCATGATAAAAGAATTCAAGGAGTTTGCTCTTAAGGGCAATATGATTGATTAACTTTTTGCTGACGGCTTTCGTCGTGTTCATTGTGGTAAAGCAGATGAATAAGCTTCATCGGAAGAAGGATGAGCCGGCTGCACCTGCAGCGCCCACTACGAAGATTTGCCCTCACTGTATGTCCAAGATTCATATTCAGGCGGATAAGTGCCCGTACTGCACTTCGGATGTGGAATAGAATAGGTTTGCTGTGAATTTACAAAAAGCGGGATCTTGTGAGAGGTCCCGCTTTTGTGTACGTGTAATTAAGAAATCATTCTCCGGAACATCGATGGGGAATCAAAGGTCTGCATATATAGCGAAATTATTATTCAGAAAATCAAGGAGTTTTTTGAAGGATATTTAGAGGAAGAAACGGACAATACAAGGTCGGTCCAAATCAGGATGCGAGTGAAAGAACGGGCAGAGTATTTTATAGACAAAAACAAAAATAGAACGCCGGAGTATAAGCAGTATCAATATTATACAGATTTTTTGAAAAAGGTATCGGATGATATTCTTGATGAGTTGGTAAGGGAAGATTTGCCTTTGTTTTGTGAAGAAATTAGAAGGGGACATTTAAAAAAGAATTTATCGGTCAGCAAGAATAAAATAACGGCTTATGATGAGACATTTGTAGATAAGATGTTGGAGGAAAATGAAAAGGAAAAAGAAATTAAAGAAAAGGCAAAGGAATTGGTAGATTTTTTTGACCTTCATAAAAGGCTGATCATTGATAATATCAATAATCTGGCAAAAGAGATTTACGCAGATCTGATCTGCATTTTACTGCTTGAGGTCCCTGGGGAAGTATACCTGAAAAATGTGTTTAACAGTCTTGATGAGCTTGCGGAAGATAAAAGCAGGAAGATTTCATTAAAGGATACAATTATTAATATCAGAGCTGCTTTAATTATACAATGTATGCAGGTGGAACAGGCAGAAAAAGTAAGATTTCCGTATAAATGGGAAAAGAATCTTATGGAAAAAACTTTTAAAAATAATCAGAATGATTTACTATTTTGTGATTGGTTGAAAGACATTTACCGAAATATAAGTATTATAGAAAATCTGGAAAAAACTATCATAGAAATAAGAAATTTTGTAGAACAGCATAAGATTGAATTGAAAAACACCAAAGAGTAGTACTATCGGTAAACAGATATCATAGATAGAATACGATAAAATTTTAAACTTTATAAACTATATAAGTAATCTGATAACCAGATGTAAAATTTTTAGGCTCATCAAGGCTTTTGAGGGTTCATCAATAGCTGTTTTTGCAACTTCTACACCTGTTGGCACATTTTTACCACCTTTTCATTGTTTCGATACCATATATGGTTACTGATTTTATTATAATAGACAAGAGGGAAGGCGTAAAGATTTTATTCTGGCCTAATATGGAAGAAAGACTTTACACCTCAAAAACTTATTGATATAATAAATTTATCTGATAACTGCTTTATAAATAGTCTGGATAAAAGAGGTGATCTTATTAAAAGAGGTGATCTTATGACAGAAGGCGAGATGCTGAAATTATCAGTGGAAGAATTTTCAAGGATTCAACGCTATATGTTGTTAGCTGATAGGGATTCTGATGTATACAAAGCAATGAAGGAAAGGTATATTGATTTAAAGGTCATTCTTATGGCTTCAGGCTTGAATCTGACGGAGATTGACAGGATCAAAGAGTAACCATAGAAACAATCAGTAAGGTGATATAAGGAAAGGGCTGTTGCATTGATAGAGTGCGTCAGCCCTGTTTTCACAAAGATAAATTGTTTTTAGAGTTAAGTCAGTAGTGTCTTGGGAGCTTGTAAAATGGCGAGGTGTATAGGTATGGGAGAATCAGGATGAAAGCATTTTTAAGAGGTCTGTTAATGGGAACCATAGGCTCCGTTGCCGTGCTGGGACTGGCTGTAGGTGTCTGCTATTTCAGCGGACTGCTGGACTTTGCCGGTAGGGAAAAGGAAGTATTTTCTTCTTCCGTGCAGTCATCAGGTATTGCGGCAATAGCCGGACAGGTGGCGCAGGAGGATGTGCAAAGGTCTGAGGAAACGGAACCGCTGCCTCAGGAGACTACGGAAGCCGAAGAGTCTCTGGAATCGGAAAGAACGAAGGAAGAAGGAATCCGGCTCTTATTTGCAGGAGATCTTTATCTCACAGAGCTTTTGCAGGATAAGTATCGCCGGACGGGTATTCAGGCGGCGGTTACGGAGGAGCTTCTGGAATTTCTTAAAGAGGGGGACTTATTTATTTTGAATCAGGAATTTCCCTTCGGAACTACAGGGGAGGCCATGGAGGAGAAGGAATATACCTTTCGGGTGCCGCCGGATTTGGTCAGCTTTCCGGCGGAATTGGGGGTAGATCTGGTAACACTGGCAAATAATCATATGCTGGATTTTGGCCGCGGCCCTCTGACGGAGACTCTTGCAGCCCTTGACGGGGCAGGGATTGCCCATGTAGGAGCTGGGGAGGATCTGGAGGCGGCAAAGGCACTGAAAACCTTTGAAATACAGGGAAAGACCATAGGATTTTTAGGGGCCAGCCGTGTGATTCCGGAAGCCTCCTGGAATGCGTCAAAATACAATTCCGGTTTGTTTACTACCTATGATGCCACACAGCTTGTGACGGAGATTGGGAAGGCGAAGGAGAGCTGCGATTTTGTGGCGGTTTTGGTTCACTGGGGCATAGAGCGCAATACTTTTCCGGAAGATTATCAGAAGACCCTGGCCCGTCAGTATATTGACGCAGGAGCAGACGCTGTTATTGGAAGTCATCCCCATGTACTTCAGGGAATTGAGTATTATCAGGGAAAACCTATTTTCTACAGCTTGGGTAATTTTATTTTCAGCAATGGCCCTTATGAGAGTATCGTAGCGGAGATGGAGCTTGTGGGTGACGAAGTGAAGGTGCGTGTGATTCCCTGTGCGAGCGAGGGAAACCAGATGCGTCTGTTAAATGAAAAGCAGGATTATTACCGTCGGCTTCAGGAGCTGTCTTTTGGGGTGCGGATTGGGGAGGACGGCACGGTTCTGGAGAATGAATAACCAGTCTGTAATCAACGGTTGTAATGGAATTTTGGGAAAAAAAGCAAGTTTACTTGACACAATGCAAAAAAAAGTATAGAATTTAAATGTTGTATTTGTACAATGAAAACTAAATAAGGAGGTGCTCCTGTGCCGTTTTTTGTTTCGATATTACTTGCACTTGTGTGTTCTGTAGTTACGGCCTTTGTGACAGTGTATGTGCGTAAGACCACCATAGAGAAAAAAGTGGGCAACGCAGAGGAAAAAGCAAGGGAAATCATAGATGACGCACTAAAAGTGGCAGAACGATCCAAGCGGGAAGCTTTGCTGGAGGCGAAGGAAGAGTCGCTGAAGACAAAGAATGAGCTGGACAAGGAAACCAAGGAACGCAGGGCGGAGCTTCAGCGGTATGAACGCAGAGTTTTATCCAAGGAAGAAGCATTGGATAAGAAATCAGAGGCGTTGGAACGGCGAGAGGCAAGCTATGCGGCAAAAGAGGAGAAGCTGGCGAAGAAAGCAGCAGAAGTGGATCAGCTTCACTCAAAAAGAGTACAGGAACTGGAAAGAATCTCAGGTTTGACCTCCGAACAAGCAAAAGATTATTTGTTAAAGACTGTTGAAGACGAAGTAAAGCATGAAACCGCTGTGCTGGTCAAGGAACTTGAAAGCAGAGCAAAGGAAGAAGCCGATAAAAAGGCGAAGGAATATGTCGTAACGGCGATTCAGAAGTGTGCCGCAGATCATGTGGCAGAGACAACGATATCGGTTGTTCAGCTTCCGAATGATGAGATGAAGGGAAGAATCATTGGCCGAGAGGGCCGGAATATCCGGACTCTGGAGACTATGACCGGTATTGATCTGATTATTGATGATACACCGGAAGCAGTGATTCTGTCAGGCTTTGATCCGATTCGCCGTGAAGTGGCGAGGATTGCGCTGGAGAAGCTGATTGTTGATGGACGGATTCATCCGGCCCGTATCGAGGAGATGGTAGAAAAAGCGCAGAAAGAAGTAGAAGTAATGATTCGTGAGGAAGGTGAATCTGCAGCCCTTGAGGTGGGGGTTCACGGCATTCATCCGGAGCTCATCCGGCTCCTTGGAAGAATGAAATTCCGGACTAGCTATGGTCAGAATGCTCTGAAGCATTCTATTGAGGTAGCTCATCTGGCGGGCTTGCTGGCAGGCGAGATTGGCGTGGATGTGCGTATGGCCAAGAGAGCTGGACTTTTACATGACATCGGAAAATCTATCGACCACGAAGTAGAGGGTTCACATATTCAGATTGGCGCTGACCTGTGTAAGAAGTATAAGGAGTCAGCAATCGTCATCAACGCAGTAGAGTCACATCATGGGGATACGGAACCGACTTCTCTGATTTCCTGTCTGGTACAGGCAGCCGATACGATTTCGGCGGCAAGACCGGGAGCGAGAAGAGAGACATTAGAGACGTATACCAATCGATTAAAACAGTTAGAGAACATCGCCAATGGATTTAAGGGCGTAGACAAGTCTTTTGCGATTCAGGCAGGTAGAGAGATTCGTATTATGGTAGTTCCAGAGCAGGTAGATGATGCTGCTATGGTATTGCTGGCAAGAGATATATCCAAGCAGGTTGAGGCTGAGTTGGAGTATCCGGGCCAGATTAAGGTAAATGTCATCCGGGAGAGCAGGGTGACGGACTACGCGAAGTAGAGCAGTATGGGAGCTGCCGCAGAAAGTCAGAAGAATTGGACGACCTTTTGCGGCGGCTCCTTTTTTATATGAAAAAACGGAAGCGGAACTGGAATGGAGGACAGGTAATGGCTGAGATAGGATTTATTGGAATGGGAAATATGGGCTATGCGATTCTGAAAGGAGCCTTAAAGATATTTCCGGCGGAGACTTTTGTATTTACGGCAAAAACAGAAAAGACCATGAGAAGGGTGTACGCACAGACGCAGGTGGAATATGTGCCTTCTAATGCGGAATGTGCCAATTCCTGTAAATATCTGGTGCTGGCAGTGAAGCCCCAATATTATCCGGCTGTACTAAAGCAGATCCGCTATGCTGTGACCCCCGAGCATGTGGTGATTTCTTTGGCGCCGGGCATTACCGTCAATTCTTTAAAGGAAACCCTTGGATCGGACAGAAGAATTGTTCGGGCTATGCCCAATACCCCAATATTAATCGGGGAGGGAATGACAGGCTTGAGCTTCCGAGGGGAGGAATTTTCAGAGGAAGAACTGGAGGTTGTACATAAGCTTTTTGGGGCAGCAGGAATCTGTGAAGATGTAGAAGAGCGGCTGATGAGCGCTGTAGTCTGCACAAGCGGCAGTTCTCCTGCTTATGTGTATCAGTTTATTGAGGCGTTGGCGGACGGCGCCGTGAAGTATGGAATGCCGAGAGAGCAGGCATATCTTTTTGCAGCTCAGGCAGTGGCAGGGGCGGCAAAAATGGTCCTTGAGACGGAAGAACATCCGGCAGTGCTGAAGGATCGGGTGTGTTCCCCCGGCGGTACAACCATAGCAGGGGTGGCAGCCCTGGAAGAATATGGATTTCGAAATGCAGTGCTCAAGGCCTGTGATGCCTGCTATGAAAAGTCGGAAGCTATAAAGTAGGGACGATTACAATGGCATGGAATTGGATGACCTCTCATACATTAAATAATGTATGGGAGGTTTTTTGTATGAAGATTAAGGGTGTGGATCTAAAAGATATTACTATCCGGCCGCTGCCGTTAAAATTCTCTGGTGTGAAGTCTGTAGGGCCGATAAAATCCATAAGATCCGTAAGTCTGCGCAGCCAGAGAAGCTCAAGAACTGCGGGTGCAAAAAGCGTGAAAGGCATCCGGTTTAAGGAAAGAGATCTCTTTCTGACCTTGTTTTTGTCTGGTTTTGTTCTTGGAGTTTTGTATATTACAATGTTTGGAAAAGAAGTCGTACATAGCACGACCCTCATGAGTTCTTATTTTTTTTCCAAATATGAACGCCTGGAATTCGCTCCTGAGGAATTGTTTCTCTATATTTTGAAATCCCGGCTTTCCACTTTTTTTGTGCTTTGGCTGACGGGGCTGACGGTACTGGGAACCCTGGCGTCTTACGGATATTTATTTTGGATAGGCGCATCTCTTGGAATCACCATGACAACGGCAGCTATGAAAATGGGGCTTATGGGTATTGTGCTGTGTATTGCCTGCGGCCTTCCCCATTTTATCCTCTACGTTCCGGCAATATATTGGATGTTAAAAAAAATTTGTGAAATGTCAGGAAATCAGGACCGCAAATTTCGGCAGTGGGGCAATGGGAAAAAGCAGCTCTTTTCTTATTTTGCAGTAGGAATTTTCGGCCTTGTCCTTTTATTTGCAGGAGCATTTCTGGAAAGTTATGTTAATCCATTCTTCCTGAAGCCCTTTTTGAAAAAAATCTAAAAAAATTTTTTACAAGATTTGGTGGTCTTTTGAAAGGGCTGAAACCAGATATTGTAGAAATGCTGAAAAACCTTGATTTTACAGGGATTTTGGGCAAAAAAGACCATTGCTTTTCTGCTTTTTTATTACTATAATGGTAAATACGACGTATAATTTTGTACAAAGATAATGTAGTTTGAGGGCGGTTTATGGAACAAGAGATTAAAAGTTTTGTGTCTTACCTGCATGAGGTAAAGAAGACATCACAAAATACGGAGCTTTCTTATCAGAGAGACTTGATGAAAATGATGCGCTTTCTACAGTCCCAGAAGGTGGAAAAGCTGCAGGATGTGACAGAGACGAATTTGAATTCCTATATTTTGGATTTGGAGAAGAAGGGGATGGCGGCAGCTACGGTGTCGCGGAATATTGCTTCAATGAAAGCATTTTATCTTTATATGATGAGGAATGGGGAAGTGACTGCCGATCCGGCAGAGAACTTGAAGGCGCCGAAGGTGGAGAAGAAGGTGCCGGATGTGCTGTCTGTTGCTGAGGTGGAGAAGCTATTGGAGCAGCCGGGGGAGCGCACGGCTAAAGGACTTCGGGATCGGGCTATGCTTGAGCTTTTGTATGCTACAGGGATTCGTGTTACGGAGCTTATTTCCCTGCGTGTGAGTGATGTGAACTGGAAGCTGGATTATATTGTCTGCCAGGATCGAACCAGGGAGCGGATTATTCCTTTTGGAATGAAGGCCAGAAAAGCATTGGATCAGTATATGGAATCTGCCCGGGCGGACTTGATTGGCGATAAAGAGTGTGATATGCTCTTTCCCAACTGCTCTGGTGAAAGTATGAGCCGTCAGGGGTTCTGGAAGCTTTTGAAGCATTACGCAAAGCAGGCAGGGATAAAGATGGAGATTACGCCTCACACACTGCGTCATTCTTTTGCTGCGCATTTGGTGGATAATGGGGCGGATCTGAGAGTGGTACAGGAGATGCTGGGGCATTCGGATATTTCCACTACTATGATGTATGCAGTGCGTACCCGGGAGGTATATGCTAAGGCACATCCGAGAGGATAGTACATAGAGGGTAATACAGATATAATTGAGATTGAAAATGATTCTGTGCGGATGGTGAATGTTTCCGCACAGTTTTTTTGCAGATGTTTCCCTTTATTGATTAAAAATTTTTCGTGACTTTTTGACAGCCTTGTATTATGATAGGGAACGGAAGAATTTAGTATGCTTTTGCGGGCGGAAATTCTTCTTAGTGAAGTGAAGTAAAGGGTACTGTACGAGAAATTGCGGAACTGGAATAGGAGAATGAAAAAATGGGAATTGAGTTTGTGCAGAAATTGCCGAGTCCGGAAAAGACCAGGGAGATGCATCCGGTGCCTCCCCACGTGGCAAAGATAAAGAAGGAACGTGATGAACTGATTCGCAAGGTATTTACAGGGGAATCGGATAAGTTTCTCGTTATGATTGGACCCTGCTCTGCGGATAATGAAGAGGCGGTTTGTGATTATGTGCGGCGGCTGGTGCCTGTCCAGGAGAAGATAAAGGATAAAGTGATTATTATTCCCCGTATTTATACGAATAAGCCCAGGACTACCGGCGAGGGGTATAAGGGGATTATGACGCAGCCGGATCCAGAGAAGAAGCCGGATCCGATGGCTGGTATTATTGCTCTGCGGCGGATGCATATTCGAGCTATTGAAGAAACGGGACTGACGGCGGCAGATGAGATGCTTTATCCGGAGAATCTGCGCTATGTGACGGACTTTTTGTCTTATATTGCCATAGGGGCACGCTCGGTGGAGAATCAGCAGCATCGTCTGGTATCCAGCGGGATTGATGTGCCTGTGGGGATGAAGAATCCCACCAGCGGAGGTTTTAGTGTGATGCTGAATTCAGTGTATGCAGCACAGCAGGATCATACGTTTATTTATCGGGATTGGGAAGTGAAGACGGATGGAAATGAGCTGGCTCATGCGGTGCTGCGCGGGTCAGTGAATAAGCGGGGTGTATCTTTGCCGAATTATCATTATGAGGATCTGCAGCTGCTTTTGGAGCTTTATAATGAGAGAGAGCTTAAGAATCCGGCTTGTATTGTGGATGCCAATCATAGTAATTCCAATAAGCAGTTTAAGGAGCAGATTCGGATTGTGAAGGAGGTGCTTCACAGTCGGTCCTGTTCGGGGGATATACGGAAGCTGGTGAAGGGGGTTATGATTGAGAGTTATATTGAAGAGGGGTGTCAGGGGATTCATGATCATGTGTATGGGAAGTCTATTACGGATCCTTGTTTGGGGTGGGAGGATTCGGAGAGACTGCTTTATGAGATTGCGGAGAGGTGTTGAGGCGGCTTGAACGGCAGGTTGTGCTGAGAATGCCGCAAAATGGCCCGGGGACTTTTCCATATCCTGTGTTCGGACGTTTTCCGTACGTCTATCTGCCTCTGCTGTACATTGTCCTGCAAATATTTTTGATATTATATTAATGTTTTAAGACAATGTGCACCAGATTCAGACAGCCGTTCGGGAAAAGCCGGACACTGGATATTGGAAAAGCCCCCGGACCATTTTGCGGCATTCTCTATTTACGTTGTTGAAGAAACATTTTACGGGGTTTGGAAAGGTGCATTTTTCCGCTGCTTCTGCTTGAGTTAGGGGAGTTTTCTTTCTTCTTTTAGGGCGTTTAGGTTCAGGAGGGCTACGAAGAGTTGGTTGGCGAGGATGCCCCAGAGGTAGCCCTGGATTCCGAATCTGGGGACGCAGGAGAGGATGAAGAAGATTCGGATCATGATTCCGATTAGGTTGTTGATGAAGCCGGAGGCGGTTTTACCAAGGCCGTTCAGGATGCTGTGGAGGGTGCTGTTCAGGTATAGGAAGGGGCAGATCCATGCTAATGTTATGATAAAATCTCCTGCCATTTCGCTTTTGAAGAAGAAGAGGCCCAGATATTTGCCTGAAAATAGGAAGAAGACGGTGCAGGCGATTCCTAAGGGCAGGCAGAAGGAGATGGTTTTGCGGATGGTTCGGGCGATTTGATTTTGGTTTCCGGCAGCTTGGGATTCGGATACGGAAGAGAGGAGCATGACGGATACGGCGTTGGTGAGGACGCTTGGAAATTGAATAAAGGCCATGGCCATTCCGGTGAGGGTTCCGTAGACGCTTAGGGCTCGTTCGGTGTTCAGGCCGTACTGCTGAAGGGTGAGGGGAAGGAGGACAGCTTCGGCGCTGCCCAGAAGGTTCATACAGACCCGGTTGGCGGAGACGGGAGCGGCTTCTAAGAACATGCGGCGGGCAAAGCTGCGGACTGGGAAGTCTGGGGTTTTTTTGGCGTGTCCCCTAAGGCTTTCGGAGGAGACGGCAAAAAGGCCGAACAGCATGGAGGCGAATTCTCCCAGTACAAGGCCGATGACAGCCGCTACAGGGGTCAGGGTCCGGCCTTCTTCCAGGGAAACCTGGTATATGATGCAGACGGCTGCTACTCGTACCAGTTGTTCAAAGAGCTGGGCACAGGCTGGGACGGCTGTTTTTTGGAGACCGTAGTAATAGCCGCTGATACAGGAGTGACAGGCTCCGAAGGGGACTGTGATGGACATGATGCGCAGGAGGTTGGCACAGCGGGGTTCATGGAGTATATGTATGGCAAGGAGGTCTGCATTGGCGTAGACCAAAAATACGGTGAGAAAAGATAGGGACAGGGACATGGCGAGTCCGATCCACAGGATAGAACGGGCCCGCTCTTTTTTTCCCCGTGCCATTTCTCCGGAGACAAAACGGGAGATGGCAATCTCTACACCGGCGGTGGTAAATGCATAGCAGACACCGTAGATGGGAAAAATCATCTGGTAAATGCCGATTCCTTCGGCACCGATGGTACGGCTTAGGAATATCTTATAGAAGAAGCCGATAAAACGGCTGGCAAGGCCGGTGAGGGTGAGGATCAGTGTCCCGGCAATAAGGGGATGTTTTTGCTTTTTCATAGGGAATCCCTGTTTTTCAGGAGTTTTTATAATATATTCTAAGGTGGTTCTTGACAGAACTTTCGTCAGGTGGTATTATCTATTTGAAATCCGAGTAAAGTACTAGGAATTAAGAGATATAAGGCAAGCCTTATATGCTTTTACAGCTATGAATGTGAGGTGGTTCTATGAAGCTGTCAACAAAGGGCAGGTACGGTCTTCGGGCGCTGATTGATTTGGCTGTATATTGTGAAAATGAGACGGTTTCGATTGCCAGTATTGCCGCCAGACAGAATATTTCGGAGAGTTATCTGGAGCAGTTGATCGCAAAGCTTCGAAAGGCAGGGCTGGTTACCAGTGTCCGGGGAGCCGGCGGAGGTTACAAGCTGGCAAAACCGGCGGAAGAAATATCCGTAGGTGACATTTTGCGTGCGCTGGAGGGAAATCTTGATCCAGTGGAATGCCCGGGGCTTAAAGAGGAAAGTACTTGTGACGGCTCAGAATTCTGTGTGACGAAGTATGTGTGGCAGCGGATCAATGACAGCATCAATCAGACAGTGGACGAGATTTCTTTGAGCACACTGGTTGATGAGAGCAGAAGTGTAGGAAATAAGGCGGGAAGTGTTGTGAGCTCCTGCTGTACAAATTAATATCAAGAGGTGATACGTTATGAAAAAATTAATTTATCTGGACAATGCGGCTACAACAAAGACGGTGCCGGAGGTAGTTGAGGCTATGCTGCCGTATTTTTCGGATCATTTCGGCAATCCGTCCAGTGTGTATAGTCTGGCGGCGGAAAGCAAAAAGGCGGTGACTGAAGCCAGAGAGATAATTGCCGGGGCTTTGGGGGCTGAGGCTGAGGAGATTTATTTTACTGCCGGAGGAAGCGAGGCGGACAACTGGGCGCTGAAGGGTGCGGCAGAGTGCTATCAGAATAAGGGAAAGCATATTATTACGACTAAGATTGAACATCATGCCGTTCTTCACACCTGTGAGTGGCTGGAGAAGCAGGGATTTGAGGTGACTTACCTGAATGTGGATGAGAATGGAGTGGTAAAGCTGGAAGAGCTTAAGAAGGCCATTCGTCCGGATACTATTTTAATCTCTGTCATGTTTGCAAATAATGAGATTGGCACTTTGGAGCCTATTAAGGAAATTGGGGAAATAGCCCGTGAGAAGGGAATACTGTTCCACACGGATGCAGTACAGGCTTTTGGACAGCTGCCTATTAATGTGGATGAATACCATATTGATATGCTCAGTTCCAGCGGCCACAAGTTAAACGGTCCTAAAGGGATTGGCTTTCTCTATATTCGTAAAGGACTGAAGCTCCGCTCTTTTATCCATGGAGGTGCACAGGAACGTAAGCGCCGGGCAGGAACGGAAAATGTGCCGGGGATTGTTGGCTTTGGAAAGGCTGTGGAGCGTGCGGTGAGCACGATGGAGGAACGGACAAAAGAGGAAAGAAAGCTTCGGGACTACCTGATTGATCGGGTTCTGAAGGAGATTCCTTATACCAGGCTTAATGGCCACAGAACCAATCGTCTGCCCAACAATGCCAACTTCAGCTTTCAGTTTATAGAGGGAGAGTCCCTTTTGATTATGCTGGATATGGAGGGCATCTGCGGATCCTCCGGTTCTGCCTGCACATCAGGGTCACTGGATCCGTCTCATGTGCTTTTGGCTATCGGCCTGCCCCATGAGATTGCACATGGATCTCTGCGGCTGACCTTGAATGAGGAGATTACCAGAGAAGATCTGGACTTTGTAGTGGAGCAGTTAAAGAGGATTATTGAGCGGCTGCGCAGCATGTCGCCGCTTTATGAGGATTTTATGCGGAAGGCGTAAGCGGAATATTGCGGAACTAAAACAGCAAGATTCCGACAGAGCCAGAACGATTTACAGACACATGGACTTGTGGCTGGAAATTGTTCTAAAATAGGGCTCTGGAGAGAATATTGCGGAACTATTAATGGAGGAATACAAAAATGTACAGTGAAAAAGTAATGGACCATTTTCAGAATCCCCGAAATATGGGAGAGATTGAGAACGCAAGCGGCGTGGGGACCGTAGGCAATGCCAAATGCGGCGACATTATGAGGATCTATCTGGATATTGATGAAAACGGTATTATTCAAGATTGCAAGTTCAAGACCTTTGGCTGCGGTGCGGCCGTGGCCACCAGCAGTATGGCTACAGAGCTGGTAAAGGGGAAGTCCATCGAGGAAGCCCTTCAAGTGACGAACAAAGCTGTTATGGAGGCTCTGGACGGACTTCCGCCGGTAAAGGTTCACTGCTCTCTGCTGGCAGAGGAAGCCATTCATGCGGCTCTCTGGGATTATGCAGAAAAGAACGGGATCAAGATTGAAGGTCTTACGAAGCCTAAGTCTGACATCCATGAGGGTGAGGAAGAGGAAGACGAGGAATATTAGAAGCTGTTTGCTGAATAGCCGGATAATATAAATTTTAAGAGAGACAGGGGGATAAAAAATGAATGTATTTAAAGAAATGGTATGTTCTGTTGGAAAGCCGTCCGCTTATCCGAATTTTTTGAAGAATAATAAGGGAAAGATCTTTGGTTACGGAATGCTTCTGATGCTGTTCTATTTTTTGCTGAGCGCCGTATTTCCGCTGATTGTTTTCCAGATAAGGACTGGAGGATTCGGTACGATTGTCAGAGAAACCCTTCCGGATTTTGAGGTGACAGATTACGGCTTCTGGATCGAAGAACCATTTTATTATGAGGGCGGCGGTTACTATATTGAACTGGATTCGAATCAATATTTTGATGAAGAAGCAGCCTATCGGTTTTCCATGGGATATCAGGGCATGCTTCTGGTAGACAGCGAGAAAATGATCGTAAAAAGCAATGGGGAGATGCAGACGCTATACTTTTATATGCTGGAAAGCGGCACTTATTTCAGCAGGCAGAGTATTATGGCTGTGATTCCCATGATTTATCTGTTTATCATTCTGTTCCTTATTTTTTATTTTATCTGGATCAGTATCCTGTTCTTCTTTGGCGTGCTGATCGTAAGCCTGATAGGTTTGATTTTGAATATGATTTTGAAAACCGATTTGACCTTTGGACAGATTTTTATACTTGGCATTTACGGAAGGACGTTGCCGCTGTTTTTTAAAGGCTTTGTGCTCAGATTTTTGAGCTGGTCCGTATTCCCTATAAATATTCCTTATTTTTGGGTGATTAACTTTGGTGTTACCCTGGTGTATATGTTCCTGGCCATGAGACGGATTAGGGAGCAGAAGGCACAGAGCATTCCGTATGCATATCAGCAGCCCTATCAGCAGGGGATGTATCAGCAGGGCGGTTATGGGCAGGATCCATATCAGCAAAACCCATATCAGCAGAACCCGTATCAGCCGAATTCCTATAACCAGGACTACCAGGGACAGAACGGGTATTCCGGGCAGACGGGCGGCCGGGAAAATGGGCAGAATGACTTTGGTGAGCATTGACAGGCGTTTTCGGCAGAGAGATATGCAATGGAGATTTGCAATTATGAAGCCTGTTCAGGAAAAAGATAAAGGAATGTAAATAAGTGGGTAAAAAAGAAAAGGTAGTTGTGGGAATGTCCGGCGGTGTGGATTCCTCTGTGGCAGCCTGGCTTTTAAAGGAACAGGGCTATGAGGTCATCGGCGTCACCATGCAGATCTGGCAGGATGAGGAGGAAGAGATCCTGGAGGAAAATGGAGGATGCTGCGGCTTAAGCGCTGTGGAGGATGCAAGGCGAGTGGCACAGAAATTGGAGATTCCTCATTATGTAATGAATTTCAAGGCGGATTTCAAACGCACGGTTATGGACTATTTTGTGGCAGAGTATCTGGCGGGCCGCACTCCGAACCCCTGTATTGCCTGCAACCGCTATGTGAAATGGGAAGCTCTCTTAAAAAGGAGCCTGGAGATCGGGGCTGATTACATTGCCACCGGCCATTATGCCCGGATAAAGCAGCTGGAAAACGGGCGCTTTAGTTTGACCCGTTCCGTGACGGCGGCCAAGGATCAGACCTACGCCCTTTACAATCTCACTCAGGAACAGCTTTCCCATACCTTGATGCCGGTGGGAGCTTATTCTAAAGAAGAGATTCGGACTATTGCAGAGCAGATAGGCTTAAGCGTCGCAGATAAACCGGACAGCCAGGAGATCTGCTTTGTGCCGGATCAGGATTATGCAGGCTTTATCGAGCGAACTACAGGAGAGCCGTCCAGGGAAGGAAATTTTGTGCAGGCAGACGGAACCATACTGGGCCGGCACAAGGGGATCATCCACTACACCATCGGCCAGCGCCGGGGCCTGGGGCTTCCAATGGGGCGGCGTGTGGTAGTGACAGAGATACGCCCCGAGACCAATGAGGTGGTGATTGGAGAGCAGGAGGATGTATGGACAGACAGCCTTATTGCAGACCGTCTCAATTGGATGTCTATTCCCGAACTGGAAGGGGAACGAGAGGCAGCGGCAAAGATTCGCTATAATCACGCTGGAACTCCCTGCATGATTCAAAAAACAGGAGAAGACCAAGTTCAGGTACGGTTCAAGGAACCTGTACGGGCCGTAACCCCAGGACAGGCCGTGGTTTTTTATGATGGAGATTATGTGCTTGGAGGGGGAACCATTATAAAATAATAAACCGCTCAGAAGGCGGAAATGCTGCAGGCATCCAAAGATTAAAATCGTTTGACGATAGATCGGATGCCTGCATTAATTATATTTTTGCAACTGCTCAGTACCTTCAGAGTTACAATGTAAAAACCAATTAAAATCGACTGGAAATTTCTTTGTAAATTACAAGGGATGTGCTAAGATAATAGAAAATAGAAAGTAACGGGGAGGTGTGAAGCCGTGGCAAGAACCATAAGCATCGGATGCCAGGATTTTGAGACAATCCGGCGGGAAGGGTATTTTTATATTGATAAGACGCTGTTTATCAAGGAATGGTGGGAGGAAGGGGACAGTGTAACCCTTATAGCCCGCCCAAGGAGATTTGGGAAAACCTTAAATATGAGTATGACCGAACAGTTCTTTTCCTTAAAATATGCAGGAAGAGAAGATCTGTTTGAGAACCTTGCCGTCTGGAAAGAGGAAAAATACCGGAAGCTTCAAGGCACTTATCCGGTTATCAGTCTGTCTTTTGCCTGTATAAAAGATAATAATTACGAAACCACACGCAGGAAGATTTGCCAGATATTATCCAATCTGTATTCCCAGTACGATTTTCTTCTGGAGGGTGATCACCTGAATGAAAAAGAAAAGAAGTTTTTTGAATCCGTAACAGCAGACATGGGAGATGTGGAGGCGACCCTTGCCCTTCACCAGCTGTCTTTGTATCTTTCACGTTATTATGGAAAAAAAGTGCTTATTCTTCTGGACGAATATGATACCCCCATGCAGGAGGCTTATGTAAATGGATATTGGGAAGAGATAGTTTCTTTTACCAGAAGCTTGTTTAACTCAACTTTTAAAACAAATCCCTACTTGGAGCGAGCCATTATGACGGGTATTACACGGGTTAGCAGGGAGTCCATCTTTTCTGATTTGAATAATTTGGAGGTGGTGACGACGACTTCTGAAAAGTATGCGGATATTTTCGGCTTTACAGAGAAAGAAGTTTTTACAGCACTGGATGAATTTGAAATATCAGACAGAAAGCAGGAGGTAAAAAACTGGTACGATGGATTTACTTTTGGAAATAAGACAGATATCTATAATCCTTGGTCTATTTTGAACTATTTGGATAAAAAGAAAGCAGCGGCATATTGGGCTAACTCCAGTTCCAACAGTCTCGTAGGAAAGCTGATTCGTGAGGGAAGTGCAGACATTAAGCAGGAATTTGAGGAACTGATATCCGGCCAGTCCATTATAACACCTATCGATGAACAGATTGTATATGACGAGCTGGAAGAAAATGAGGAAGGAATCTGGAGCCTTCTTCTGGCCGGCGGATACTTAAAAGTGCTTCATTACGAAGAAGATTGGGAATCAATCGAGTCTCCGGATTATGAGCTGACCCTTACGAACCGTGAGGTAAGACAGATGTTCTGTACCATGGTAAGGGGATGGTTCCGAAAGAGCAGAAGAGAATACAACGGATTCATCAAAGCGCTTTTGGCAGATGATTTGAAGACCATGAACTATTACATGAATAAAGTAGCATTGGCCACATTCAGTACCTTTGACACCGGAAACAAGCCCTCCGAAGCCACGGAACCAGAGCGTTTCTATCACGGCTTCGTGCTGGGACTTCTGGTAGAACTGGCCGACCGCTATACCGTAACCTCCAACCGGGAGAGCGGCTTCGGCCGTTATGACGTAATGTTAGAGCCAAAGCAGGAGGATGACGGAATCATTCTGGAATTCAAGGTGCAGGACACAGAAGAAGAAAAAGAACTGGCCGACACTGTGAAAGCGGCATTACGGCAGATAGAAGAACGAAAATATGAAACAATCCTCCTGTCAAAAGGAATCCCAAAAGAAACAATCCGCAAATACGGCTTTGCTTTTTGCGGAAAAGAAGTTCTGATCGGAAAAGAAGCTTAATAAAAAACTTCTATGAATAAAGCTAACCATTACCACAACCAGCCCCAGGACAGAAAATATTCTTCCCTCCAAGCGTGTTAGCTCTCTGAGCGGAGCATGGAGAGAAGAATATTTTCTGTCCTGGGGCGTCCGTATAAAAACCCCACAAATTTAATCTAATCTTACAAACTCCGCTTTCCTCTCTTTAAACAAAGTAAAATACCGAAACCCGCAAGACCGCAGAACCTCCCGGGACTCATCCATAAAACTTCCCACATATTCCAACCTATGAGCATCCGACCCCATAGTCACAATCTCTCCGCCCAGCTCCCGATACCGCCGCAAAACCTCCGGACAGGGATTCGGACACCCAAGACCTGCCTTATATCCTCCGGTATTCACCTCAATCCCCTTCCCATGGGAAATCAAAAACCTCAAAATCTCATCCATCAAATCCCCGTAATCCCCATAACAAAACTGCCGGGGTTCCAAAGGCGCATACCGCACAATATAATCCAGATGCCCGTAAACATCAAAATCATCAAAAGCTTTCATATTCTCCAAAGTAATTTCCAAAAATCTAAGAATCCCGTTCCCGGGCGTACATCCTTCCCAGAAAGAAGCATAATAAGGATCCTTTCCATCCACCAGATGGGTAGAGCCAATCACAAAATCAAAAGGAAAACGTTCTGTATAAGAACGGTAAAGTTCCCCAAGCCGGGGCTGCAGTCCAAGCTCCACCCCGGCTCCGATTTCAATCCGCCCCTCATAAGCAGAACGAAGCTCCCCAATTTTTTTCAGATAAGCTACCGTATCCAACTCAAAGCACACATCATCATAGGGATAATCCGCATCGTAATGATCCGTAAAGCAAATGGCGGAAAGCCCTTTTCGAAGCCCGGATTCAACGATACGTTCCGGCACCGTATCACTGTCGCCGGAAAAAGAAGAATGTAAATGAAAATCTGCTTTCAACATATCTAAAGTCTCCTGAATTTAATTGAATATCTTTATTAATAGTAGTGGAATAAGGGGTAAATAGCAAGATAGAACTTGACATTTATTTACCGGGGGGGGGTATAATTTCCGTGAGCTTGAAATTTTAAAGAACACAGACAAAAACGCTTCTGAATTCGACGGGAGCAGGGGGAGAGATTATGGATGGAGCAGAACGGCGGCTTGCGTTTCATTACAAAGACAAGCAGCTTATGGAAAATCTTCTGAAAGATGTTAATATGGCAATCAAAGACAGCGATGCTTCGGAAGAAAAGGAGATTGTAAATAATTTTCTGCATAAGGTATCAGAAGCCTTTTTATTCGTCACAATCGGAAGCAGCGGTGTAGGAAAAAGCACATTTCTCAACAGCCTTTTTCAGTCCACATTGTCTGAAAAGGAAATTCCTGAAAGCACAAAGAGCATCCGGGAATACCGTTATGGTGTTTCCGAAGCCTCTATATGTGTAAATGAGTATATCACACGCATTTTCAAAAACAGCGAGAAACTGGAAGGCCTTCAGATTATCGACGCACAGGGCGTCGAACAGATGGGACAAGACGGCGAACAGGAATGTATCAAGGACTATCTTTATAAGAGCAGCGTTGTATTCGTCCTGTTTGACGTCCGCAGCGTAAATGATTATGCCGTGTGGGATCTGCTGGAAAATGTAGAAACCAGAAAAGTAGTGTTTGCACTTACGAAATGTGATCTGGAGGAACCGGATACATTGGAAAGGCAGGAAAGCAAGCTCCGGCAGTATATGGAGGAAGCAGGACTTCACGCCCCTGTTTTCCGGCTCTCCACTCAGTGGGAGGACAGCTTCAAGACAGTTCGGGAATACGCTTCAGGGGAAATCATAGGCAGCAGTCCCGTCCTTACAAGGCAGCAGGAAAATTTGAACGAATTAAAGAAAATGCTGAGCCAGTTGTCGGAATCCTTTGAGCGCCGCAGGCAGCAGTATGAATCCGACGCAGCTATTTTGCAGAATATAAATACCGCCATCGATAACTTTATTGTAAATAACCGCATCAAAATCGACGATTTGAAGATAGCTCTTAAAAGAGAGATCGAGAAGGAGATTGAAGCATATGAAAGAGAAGTTATAAGCAAACTGGAGCCTCAGAAAATAAAAGAGCGTTTTCCCAACGGCAGCAGGGATTTTGAAGACTATCTGAATCTGATCAACGAAGGATATCGAAAGCGGATGACCGATAACGTGAACCGGAAAACCCAGATGACCGTTCAGACATATCTGGCAGGACTGGAGAATGTATTTGAGGAAGCAACAGGTTATTTGAACAAGCGGGAAAATATTCTTGCATTGAAGGACAGGTTTTATGGAAGTATGGCAGATAGCAAGAAAAGCATGGTCTATAAAGCTGCAGCAGATATGGAAGTGACAAAAGATTATTACCACAGTCTTTATGATGTTTCCACGGAATTGTTTATGAAGCTGTGGAAAGCCAGGGCGGAACAGGAACAGGCCATAAGAAATGCAAAACTGACCGGAAGCCTTGCAGGAGCAGCCGGGGGAGCTGTGGCGGGAATGGCTGTGGCCCATGCTCTTGCCCCGGCAGTAGCAGCCATAGGAGCGAAAGCGGGCGCAGGGGCCCTTGCCACGGTATTTACCTCCGCAGGAGCAGTTCTCTGGCCGGTGGTGGGACTTGTCCTGGGTGCTCTGGTGATCCGGCATATTGCCAAAAAGCTTGCTTCGGCCAATACCCTGTTGGAATTAGAGAAAAAGACAGCAGAGGCTATAGCAGAATTTAAAAATGAGGTAGCAAAGGCAAAAGTATCCATGACTGAGCAGATATTGGAGACCATCGAGAATATGTTCCGCATGGAAATCGAGAATGCGGACAAGTCATTTTCGGAGTTTCGCATGTCCGTAAATATTGAAGGAAACAATATTGCCAAACTGGAGGATAAATTCAGTGCCATAAACGTCTGGCTGCAGCAGATAAAAGAACTGGAGAGGAGGCGTGAGCTAGCGTTATGAGTGAGGAAAGACAAAGGGAGCTTCTGAAGTGGCTGGAGCGCATGGAAGAATTTGCAGCTGAGGAGCGTGTAAAGACAAGGCTTCTGGATGCCATGGAAGATTGCAGAAAGGCTCTGGAAAGGGAATTGACAGAGCAGGAACGGCAGGAAATAATTCGGAAACTGGAAGAACTGTTCAGGCAGGTGAAAAGCCAGACGGACTTTGACGAGGAAACGGACAGCCTTGAGACGGAGGTCCGGCAGAAAGCGGCAGAGATGATGGAACGGTGCAGGCGTTCCAATGAGGCTCTTCAAAAGGATTATCTGAATGGAACGGCAGCCTATATCCAGGAAGCGGAGCGATCCATGAGGGAACTGTGCAATGGAACGGCGAATTATGAAGAGATAATGAACAAAGAACGGTTCCTCAATATTTTTATGGGGATTGGACAGAAGTTTAGGCGGCAGGCAGATGATATTCAGAGGGAGTACATAAATGCAGGCAGTCAGAATTATCAAAATGTCTTTGACCAGTTGAAAACACTCTTTTCCTCCACAGGTTATGACAGAGAAGCACAGCAGAAATTTTACAAAACCTATTATGAAAATCAGGATACTTTCATAAGGAATGTGCAGGGCTATGGAGATAGTCTGGAAAAAGGGGAAAGCAGTATTACCGAATATGCAAAGAGACTTCAGGAGAAAATCGAGCAGGCCGCAAAAGATGTAAAAGGAAAGGCGTCGCAGAAGAAATGGGCTCCGTTTCTGGTGATTTTGCTGATAGCGGTTCTTGGGGCAGCAGGCAAGACGGTAAGCGAACAGAAAAAAGCGGCCAGAGAACAGGCAGCCATAGAGCAGGAAATGAGAGAGGAAGCGGCCAAGGAACAGGAAGCAGCAGCCCGTGGGGAAGAATCCACAGACAAAGGCCTGGAAGAATATCTGATAGATACCATAAATCAGTCCGCAAAGACTGCGGAAGAAGCGGCAAAGGAGGCTACAGAAATAGCCGCAGAAGAAGCGGCGGAAGAGGGAAAGAAGCTTCTTATGGGAGCTGCAGGCATGGCGGTGCTGACGGTCGGGTTTCCCATTTTTATTTTACTGCTTGTGCTGTACTGGCTTTGGACAAGGAGAGCGGATAAACGTTGCCGGAATCAGCTCATTCGGGAAGCAGGGAGGCTTGCGGACGCATCCCTGGAGGAATGGCGGCAGAAGGGCACATTGGCGGCGGCTGTAGAGGAAAGCTTTCGGCTGACGGCGGTTTATATGGAAAAGCAGTATGGCGATCTGCTTTTTGGACTGTTGGGAGATGAAAAAGAAGCAGATCCACAAAAAGCGGCGTTTGCAAGGCTCTGCTCAGACTGGGAATGCATCAGAAAGGGGGAAAAGAATTATGGGGTTTGATATGTCAAAGCTTGCGAGTCCCTTTTCCGGCATATCGGGCGGCAATAATATAAAAAAGCTTTTGGAGGAAAAACAAAAGGAGCGTTCCAAGGTTTATGGATTTATCGGAATGGATGTTTATGATCTATATAAACAGGGGAAAGCGGAGTTTCCGGAGCTTCAGGTCCATTTTGAAAAAATGCAGGAACTGGAGCAGGAAATAGCGGAACTGGAGGCGGAAAAGCAGAGATGGGAGCTGCAGAGCAGGGGAGCCAGTACATGTTCCTGCGGGCAGCCTTTATCGGTAAAAGAGCGCTTCTGTCCCAACTGCGGGAAGCCGGTAGATAACGGAATGATTACCTGCGTCTGCGGGAATCAGATCAAAAAGGAGCTGAAATTTTGCCCTAATTGCGGGAAGAGCGTCAGCGGGCTTTTGGAGACCGGCGGACAGCAGCCGGAGAATGCAGGCATGCAGGCAAGGTACAAGGAATGTATTTGCGGCGCAAAAGTACCGGAAGGACAGTTTATGTGTATGGAATGCGGCAGGAAAGTGGAGGATTAAAAAGCCTTTTTAAAAGCGGCTCCATAGAGAAACTTATTATTATAAAATTTCACACAAAAAAATCACTTAGGAGGAAAAAAATATGTTTTGTGGTCAATGTGGAAAAGAAATACCCCATGATTCAAGGGTGTGCAGTTATTGCGGAGCGCCAGTAGAGGGTGCGGAGGGAAGCGGCTATACTCAGCCGGCGGCCTCGCAGCCTTATCAGGGCCAGCCAAATGTTCAGCCCTATCAGGGCCAGCCAAATGCTCAGCCTTACCAGGGCCAGCCAAATGCTCAGCCTTACCAGGGCCAGCCAAATGCTCAGCCTTACCAGGGCCAGCCAAATGCTCAGCCCTATCAGGGTCAGCCGAATGTTCAGCCTTATCAGGCGTCTCCAAATGGTCAGCCCTGCCAGATGCAGCCTTATAATCAGCCGTATTATAATGGACAGCAATATTACAATGGACAATCGGGCTCGGGATATAATCTGAAACCGGATAACAAATACAATCTCGTGGCGGCTCTTTTTACGTGGCTTTGGGCATTGTTTAAAGGAATGTGGGATTTGGCATTATTTGATTTTGCTGTTGGACTTGTATTTTTAATTCCTGTTGTTGGATGGGTAGTAAGCGTATTATATTTGATTTTCCGACTGGCAATCCTTGGACGGAATGCAAATTATTATTACCGTTTGAAAGTAACAATGGGGATACCAATGTATAAGGCTATTATGGACCCAAATTTACGCAGACTGTAAAATAGAGAAGTACATTTTGGAATACATGTGAAAAAGCCAAACTATTTTTTCTTTCATGGAGCAGGACGTAATAGTTACATAAAAAACAGGTGACATGCAAAGAGGAAGCTTTGCCTTGCATCAGGTGTGGCAGTTGGATAAACCAATATATTTAAAAAGTAAATGTTATAGTTGGAAAGCAGGAAAATAACTGAATTTTCAAATCATTTTCCTGCTTTTTCTGATATCCAAAGCATACCCTCCCAAATCCGTACAAAAAGAGAAATATAAAATTTTAATTAGGTCTTGAAATTTTTCCATGGATTCGGTACAATTAATACCAGATTGTGGGCTTTTCCCCAAAAGAGGGTCCGCAGGAAAAAAATAAATAAAATTTATTTTTAGGAGGAATTGAAAAATGGCAGTAAAAGTAGCAATCAATGGTTTCGGACGTATCGGAAGACTTGCATTCAGACAGATGTTTGGTGCAGAAGGCTACGAGGTAGTTGCGATTAACGATTTAACAAGCCCCAAGATGCTTGCACACTTATTAAAATATGATTCTTCTCAGGGTAAGTACGCTCTGGCAGATACCGTATCTGCAACAGAAGATTCTATCGTAGTTGACGGAAAAGAGATTAAGATCTACGCAAAGGCTAACGCAGCAGAGCTTCCCTGGGGAGATCTGGATGTTGATGTTGTTCTGGAGTGTACAGGCTTCTATACCTCCAAGGAGAAAGCTTCCGCACACATCACAGCAGGCGCTAAGAAGGTTGTTATCTCCGCTCCGGCCGGAAATGACCTGCCCACCATCGTTTACAATGTAAACCATGAGACATTGAAGAAAGAGGATACAGTAATTTCCGCAGCTTCCTGTACAACCAACTGCCTGGCTCCTATGGCAAAGGCACTTAATGACCTGGCTCCCATCGAGTCCGGAATTATGTGCACCATCCATGCTTACACAGGCGATCAGATGCCTCTGGACGGACCTCAGAGAAAGGGCGACCTGAGAAGAAGCCGTGCAGCAGCTATCAATATCGTTCCCAACAGCACAGGCGCTGCAAAGGCAATCGGCCTGGTTATTCCGGAGCTGAACGGCAAGCTTATCGGCGCTGCACAGCGTGTACCGACCCCCACAGGTTCCACTACTCTGTTATTTGCAGTTGTTAACAAGAGCGTAACCAAGGAAGAGATCAACGCAGCTATGAAGGCAGCAACCACAGAGTCCTACGGCTACACCGAGGATGAGATCGTATCCAGCGATATCGTTGGTATGAGATTCGGTTCTCTGTTCGATGCAACTCAGACCATGGTTTCTCCGCTTCCCGATGGAAAGACTCAGGTAGAGGTTGTTTCTTGGTATGACAATGAGAACTCCTACGTTTCTCAGATGGTTCGTACAATTAAGTACTTCGCAGAGTTAGCATAATCGGACCGCATAGCAGACAAAAGCGTACAATAATTAAGACCTTAAAGGGTCCGGTCTTTGGACCGGACCCTTTTTCCAAGTAAGTACAAGCGTTGCTGCAATACCGATGCTTGTACAAAATGAGTGGAGAAGCCGCTTCTCTGCTCAACTGAAAAGAAAAGAGGAGGCAGACAACATGGGATTAAATAAAAAATCAGTCAATGATATCAACGTAAAGGGAAAACGTGTACTGGTAAGATGTGACTTCAACGTACCGTTAAAGGATGGCAAGATCACAGATGAGACACGTATTAAAGCAGCTCTTCCCACCATCCAGAAGTTAATTGATGACGGCGGAAAGGTAATTCTTTGCTCTCACTTAGGAAAAGTAAAGAATGGCCCCAACGAGGGTGAGTCTCTGGCACCTGTTGCAGAGAGACTGTCTGAGAAGCTTGGCAAGCCGGTAAACTTCGTATCCGATTACAATGTAACAGGCGAAGCTGCAACTGCAGCCGTAGCAGCTATGAACGAGGGAGATGTAGTTCTTCTTCAGAATACCCGTTTCCGTGGCAAAGAGGAGACAAAGAACGGCGAGGATTTCTCCAAAGAGCTGGCTGATCTCTGTGATGTATATGTATGCGACGCATTCGGTTCCTCCCACAGGGCACACGCTTCCGTAGCAGGTGTGACAGATGTTGTTCGTGCAAAGGGCGGCGAGTGCGCCGTTGGCTATCTGATGCAGAAGGAGATTGATTTCCTTGGAAATGCAGTAGAGAACCCCGTAAGACCTTTCGTGGCCATCTTAGGCGGTGCAAAGGTAGCAGATAAGCTGAACGTAATCGCAAATCTTCTTGAGAAGTGCGACACCCTGATTATCGGCGGCGGAATGGCTTACACATTCTTAAAGGCACAGGGCTGCGAGATCGGAACCTCTCTTGTAGATGATGAGAAGCTTGACTACTGCAAGGAAATGATTGCAAAGGCTGAGAAGCTTGGCAAGAAGCTGCTTCTGCCTGTTGATACTACCATTGCCGCTGAGTTCCCCAATCCCATTGATGCAGAGATAGAGGTTTCCGTTGTAGATTCCAATGCAATTCCGGCTGACAAGATGGGCCTGGATATCGGAACCAAGACTGCAGAGCTGTACGCAGAGGCAGTGAAATCCGCTAAGACCGTTGTATGGAATGGTCCCATGGGCGTATTTGAGAACCCGATTCTGGCAAAGGGAACCATCGCAGTTGCCAAGTCCCTGGCTGAGACAGATGCAACCACCATCATTGGAGGCGGCGATTCCGCAGCAGCAGTAAATCAGTTAGGATTTGCTGACAAGATGAGCCACATTTCCACAGGAGGCGGTGCATCCTTGGAATTCCTGGAGGGCAAAGAGCTTCCGGGGGTAGCAGCAGCAGACGATGTGCGATAGCTATGAGCAGTGCCAGAATAGGAAATGACAGATGGGTTGCTGGCAGCCGAATCTGTCAGAGCCTATTCTGATAGGGCGACAGCCCGGCAATGAGGAAAATCTCTGATTTTCCGAATGGTGTACTGGGGAGAAACGGGGTGACAGCCCGAATGGTGCACTGGGGAGTGAATAATATAGAATAAGAACTGACAAAAAGGAGAATAGAACAATGGCAAGAAAGAAAATCATCGCCGGCAACTGGAAAATGAACATGACACCCAGCGAGGCAGTAGAGCTGGTAAATACCTTAAAGCCTCTGGTAGCAAATGACGAGGTAGACGTAGTATTCTGTGTACCGGCTATCGACATTATTCCCGTAATGGAAGCTGCAAAGGGTTCCAACATTCAGGTAGGCGCCGAGAACATGTACTTTGAGGAGAAGGGCGCTTACACAGGCGAGATTTCTCCGGCAATGCTCACGGATGTTGGCGTAAAGTATGTTATCCTTGGACATTCCGAGAGAAGAGAGTACTTTGGAGAGACCAACGAGGATATCAACAAGAAGATGCACAAGGCATTTGAGCACGGCATTACTCCTATTATGTGCTGCGGCGAGTCTCTGACCCAGAGAGAGCAGGGCGTAACCATGGATTTTATCCGTCAGCAGGTAAAGGTTGGCTTCCTTGGAATCACCGCAGAGCAGGCTAAGACAGCCGTGATCGCTTACGAGCCAATCTGGGCTATCGGAACCGGAAAGACTGCAACCACCGAGCAGGCTCAGGAGGTATGCGCTGACATCCGTAAGTGCATCGCTGAGATCTACGACGAGGCAACCGCAGAGGCCATCCGCATCCAGTATGGCGGCTCCGTAAATGCCAACACCGCAGCAGACCTGTTTGCACAGGCAGACATCGACGGCGGTCTGGTAGGCGGCGCAGCTCTCAAGCCGGACTTTGGAAAGATCGTCAACTACAAATAATATATAATTAAATGTGATAAGATGAAAGGCTATTCAATTTGGGTAAAAATTACCTGTTGAATAGCCTTTTGTGATTTTTTATTACTATAAGTCACCTTGAACTGTGGCTTAATTTAGGTTATAATATAGACACAAAGCATCTTATGATATATTGACATGCACAAATATTTAATGTGAAATAGTAGGAAAGGAGATAAGTTTATGCAGATTATTCCTATGAGAGAATTGAAGAATACAGTTGAGGTGGAACGCCGCTGCGCAGAAGAAAATGGTCCGGTCTATGTAACCAAGAATGGTTATGGCCGATTGGTTGTTATGGATATTGAGTATTATGAGAGAACCATGCAGAAAATGTATGAAGCTAAAACAATTATGGAGGGCCTTGAAGATGTAAAAGCGGGACGGACTATAGATGGAGATACAGCAATCAATGATATAAGGAGCAGATATGGAATCTAAGTTCAAGTATCAACTTACAGAGAAAGCAAATGATGACTTGGATGATATTGTTGGGTATATTGCTGTGGAGTTATCAAATTCAAAAGCAGCATCGGATTTTTTGGATGAATTGCAGAGGATTATCGAAGAAGCATGTTCATTTCCGGAGAGCGGAGCTCCTGTGAGCAATGAATTTTTGTCAAATACGAAAGTAAGAAAGAAGCTAATAGGCAATTATATCATGTATTATCAGCCGGATTTTGAAGAAAAAAATATTTTTATCCTTAGAATTGTTTATGGCAGGAGGAACATGGATGAGATTTTAAGAAAGCTGGATCTATAAATCAGCATCTTTACGGAACAAAAATATCAGCAGTAATCATCATACAGCCTTGAAACGAGCCGCCCTTCATTACGGACGGCTCATTTTTTGGCAATTGGGGAAATGGTATTTGATTTAATCTATTGAGCCAGTTCAGTTAAGGGATGGAAGCTGTACCCCAGTTCCTCCCATTTCGTCAGCAGTTCATCCAGAATTTCCCCGTTTGTCTTAGAGGTATTATGTAACAGCACTACCGCACCGGGATGAATCCGGGGAATCAGCTTGGCAAATGCTTCCTCATGAGTAGGCTGCTGATCCTGATACCAGTCTACATAGGCCAGGCTCCAGAAAAAGGTCTTATATCCAAGCTCCTGAGCCATTTTCAGATTGCTTTCGCTGTAAATGCCCTGCGGGGGACGGTAGTACTTTGTCATAGGCTGACCGATGGTCTCTTCGTAGAGGGCTTCCAGATCCGCCAGTTCCTTTCCGAAAGCTTCCTTATCTCCAATCTTAGACATATCGGGATGGTGGTAAGTGTGGTTTCCCACCGTATGCCCCTCATCTACCATGCGTTTTACCAGCTCCGGGCTGGTTTCCATATAATTTCCCACAATAAAGAAGGCGGCGGGAGCATTGTGCTTTTTCAAGGCATCCAAAATGGCGGGGGTATTCCCATTTTCAAAACCGCAGTCAAAGGTCAGATAAATCTTTTTCTCTTCCGTTTCTTCCACATAATAAGCGTCAAAATCTTTTAAATAAGAAGGAGTGGCGTTGCCTACAGGTGCCTTTCCATCCTCCTGAAAGCTTAAGCCCCAGTTGGCGGAGGCACTGCTGCCGGCAGGTAAAAGCGTGCCGGAATCAGGCAAGCCTTGAAGCCGGGCAATTCCCTGGCCGCCAAAGTAGGAGAGGGTAAGCAGCAGAACAGTGCCGATGATGTTTTTGAGATTTTTATTCAAGTTTATTCCTCAAAAAGATGTTTTTTTATATATATGAAGAAATTAGAAAAATCAGACGTGGTCCGGGTGTTTTTGAGACAAATCAGCTCTTTTTTGCTGTAAAGTAATAAAGAATTAAAGAAAAATAAGATCTTCCAGTTGAAAAAAATCTATTTTTGTTCTATATTATTAACAATAGGCGTTTTTAGAAGGGATGATGAAAAATGAGATTGGATATTGCAGTGATTCCGGGCGACGGAATCGGGCCGGAGATTGTGAGAGAAGCAAGAAAAGCATTGGATACCGTAGGAGAGCGTTTTGGACATGAACTGGTATATACGGATCTCTTGATGGGCGGAGCATCCATTGATGTTCATGGGGTTCCCCTGACAGATGAAACCATTGAGACGGCAAAGTCAAAGGATGCGGTTTTGATGGGCTCCATCGGCGGAGATGCGGCAACCTCCCCCTGGTATCAGCTTCCGCCGGATAAGAGACCGGAAGCAGGACTTTTGAAACTGCGTAAGTCCCTGGGATTGTTTGCGAATCTGAGACCGGCGGTATTGTATGGAGAATTAAAGAAAGCCTGCCCCTTAAGAGATGAGATTATCGGGGATGGTTTCGATATGATGATTATGCGTGAACTGACCGGCGGACTTTACTTTGGAGAGCGTAAGACAGAAGAGATTAACGGTGTTCTGACAGCCATTGATACACTTACATATAACGTGGAAGAAATTCGCCGGATTGCAAAGAGAGCCTTTGACATTGCAGGAAAGAGAAGAAAAAAGGTCTGCAGTGTAGACAAGGCAAACGTGCTGGATTCCTCCAGGCTTTGGAGAAAAGTTGTGGAGGAGGTTGCAAAGGATTATCCGAATATTGAACTTTCCCATATGCTGGTAGACAACTGTGCCATGCAGCTGGTGAAGAATCCGGGCCAGTTTGACGTGATTCTCACGGAGAATATGTTCGGCGATATTCTTTCCGATGAGGCAAGCATGGTAACAGGATCCATCGGAATGCTCTCAAGTGCAAGCCTCAATGATACCAAGTTTGGTTTATATGAGCCAAGTCATGGCTCTGCGCCGGATATTGCCGGGCAGGACTTGGCAAACCCCATTGCAACCATTCTTTCTGCAGCTATGATGCTTCGGTTTACCTTTGATCTGGACAAAGAAGCAGACGCTATAGAGGCAGCCGTTAAGCAGGTACTTCAAGAGGGCTATCGGACAGGAGATATCATGTCAGAGGGCTGTACAAAGGTAGGAACTGTGAAAATGGGCGATTTAATTGCAGAGCGTGCACGGAACTAATATTACGGAGCTTAAAACAGCAGCATTCTGAACAGTGCCAGAACAATTTACAGACACAGCTTTAAGTGGCTGGGAATTGTTCTAAATAAGAGGTACTGGAAGAATGCTGCGGAACTTAAAACAGCAGCATTCTGAACAGTGCCAGAACAATTTACAGGCACAGCTTTAAGTGGCTGGGAATTGTTCTAAATAAGAGGTGCTGGAAGAATGCTGCGGAACTTAAAATAGGAGGAGTGGAAAATATGAAAAGCGACGCAGTAACAAAGGGAATGCAGCAGGCACCCCACAGAAGTTTATTTAATGCACTGGGACTGACCCAGGAGGAGCTTGACAGGCCATTGGTAGGAATTGTCAGCTCTTATAATGAGATTGTACCGGGCCATATGAATCTGGACAAGATTGTAGAGGCCGTAAAGCTTGGCGTGGCCATGGGCGGAGGAACCCCAATCGTATTCCCGGCCATTGCTGTCTGTGACGGAATCGCCATGGGACATGTGGGAATGAAATATTCTCTGGTAACCAGAGATCTCATAGCCGATTCGACCGAGTGTATGGCGCTGGCGCACCAGTTTGACGCACTGGTCATGGTTCCCAACTGTGATAAGAACGTACCGGGGCTTTTGATGGCGGCAGCCAGAATCAACGTTCCTACCGTATTTGTCAGCGGCGGCCCTATGCTTGCCGGTCGTGTAAAGGGACAGAAACGCAGCCTTTCCAGCATGTTTGAGGCAGTAGGCGCTCATGCGGCAGGCAGTATGACGGCAGAGGAGGTACGGGAATTTGAGGAAAAGGTATGTCCTACCTGCGGCTCCTGCTCCGGTATGTACACGGCTAACAGCATGAACTGTCTCACGGAGGCACTTGGTATGGGCCTTAAGGGAAACGGAACTATTCCCGCCGTTTATTCCGAGCGCATTAAGCTGGCAAAGCATGCGGGAATGCAGGTTATGGAGATGCTTCGCCGGAATATCCGTCCCCGTGACATTATGACTGAGAAAGCATTCTTAAATGCCCTGACCGTAGATATGGCACTTGGCTGCTCCACCAACAGCATGCTTCATCTTCCTGCTATTGCTCACGAGGCAGGCGTGGATCTGAACATGGAGGCAGCCAATGAGATGAGCGCCAAGACACCAAATCTCTGCCATCTGGCTCCGGCAGGCCCCACTTATATGGAAGATCTGAATGAAGCGGGCGGCGTCTATGCCGTTATGAATGAATTGAATAAAAAGCAGTTATTGTATACAGACTTAATTACTGTAACAGGAAAGACAGTGGGAGAAAATATCGCAGGCTGTGAGAACCGGAATCCGGAGGTTATCCGGCCTATTGACAATCCTTACAGCGAAATTGGCGGAATCGCCGTATTAAAGGGCAATCTGGCTCCCGATACGGCCGTGGTAAAGCGTTCCGCCGTTGTGCCTGAGATGATGACCCATGAGGGCCCGGCAAGGGTATTTGACTGCGAAGAGGATGCTATTGACGCCATCAAGAGCGGAAAGATCGTAGCCGGTGATGTGGTTGTGATCCGGTATGAGGGACCCAAGGGCGGACCGGGTATGCGTGAGATGCTGAATCCTACCTCCGCCATTGCAGGCATGGGCCTGGGAGCTTCCGTAGCACTTATCACGGACGGACGTTTCAGCGGAGCCTCCAGAGGAGCTTCCATCGGACATGTATCTCCGGAAGCAGCCGTAGGCGGCCCCATTGCATTGGTGGAAGAAGGCGATAAAATTCGCATTGATATCCCCAATAACCGTCTGGAGGTTTTGGTATCTGACGAGGAGATGGCAGCAAGAAAAGCAAAGTGGCAGCCAAGAGAGCCCAGAGTAACTACCGGCTATTTGGCCCGCTATGCGAAAATGGTAACCTCCGGAAACCGGGGAGCGGTATTAGAGATCAAATAGGAAAATCAATTATAAATTCTATACCTTGACAGACGAAGTCTGCCTGCCCTTAACGGGCATGTATCAGGGGGGATCCGCAGGGTACGGATTTTGAAAATGATTATATATAAGAACGGAGAAAAAGCATGCAGTTGACAGGATCTGAGATTATCATCGAGTGTCTGAAGGAGCAGGGAGTTGATACGGTTTTCGGCTATCCGGGAGGCGCAATTTTAAATGTATATGATGAATTGTATAAACACAGCGACGAGATAACCCATATTTTGACCTCTCATGAGCAGGGTGCATCCCATGGGGCGGACGGTTATGCCCGGGCGACGGGAAAGGTGGGCGTATGTATGGCAACCTCCGGGCCGGGAGCTACCAATCTGGTTACGGGAATTGCAACGGCCTATATGGATTCTATTCCTTTGGTAGCAATTACGGCCAATGTAGGAAGGTCTCTGCTGGGAAGAGATTCCTTTCAGGAGGTAGATATTGCCGGAATCACCATGCCGGTTACAAAGCATAATTATATTATAAAGGATGTGGAAGAGCTTGCGCCGGCTATTCGGAAAGCTTTTCACATTGCAAGAAGCGGCCGGCCCGGCCCGGTGCTGATTGATGTAACCAAGGATGTAACAGCAAACAAGACGGAATATGAATATCAGAAGCCCATGGAAGTTGAGCGTAAGACAGATACCATCCGGGAAGAGGATATAGCTCAGGCAGCAGCTATGATTGCGAAGGCAAAGAGACCATTCATCTTTGTGGGCGGCGGAGCCGTGCTCTCAGGAGCATCTGCCGAGGTAGCAAAGCTTGCAAGAAAGCTTAATGCGCCTGTCTGTGATTCCCTTATGGGAAAAGGCGCATTTCCGGGAGAGGATCCCTTGTATACGGGAATGCTCGGCATGCATGGAACCAAGGCGTCCAATTATGGCGTGACCCAGTGTGACCTTTTGATTACCATTGGCGCCCGATTCAGTGATCGGGTAACGGGAGACGCAACCCGTTTTGCAAGAAAGGCCAGAATTCTTCAGATTGACATTGATCCGGCGGAAATCAATAAAAATGTGATTGTAGATGCAAGTATTATCGGGGATGTGAAGGAAGTTTTAACACGCTTGCTGCCTCAAATCCAGGAGAAGGAGCATTCCGAGTGGATCGAGCAGATTGAGGCACTGAAAGAAAAGCATCCATTAAAATATGAGGAAAACCGTCTGACAGGTCCTTACGTGGTGGAGGAGCTGTATCGAATCACAAAGGGAAATGCGATTATTACCACAGAGGTAGGCCAGAATCAGATGTGGGCGGCTCAGTTCTACAAGTACAAGGAACCCAGAACTTTCCTTACCTCAGGAGGACTTGGAACCATGGGATACGGCCTTGGGGCCTCCATCGGAGCTAAGCTTGGATGCCCGGATAAGATTGTGGTAAATGTGGCAGGAGACGGCTGCTTCCGCATGAATATGAATGAGATTGCTACGGCGGCCCGCTACAATGTGCCCATTGTACAGCTGGTACTGAACAATCATGTACTGGGAATGGTTCATCAGTGGCAGACTTTGTTCTATAATAAGCATTATTCCGCTACTATTTTGAATGATCAGGTGGATTTTGTGAAGCTGGCGGAGGCGCTTGGGGCCGTGGGAATGCGTGTAACCAAGAGAGAAGAGGTTGCGCCTGCTTTAGAGAAGGCTATGTCTCTGGGACGCCCCGTGGTGATTGACTGCATCATTGACTGCGAGGATAAGGTATTTCCTATGGTGGCAGCAGGAGCGCCCATTGAGGAAGCTTTTGATGCGGAGGATTTGGAAAAGTCCGTGAAATAACAAAAAGCACACAAGTATACATGAATAGGGTACTTGCAGGGGATAATTTTGTAAATACACGATCACAGTCCAATACAGTACTGGAGGCGGAATCCGACCTCTTGCCGTAAGGCAACTTTAAATAGGCCGGATTCGTTACTGTGAACATCATAGGTGTAAACCAATGTCATTAAGTTAAGCTTCAAAAAATGACCGGCATAGGGGAGGAGGGCCGCCCCGCTAAGGGGTGGCGGTTCTTGCCCGGAGCCTTCATATACTTTTCGAGCTTAATTTAATGACATTGAGGTGTAAACAGTAACAATGAATCAGGGAGTTTGATGATAATGCGGAAGCGGATCAGGTGGTTTGTTTGGAGCCTATTTGCGGTTCTGGTGATCTATACGGGAGTTTCCATATATTATATGGATCATTTTTTCCCCGGAACCTCCGTTAACAATATGAATGTGAATTATCTGACTACCGATCAGGTGAACCAGCTGATCTTACAGCAGGCGAAAGAATATAAGCTTGTACTTAAGGGGCGTCAGGCGCAGGTTGAGGAAGTGGAGCCGGAAAATTTGGGCGTAACTTATTATGAGACAGATGCGGTCTGGCAGGCAAAACGGGCTCAGAACGGTTTTTTGTGGCCAAGGATGTTCTGGCAGACGGATTCTTATCAGGTGACAGCAGGCGTTTCCTTTGACGAAGAACAGCTTCTGGCAGCAGTCCGGGAACTGAAAATGGTAAAAAGCGGTAATCCGCCCAGGAATGCCTGGGTGGAAATGACAGAAGATGGTTACGAGATTCATCCGGAGGAGCCGGGAAACAGAGTGGTTGTAAAGAACCTTGAGGAACAGATCAAAGGCGCCGTCTCCAATCTGCTGCCAGAGCTTGATCTGGATGAGACAGGTTGTTACCAGGCACCGGGGATTACTGCGGAATCTGAGAAAATCACAGCTCTCACTAAGCAGCTTGACAATTGGCTTGGAACAAAGGTTACTTATGAGTTTGGTCCGGAAACAGAAGTGGTGGATGAAAAGGCAGTCAGCAGTTTTATCCGTCTGGACGGATATACGGCATCCCTGGATTCGGAGGCAGTTGCAGAATGGGTTCAGGAGCTGGCGGAGGGCAGAGATACCTACAAAAAGCCCCGGAACTTTCGGAGTACCCTTCGGGGTATTATCACAGTGAAGGGCGGTAATTACGGCTGGCAGATTGATCAGGAGGCTGAGAGTGAGGCACTTTTTGCCCATATTGAACAGGGAGATACCATTACAAAGGAGCCGGCTTATTCACATCGGGGCAATGTGTGGAGCAGCAATTATGACATTGGAGATACCTATATTGAAGTGGATATGGGGGCCCAGCATATGTGGTTTTACAAAAATGGTCAGCTCCTGGTGGATACGGATGTAGTGACGGGAAATATCAGCCGGGGCTGCCGGACACCTGCTATTGTGGCATCCGTACAGTATAAAGCCCGTAATGCTGTGCTGCGTGGAGCCGATTATGCCACGCCTGTAAAGTACTGGATGCCTTTTTATGGAAATTACGGTATACATGATGCCAGCTGGAGAGCTAAATTCGGCGGAAATATCTATATGACAAACGGTTCCCATGGCTGTGTCAACACGCCGCCGGCTAATATGAAAATTATATTTGAGAATGCAGAGAAGGGGATGCCTGTTATTTTGTATTATTAAAAATAGTAGTCGAACTGGAAACAGCAGACCTTAATCAGTGCACAGAAGGATTTGCGGACACATCTTTATGTGGCCGGAAATTCTTCTATATGGGGTGTACGGATTAAGGTCTGCGGAACTGGAATTGGTTTTAACAGCAGACCTCAAACAGTATCCAGATGGATTTCCAGACGCAGGCTTTTTTGCGTCTGGAAATTCATCTAGGTAAGGGGTACGGATTAAGGTCTGCGGAACTGAAATGAGGAGGATGAAAGATGAAGCGTGTGTACAATTTTTCCGCAGGTCCGGCTGTACTGCCGGAGGAAGTGCTTAAAGAAGCAGCTTCCGAGATGATGGATTATCAGGGAACGGGAATGTCCGTAATGGAGATGTCCCATCGTTCCAAAGTGTTTGAAGGAATCTTAAATGAAGCAGAGCAGGATCTTCGAGAACTGATGGGGATTCCAAATAACTATAAGGTGCTGTTTCTCCAGGGCGGCGCCCATTTACAATTTGCCATGATTCCCATGAACCTTATGAAGAATCGTGTTGCAGATTACATTGTCACCGGTCAGTGGGCGAAGAAGGCTTTTAACGAAGCGGCTATTTACGGAAAGGTCAACAAGATTGCATCCTCAGAGGATGAAACCTTCTCCTACATTCCGGACTGCTCGGATCTTCCTATCAGCCCGGATGGGGACTATGTATACATTTGCGAGAACAATACCATTTACGGAACGAAATTTCATACTCTTCCCAATACCAAGGGAAAGATCCTGGTATCTGATGTATCCTCCTGCTTCCTTTCCGAGCCGGTGGATGTGACAAAGTACGGACTGCTTTACGGCGGCGTACAGAAGAATATTGGTCCTGCCGGTATGGTAATTGCCGTGATTCGGGAAGACCTGATTACCGAGGATACCCTGCCGGGAACGCCTACCTATATGAAGTATAAGATTCATGCGGATGCCAACTCCCTTTACAACACGCCCAATGCCTACTGCATCTACATGTGCGGCAAGGTATTTAAATGGCTGAAAAAGATGGGCGGCCTGGAGGTTATGAAAGCCCGCAATGAGGAAAAAGCGGCGATTCTTTATAATTTCCTGGATGAGAGCCGGCTGTTTAAGGGAACGGTCAGAAAAGCGGATCGGTCTCTTATGAACGTGCCTTTCGTAACAGGCAATGACGAACTGGACGGAGAATTTGTGAAGGCGGCTGAAAAAGCCGGCTTTGTGAATCTGAAAGGCCACCGGAGTGTAGGCGGCATGCGTGCCAGCATTTACAATGCCATGCCTATGGAAGGCGTCAGGGCTCTTGTGGAGTTTATGAAAAAATTTGAGGAGGAACACCATGTATAAATACAAATGTCTGAATCCCATTGCCAAGTTTGGCCTTAATCACTTTACCAGAGAATATAAGGAAGTAGAGGAACTGGATGAGGCAGACGCTATCCTGGTTCGAAGCGCTGCCATGCATGACATGGAGCTGCCGGAAAATATATGTGCCGTTGCCCGGGCGGGAGCAGGGGTTAACAACATTCCCCTGGGAAAATATGCGGAGCAGGGAGTTGTGGTATTTAACACGCCGGGAGCCAATGCCAATGGCGTAAAGGAGCTGGTGCTGGCCGGACTTCTTCTGGCATCCCGTGATATTATCGGAGGCGTGAACTGGGTGCAGTCGGAGCGCCAGAATGAGGAGATTGCCCAGCTTTCCGAGAAGCAGAAGAAGCAGTTCGCAGGCCGTGAGATTTTAGGGAAAAAGCTGGGAATCATTGGCCTTGGGGCTATCGGCGTCCAGGTGGCCAATGCTGCCATTCATCTTGGCATGGAGGTAATGGGGTATGATCCTTATATATCTGTGGAGGCGGCATGGAATCTGTCCAGAAATATCCGTCACATTACCAATGTAGATGATATTTACCGGGAATGTGATTACATAACCATCCATGTGCCCCTTATGGACAGCACAAAGAAGATGATCAATGAAGGGGCCATAAACAAAATGAAGGATGGGGTAGTAGTTCTCAATTTTGCCCGTGATTTGCTGGTGGACGAGGATGCCATGGTGCTGGCCTTAAAGCAGGGCAAGGTAAAACGCTATGTGACAGACTTCCCAAATACCAATACGGCAGGCGCCAAGGGAACCATAGTGATTCCCCACCTGGGAGCGTCTACGGAGGAAGCAGAGGAAAACTGCGCCCGCATGGCGGTAAAAGAGCTGCGCTGCTATCTGGAGCATGGAAATATCAGCAATTCGGTAAATTACCCCAACTGTGATATGGGAGTACCTGCTTATCCGGCCCGTGTAGCTATCTGCCATAAGAATATCAAGCATATGCTGAGCCAGTTTACCAACCTGATGGGCGAGGAAAACCATAACATTGCCAACATGACCAATAAGAGCCGCGGGGATTACGCTTATTCTATGTTTGACCTGGAGAGCCAGGCAAGCCCGGAGCTTATCCGCAAGCTGGAGGCCATAGACGGCGTATTGAAAGTGCGGGTGATCTGCTGATGGCGAAGATACGACCTTTTCAGGGAATCAGGCCGGCAGAGGGAAAAGAGTCTCTTGTTGCGGCCCTTCCCTATGATGTATACAGCCGCAGGGAAGCGAAGAAGGCTGTGGAAGGAAAGCCCTTGTCCTTTCTTCGGATTGACCGGGCCGAGACTCAGATGGCAGATGATGTGGACACTTGTGATCCGAAGGTTTATCAGAAAGCCAAGGAACTGCTGGAGGAAATGCAGGAACGAGGAGATTTTATTCAGGATGATGTTCCCTCCTTTTATCTGTATGAGCTGACTATGAATGGCCGAAGTCAGACGGGAATTGTGGCATGCGCTTCCATTGACGATTATCTGGAAGGCTGCATTAAGAAGCATGAGAATACCAGACGGGAAAAGGAAGAGGACAGATTTCGCCATGTGGATGTGTGCGATACTCAGACAGGCCCCATTTTTCTGGCATATCGGAATGAACCGGAGCTTAAGACGCTGGCTAAGGAGAGTAAGAAGGGTGAGCCTTTGTTTTCCTTTGTGTCAGAGGACGGCATTGGGCATAGAGGCTGGCAGATTCGGGAAGAAGCTGTCATTGGGCGTATTCAGGAAGCCTTTGGGAAAATGGAATCCGTCTATATAGCGGACGGCCATCACAGGGCGGCATCGGCTGTCCGCGTGGGCCTGAAGCGCCGGGATGAGCATCCGGATTATACAGGGGAAGAGGAATTCAATTATTTCCTTTGTGTGCTGTTTCCGGATGATGAATTGATGATTATGGATTATAACCGGGTGGTTCGGGATTTGAACGGACTTTCCCCTGAAGAATTTTTAAAAAAGGCGGAAGAGATCTTTACGGCAGAGCCATTGAAAGAGGCGGCTCATCCCCAAAAGAAGGGGGAGATAGCCATGTTCCTTTCCGAACAGTGGTATCTTCTGACCCTGCGGCCGGAGTACGAAAACGAGGATCCGGTGGAGGGTCTGGATGTGTCAATCCTTCAGCGGGAGCTGTTGGAGCCTGTCCTCGGAGTGGGAGATCCCAGAACAGATAAGCGCATTGATTTTGTGGGCGGCATTCGGGGGCTTGAAGAGCTGGAGCGCCGGGTGCATACGGATATGGAGGCTGCCTTTGCCATGTATCCTACTTCCATTGGAGAGCTGTTTGCCGTGGCGGATGCGGGTCTTTTGATGCCGCCGAAATCCACCTGGTTTGAGCCAAAGCTGCGGAGCGGATTGTTTTTACATAAGCTTTCCTGAGAGGCTGCATTAGATATTCTATCTTGACGGAGGAAATCTGCCTGCAGGATACACTTTTTCGGACAAAAAAGCGTTAAATAGTGCTGTTACGGCGGTTTTTCTTAGCTTTCCTTTTAATAAATATGTGTGTGCGCAGTGCATGAAATCTCCAGTTTTTCCGGGAAAATCCTTGTATTTTAGGCATAATATCTACCGCATAAAAGCATAAATCAGGATTTGCAAGAATTATACCCAAAAAGCAGAATCCAGTAAGGAGAAAACTAATAAAAACGGAGAATTTTACGTCTTTCGTTGAATTTAAAGGGAAAACAGGCTATAATAAATTCCGGTGAAATTAGGAATTTATTTAATATCCGGTTAGCATAAGGGAGGATTATCATGAGTGCTAAGAAAGTAACAGATACAGTGAAGAAAGCAGAGACTGTAAAGACAACTGAGCCGGCAAAAGCAGCAGAAGCTTCCAAGGAGACAGCTACAGCTCCGGTAAAAGATGAAGCAGTAAAGGCAGCACCGGCAAAGGAAGCAGTTAAGGAAGAAAAGGCTCCTGTAAAGAAGGAGGCAGCACCTAAGAAAGCTGCCGCAAAGACTACCGCCAAGACGACTAAGACAGTGAAGACAGCAAAAGAGGCAGTAAGCCAGAACGTATATATTCAGTTTGCAGGAAAGGAAGTTAAGACTGAGGAGCTGGTAGAGCAGGTAAAAGCTGCCTGGGCAGCCGAGGGTCACAGAGCATCTTCCATTAAGAGCCTGGAGCTTTACGTAAAGCCGGAGGATATGGCTGCTTATTACGTAATCAATGGCAAGGTGAATGGCAAGCTTGAACTGTAAGTAAAAGCAATAGGGAAGATAACAAAAACGTTCCGCACTATCTGGTGCGGGGCGTTTTTTCAATGTGTGGCGAGGGTGGCTCTAATCTTGCTGGTGAAAAACACTTTATCCAGGCATTGACTGAAAAAGAAATCGGTTCATGCGGTATTACCACGGCCTGGCTAAAAGGGTGTAACTATTACGAATAGGCATGATTGTTCCATTTGAATGCAAATTTATCCAAGTAGTCCAAAGCTTGAGCATTGCTGGAAAATCGCTCGGTTGAAGAAAAATAGCTCTCATAGGAAAAACACGTTATGTCGTTCGGTAAGTTTTTCATAGCCTGAGTGCTAAAAAAATTATCCGTGGGTTCAAAGAGCGTGTTTATCATTTGCACAATACCCTTTGGCAGACCTGCTGTTTCCAGGTAATCAAGATACAAGAAAGCATCATTATTTTGCAAATTCACAAACCACTGTCCGTTTTTCATCAAATAATTCATTACCATAATGTTTAGGCAATAGATGTCAGAATTGCGATCTGTGAGAAAATAGTTTCTATTCTGTTCCTGTTTATACTTTCGGGGGTGATTTTCATACAGGTCTTGTGACATACTTAGATAGCGAGAGCGTTTCCCGCATCCGGACTGAGAACGCCAACCATCAATATCACAATGAAAAAGCTCTCCTTTTGTGTTTATAAAAATATTTTCCTCATGCAAATCAGCAAAGGAGAAGGAGGGGTGTAAAGTGCTTAGCCACAGGATATCTTCATATATTTGAGAAAACCATCGTACTGCATCCGCAATACCAGCAAATTTTAATGCTTCAGACAGTACTTTACCTTCACAAAAGGGCATTTCGTATCCAACAATTTTTTTATCAAATGTATAAATACGCATTGGCATGATAAACTGTTTCGGAAAATGGCAGTTGCTTTGGACAAGGCTGTATAAGGTTTCCCGATCACGGGCTACTGCTTCGTGATCCGTAAGGCAGCCATGATAAAGCTTGATAACCGTGCCATGCGTTGTCTTAAATAATGAGGTATAGGCATTTTCTTCCCTTGATAACAACTCATATTTTTCCATCTCATGCAGTTTTTCAGAGCAGATTTCTTCTATTTGGATCATTGGAGTATCCACCAAATAGAAAGAATTAACATCAGAACCATAAGTATTTGGGTCAAACACCCACCGGTTTTTGCCTGAGAGTTTTTGTTGGCCAATGAGAAATTGGAATATTGGCCGATGCCACGTTCAAGGGCCTCAGACGCTAATATGTTTTCTTGCTCTTTTTTCAATTCCATCTGTCTGTGCTTTTCAGGCACTCTATCATAACTTCTGCTCCATGCAACGGCATCATTGCACAGTCGTAGGAACTGATTAGCCATATCTCTAATCTGCTCTTTAGAATATTTTGAAATTTCGTTTGCAAAGTTTTTTGGCTCTGTATAGGTAAGAGTACCGCCGCTGCTATTACCAAAAACCAGTTCTCTTATGATCCCATTATTTCCTTTCGAAGAAAAATCATAAAATTTTATTGTGGTTCCAGTAAAGTATTCCCGCCATATACCATCCTCTTCTACAAGATATAAAGGAACGTTAACCTTGTGCGAGTAATATCCGGAGGAATTATTTTGGGTAATTTGTATCTTTTGAAATGCTGGCTCAACTGGTATATAAGAATTCAGATCGTGGAAATAGATGGAGGAATTACAATCAAAAGAATAATATGGACTGCCATAACCGCCAGAATTATAGGCGTATTTTCCGTATCCGTAAAGATATGCGATAGCGTAATTTTTTTTCCCCATTATATGCTCCTCCTCAGTGAATAATGATTTTATGGCAGACAGTAATAACTTAACAATATGTTTAAAATTCCATGATTTGATACAAGCCTATTCATTGATAATAGTAGTTCTTTTGTGCTGATAATTATTATAGCTTTTGCAGGTCAGTTTGTCCATTGTCAAACTGTTTGACCAATAAATTTCGAAAAAATAAAACTTATTCTATGTCAAGGGTTCTTTCTCATACGATACTTTTTCCTTGTCTTGCATATTGTTTTAAAGTATAATTCAGGTTATAGCAGAGGCAACAAATAGGGGAAAGAAATAGCGATTTTTATATCAAGGGTGACGTAGAATATGGCAAGAACAGTAGGAATCGGACATCAGAATTTTGAACAATTGATTACTAATGATAATTTTTATGTGGATAAAACCATGTTTATCAAGGAATGGTGGGAAAATCAGGACGTGGTGACGTTGATTACCCGCCCCAGACGTTTTGGGAAGACCTTGATGATGAATACCGTAGAGCGATTTTTTTCCGTGGAATATGCAGAAAGAGGTGAGCTATTTGAGAAACTTGCCATCTGGGAGGATGAGAAGTATCGGAAGCTTCAGGGAACTTATCCGGTAATATTCTTAAGCTTTGCAGATATCAAGGAGAACTCTTTTGGGGAGGCAAGAAAAAAGATCTGCCAGAGCATCCGGCGCCTTTATGATAAATATGATTTTCTATTGGAGGGCAATTGCCTGCGGGAGGGAGAGAAGGAGCTTTATCGAATGGTTTCTGCCGAGATGGAGGATTACCTGGCGACGGATTCCCTGAAATACCTTTCCGATTATCTGTCCCGTTATTATGGAAGGAAAGTACTCTTTCTTTTGGATGAGTATGACACACCGATGCAGGAGGCTTATGTAAGCGGTTTTTGGAAGGAAATGACTATATTCACCCGGGGGCTGTTTAACTCTACTTTTAAGACGAACCCTTATTTGGAACGGGCCATTATGACAGGAATCACCAGAGTCAGCCGGGAATCCATCTTTTCGGATCTGAACAATCTGACCGTAGTGACAACCACTTCTGAAGCCTATGCGGACTGCTTCGGATTTACAGAGCAGGAAGTTTGGGATGCACTGAAGGAATTTGGCCTTTCTGAAGAAAAAGAGAAGGTAAAAAGCTGGTATGACGGCTTTACTTTCGGAAATAGGCGGGATATCTACAATCCATGGTCAATTTTGAATTACCTGAAAACAGGAAAGGTTTCTGCTTATTGGGCCAACACCAGCAGCAATAGCTTAGTGGGAAAACTGATTCGGGAAGGGAACAGAAGAACCAAGATAATTATGGAGGATCTTTTGGAAGGAAAATCTTTTCATACGGAGATAGATGAGCAGATCGTATTCAATCAATTGACTGACAATGAAAGTGCAATCTGGAGTCTGTTGCTTGCAAGCGGTTATCTGCGTGTAGAACGGTTTTTCTTTGATGAGGAATGGGGGCGTGATGAGTACGATTTGATGCTGACGAATAAAGAAGTACGCATCATGTTCCGGAGAATGATTCGGAATTGGTTTGGCAGGGATGATTCAGGATACAATGAATTTGTAGAGGCATTGCTGCGTGATGATAAGAAAGAGATGAATATATACATGAATAAGGTTGCACTGTCCACCTTCAGTTCTTTCGATACGGGGAAAAAGCCGTCTGAATGTACAGAGCCGGAGCGTTTTTATCATGGCTTTGTGCTTGGACTTCTGGTGGAACTCTGCGGGCGTTATATTTTGACATCCAACCGGGAAAGCGGATATGGCCGTTATGATGTAATGCTGGAGCCCTGCCGAAAGGAAGAGCCGGCCATGATACTGGAGTTTAAGGTGCACAACCCGGACGAAGAAAAGTCCCTGGAGGACACGGTGAAAGCCGCATTGCAGCAGATTGAAGAGAAGAGATATGCGGTATCCCTGACAGCGAGAGGAATAGCACCGGAGCGGATTCGGAAGTATGGGTTTGCTTTTGAGGGGAAGAAAGTTCTGATTGGGTGAAGATTTAAGCCCGTTTTGGGGCTGCCGGGCGGGGGAGCCGGTTGAGCCTATAAAACTTTCTTATTTGACGAACCTTACGTCATATGCTAAACTATACCATAGATTTTGCCGCAAAAGGCAAAGAAAATAAAATACGACAGAAAGTGTGCGTTTATAAAACGCAGAAAAGGGAATTGGGTGAGAGTCCCAAGCGATCCGGTCACTGTATTCAGGGAGTGAAGCCCGGGAGCGTGCAGCTCTAAAGATCCATTGCACTTGTGTGTGAGAAGGAGGGCCAAAGCGAGGAACTGTAAGTCAGGAAACCTGCTTTCTGTAGGTGGGTGCTTTTGGAGTTTGCTGCATTCTGTTTATAGCGGATTTTTCAAGGGTACTTCGAAGATTGGACGGGCTTCCGGTAAAAGCAGTTCCAGGAAAGAGAAGAGACAGGGCCCGTTTATGCTATGGGCTCTTTTTTTATCCTGTAGATACCCTGTAATGCATATTCTTCTTTGGAGGACGAACTTTGTGCGGTAAAGTATGGGAAAAGGACTGCTATCAATGAACGGATAAGGAAAATATATGAAGGAAAAGGGAGAGATAAAAGGATGGTATCATTCATAGGTGCAGGCCCCGGCGATCCGGAGCTTTTGACCATCAAAGGGAAACGACTGATAGACAATGCGGATGTTATTATTTATGCAGGTTCACTTGTGAATCCTGAAGTGTTAGCCGATGCAAAGAAGGATGCCCTTATTTACAACAGTGCAGGCATGACCCTGGAGGAAGTGCTCTCTGTGATGAAGGAGGGGGAGGAAGCAGGAAAAAAGGTGGTACGGGTACATACGGGAGATCCGGCCATTTACGGCGCCCACAGGGAGCAGATGGATGCCCTTGACAAAATGGGTATTTCCTACGAAGTGATTCCGGGTGTCAGCTCTTTTCTTGCGGCTGCGGCCGCTTTGAAGAAGGAGTATACCCTTCCGGGGGTCAGCCAGACCGTGATTCTCACCCGGATGGAGGGAAGGACACCCATGCCTGAGGGAGAGAAGCTCCTTGATCTGGCAAAGCATAGGGCTACCATGGTTATCTTTTTAAGTGTGGGAATGCTGGAAGAACTGTGCGCCACCCTGGGACAGGCGTATGGGCCGGATACTCCGGCGGCAGTCGTATATAAGGCCACCTGGGAGGATGAGAAGATTGTGCGGGGGACACTTTCGAATCTTGCGAAAAAAGTAGAGGAGGCAGGTATCCGTAAGACCGCCCTGACGGTTGTGGGCGATTTTCTGGGGGATGATTATGAGCTTTCCAAGCTGTATGATAAGACTTTTACACATGAATTTAGAAAAGGAGTGGAGTCATAGATGGGGATTTGGCTATTAAGCATCAGCCATAAGACGGCTCCCCTTGCCATACGTGAGTTATTTGCCTTTACTTCGGAGCAGCAGACAGAGCTTCTTAGAGCCCTGTGCTCGGATGCGGGTGCGGCAGAAAGCCTGGTGATCTCAACCTGCAACCGGACGGAGATCTATGCCTTCTATCCAAAAGAGGAACAGCAGCAGAAGCTATTTGCCCGGTTGCAGAAAGTGGTTCTAAAGAAGGCTGGGGCGTTACAGGTAGAGCACATTACGGATTATCTGCGGTTTTATCAGGGAGAAAAAGCAGTCCGCCATCTGTTCCTGGTAGCTGCCGGGCTGGATTCCATGGTGGTTGGTGAGGATCAGATTCTGGGCCAGGTGAAGAAGGCACATGAGCAGGCAAGAGCGGCAGGTACTACAGGCAAATATCTGAATACCCTGTTCCGTTATGCAGTAACCTGCGCCAAGCGTATTAAGACGGATACGGAGCTGTCCAAAACTGCCGTTTCCACAGCGACCCTTGCAGTCAAGGCTGCGGAGGAGGCGCTAGGAGGCCTTCAGGGAAAGAAGATAATGGTCATTGGGGGAACCGGGGAGATTGGCGGCATTGTTCTTAAGAATCTCTACAGTATGAAAGGACTGCATATTTACAGCACCATCAGAAATGTAACATTGACCCATGATGCCCATCTGAAAAGTGAGAGCAATCATATTATTGATTATAAGGAGCGGTATTCCTATGTTGATGAAATGGATGTGGTAATCAGTGCAACTTCAAGTCCTCACTATACTCTGACCTATTCCAAGCTGCGGGAGCAGATTCATACGGAGAAGCCCAGGGTATTTGTGGATCTGGCCGTGCCGGTGGACATTGAGGAAGCGGTAACGGAGATTCCACGGACCTTCCTTTACAATATGGATGACTTTGAAGCCCTGGCAAAAGCGAACAATCAGGCCAAAAAGCAGGCGGCAAAGGAAGCGGGAGAGATCTTAAAGGAGTACGAGGAAGAATTTATGTGCTGGATGATCTTTCAGTTTTCCATGCCTCAGATTGAGAGAACAAAGGAATGGATGCTTGAGGAAGCGGAGAAAAAAGGCTTTGCAAAGGCGGTGGACAAGCTGTTCTATCGTCTTAGGGAGCAGGCTTCCCCAAAGGAGCTGGAAGCGATTTTCCGCTGTCTTACGGATGAGTAAAATAGGAATAGAGTATTGGGGAACTGGAAACAGCAATAATCGGAAGATGCACAGAAGGATTTACGGACACGGTCATTTTGTGGCCGGAAATACTTCTATGTAGAAGTGTATCTTACGAGTATTGCGGAACTAAAATAGGAGAAAACAATGGGAAAATTGTATGTAGTAGGCTTTGGCCCAGGCGGCTATGAGCATATGACGGCCAAATGCATTCAGGTAATAGAAGAGGCGGATGTGGTGACGGGCTACACCACCTATGTAAATATATTGAAGGAATATTTTCCGGATAAGCAGTATCTGGCTACGCCCATGATGCAGGAAGTAAAGCGCTGCCGGATGGCGGTGGAGGAAGCGCAGAAGAACAAGGTAGCAGCCATGGTCAGCTCCGGTGACAGCGGAATCTACGGAATGGCAGGCATTATTTATCAGGTGGCGGAGGAAATGGGAGCGGACATTGAGATTGAAACGGTGCCTGGGGTGACAGCGGCAAGCGCCGCAGCTTCCGTGCTGGGAGCGCCCCTGATGCATGACTTTGCGGTTATCAGCTTAAGTGATCTTATGACCCCCATTGATCTCATCTGGAAACGTGTAGACTGTGCAGGCCAGGGGGATTTGATTGTATGCCTTTATAACCCCAAGAGTAAAAAGCGCACCACCTATGTGGAGCAGGCGGCAGAGCTTCTGTTGAAGTACCACAATCCACAGACACCGGTGGGAATTGTGCGCAATGCAGGGCGAAAAGACGAGAGCAGCCAGATTACCGATTTGGAGCATTTAAAAGATGCCGAGATTGATATGTTCAGTGTAGTGATTATTGGAAACTCTCAAACCTATGTAAGTAAAGGACGCATGATTACACCGAGAGGGTACGAAGTATGAAGATTCGCATAGGAACAAGAAAAAGCCGTCTGGCATTGGTCCAGACGGAGTTGGTAAAGGAGAAAATTGAGGCGGCGTTTCCGGAGGCAGAGGTGGAGATTGTTAAGCTGTCTACCAAGGGAGATGAGCTTTTAGATCGCTCTTTGACATCTTTTGGAGGGAAAGGTGTCTTTACCAAAGAACTGGAGGAAGCGTTGCTTTCCGAAGAAATCGATCTGGCGGTTCACAGCGCCAAGGACATGCCCATGGAATTCCCGGAGGGGCTTGGAATCGGCGCTGTGCTGGAGCGGGGCGATCCAAGAGATGTATTTGTAACCACAACAGGAGTGAAGGCGGCAGAGCTGCCGGCAGGCAGCGTGGTAGGCACCAGCTCCCTGCGCCGTGAGTTACAGTTCAAAACCATCAATCCGCTTGTGGGCATAAAGCTCCTTCGGGGAAATGTGCAAACTCGGCTGCAGAAGCTAAAAGACGGGCAGTATGATGGAATTTTGCTGGCAGCGGCAGGATTGGAGCGTCTTAAGCTTCTAAAGGAAGACGGCGTGTATTTGGAATATCTGGAGCCTGAGGATTTTCTGCCTGCGGCCGGACAGGGAATTTTGGCGGTAGAGGCAAAGAAGGGGCATATGTCAGAAGTCTTGGCAGCGATTCACTGTGAGGAGGCTGCCCTTGTTCTGGAAGCGGAGCGCAGCTTTTTGACACGGATCGGAGGAAGCTGCAATGCTCCCGCAGCCAGTCTGTGCCGATTGGAAGCAGGAGGGATGCAGATGCAGGTAATGTATGCCAAAGACGGGAAGCATCCCAAATACGTCTCCTGTCAGAAGCCTTTCAATAAAGAGCATTCAAAGCTTCCTGCCTTGGAGGAAATGAGAAGCTTCGGAGAGCAGATGGCCCGCCGGATAACGAGAGGAAAGGTCTATCTTCTCGGAGCAGGACCGGGAGATATGGGACTGCTAACCCAAAGATGCCTTGAGTGCCTTCGGACAGCAGATGTAATCGTCTATGACAGTCTGGTATCCGGTTCCCTTTTAAATGAAGCCAAAGAGGATGCGGAGCTTATCTATGCGGGAAAACGTGCGTCCAATCATCATTTAAAGCAGGATGAGACCAATGAACTGCTTGTAAAAAAGGCATTGGAGGGAAAGAACGCAGCCAGGTTAAAGGGCGGCGATCCCTTTATCTTTGGCCGGGGCGGTGAGGAGGCGGAGGAGCTTCAAAAGGCCGGAATCGAATTTGAGATTGTGCCAGGTATCTCGTCCTCCTATGCGGCCGCAGCCTATGCCGGCATTCCGGTGACCCATCGGGATTTTGCTTCCTCCTTTCATGTAATAACGGGACATGAGAGCAATACCAAGGAGGGACTGGTCCTGAATTATGAGCTTCTGGCCAGGGAAGAGGGAACCTTAGTCTTTCTGATGGGCCTTAACAACCTGCCCCATATTACAAAGGAACTGATCGCCAAAGGAAAAGATCCGGATACCCCTGCGGCCGTCATCCAGGAGGGAACTACAGCCCGGCAGATAATAGCAAAAGGAACCCTGAAGACAATCGAAGAAAAGGTAAAAGAGGCAGGGATTGTGACACCTGCCGTGATCTTGGTGGGAGAAGTCGTATCCCTTCAGGAGAAACTATGCTGGTTTGGAAGAGGGCCTCTTTTTGGTGTCCGGGTATTGCTCACCGGTACGGAAGCCATGTGCAGAAAGCAGCAGGAGATATTAAGGGAGGAAGGGGCGGAAGCCATTTCCTTTAGCTTGATCCGAACAAAAAGGCTTCGCTCTGAGAAGCTTAGTCAGGCAATAGAGAAGATTTCTTCTTATACTTGGCTGGTATTCACCAGCAGCAATGGCGTAGAACTGTTTTTTGATGAACTAAAAGAAAATCATAAAGATATACGCAGCCTGTCCAATATTCGCTTTGCTGTCATTGGAAGCGGTACAAAGGACGCATTAGAGGCAAAGGGAATCTATGCGGATTTTGTACCAACCAGATATTCCAGCAGGGACCTGGCAGCAGAATGGATTCCCGGGCTTGCCTCCAGTGATCGCATACTTTTATTAAGAGCAGATGAGGCATCCGCAGAGCTTACGAAAGCTTTGGAGACGGAAGGAATCACCTATGAAGCCATACCGCTCTACACCACGGAAGCAGACAGACGAAAAGAAGAGGAATTAAAGCGGATGCTTTCCAAGGTGGATTATATCACCTTTGCCAGCGCATCCGCAGTAAAAGCCTTCGTGGGTATGGCGGGGGATTTGGAGCAGCTGACGGCAAAAGTCATCTGCATTGGCCCGGTGACAGAACGAGCGGCAGCAGAGGCGGGCCTTAGGGTACATCAAAGCGCCGTTACTTATACGGCGGAAGGGATTCGGGATGTTCTTTTAAAGGAACATCGATAAAATGTGGAGAGATGGAAGCAGTGCAGGATTTACAGATACAACGGACAATACACGGAGGAGACCGATATGGAGCGGCATTACACAGCGCCTATACCCAGGAGGAGCTGTTGGATTTTTCCGCAAATATCAATCCCCTTGGGATGCCAGGGAGCGTCGGGAAGGCCGTGCTGAACAGCCTGTCCGCATCCTTGCACTATCCCGATCCCTTCTGCCGCCAGTTAAGATCCGCAATCGCAGAAAATGAAGGAGCAGCTCCCCAAGAGATCCTCTGCGGAAACGGAGGCGCAGATCTCATCTACCGCCTGGTGTATGCCCTAAGGCCAAAACAGGCATTGGTAACAGCCCCTGCCTTTGCGGAATATGAAGAAGCCCTGGGGCAGGTGGGAGCAGAGGTTCTTCATCATAACCTGCCGGAATCTATGGAGCTGGGAGAAGCTCTCTTAGAATCCGTTACAGAAGACCTGGATCTGATATTTATATGCAATCCCAACAACCCCACCGGACTTTTGGCAAAGAGGGACCTTTTGCTAAAGCTTTTAGAAAAGGCGGAGAATTTTAACATCTGGGTCTGCATTGACGAGTGCTTCCTGGACTTTGTAAGAGATAAAGAAGCCTATACCTTAACAGGCTTTCTTTCGGATTATCCTCATTTAGTAATACTCAAATCCTTTACGAAGCTCTACGCCATGCCGGGCCTTCGTCTTGGCTGCGTTCTATCCAAAAGTCAGGAACTGCTTGAAAAAATGCGGCAGGCCGGCCAGCCGTGGTCCGTATCGGAACCAGCCATGCAGGCCGGAATGGCAGCACTAAAAGAAACCGGCTATCGAGAGCAGACCATAACCCTTGTAGAGAAAGAACGACAATTCCTAATGACCGGCCTTACAAAGCTCGGATGTAAAGTATGGCCCGGAAAAGCCAACTATCTATGCTTCCGAAGAACAGGAGAATCACAGCTTTATGAAAAACTGCTGAATCACGGAATCCTAATCCGCCGCTGCGAAAATTATCACAATCTCACAGAAGAGGATTATCGAGTTGCCGTGCGAACCCACGAAGAAAACGAACGCCTGCTGCAAGCCATAAAAGAGGTTCTTGCCAAATCAGCATAGAAAGTTTTCTTCAAAAATGGTACAAACAAAATAAGCATTAAAATACATATCTCCAGAAAATCAGGACAGCCAAACAGCAGAAAACATACCCCTAAAAGGTCAATTGACAAAGAGACTGAAACATTATACGTCCACAAAGCCAGCCGCCAGGGAGGAAGCATGCTACCTTCCAGGCGTGTTAGCCCGAATGGGCGGAGCAGGGAAGGTAGCATGCTTCCTCCCTGACGGCGTCCCTTTTAAAGAGAAAAAACTTCAAGGAGCACCACCACCAATGACCCACAACGCAAAAGCAATCATGATACAAGGAACCGCCTCCAACGCAGGCAAAAGCTTCCTAACCGCAGGTCTGTGCCGCATCTTCAAGCAAGACGGCTACCGGACCGCCCCTTTCAAATCCCAAAACATGGCCCTGAACTCCTACATTACAAAGGACGGCCTGGAAATGGGCAGGGCCCAGGTTATGCAGGCCGAAGCAGCAGGAATCGATCCAAGAGTAGAGATGAACCCCATCCTCCTAAAGCCCACCAGTCAAGTAGGCAGCCAGGTGATCGTAAACGGCGAAGTCTTAGGCAACATGAGTGCAAGAGATTACTTCGCCTACAAAAAGCAGCTCATTCCTCAGGTAGAACAGGCATTTCGGAAGCTGTCTGAGGATTTTGACATCATAGTCATTGAAGGAGCAGGAAGCCCCGCAGAAATCAATCTGAAAGGCTGCGACATCGTAAATATGGGAATGGCCAAAATCGCAAAGGCTCCGGTACTTCTGGCCGGCGACATAGACCGGGGCGGGGTATTTGCCTCCCTCTATGGAACCGTTAAGCTTTTAGAGGAAGAAGAACAGCAGCGAATCAAAGGCTTCCTCATCAATAAGTTCCGGGGAGATGTAGAAATCCTCCGCCCAGGGCTTAAGATGATTGAAGAAAAAACCGGAATCCCGGTAGTCGGCGTAATTCCGATGACACCCTTAGATCTGGATGACGAGGACAGCCTTTCCGAGCGGCTGTCCCACAAGGATGCGCAGGGCATGATTGATATAGCGGTCATCCGCCTGCCCCATATTTCCAATTTTACGGATTTCAATGTATTTGAACGGATGGAAGGCGTTTCTCTGCGGTATGTAAGGCATGTAAAAGAGCTGGGAAAGCCGGATTTGATCTTCCTTCCAGGTACGAAAAATACCATGGTAGATCTGCGGTGGATGCGGGAATGCGGTCTGGAAACGGCAGTAGTGCGTCAGGCAGAGATGCGCACACCGGTTGTAGGAATCTGCGGCGGATATCAAATGCTGGGAGAACGGCTGGAGGACCCGGAAGATGTGGAACAGGGCGGTGCCATGCGTGGAATGGGGCTTTTAAATGCCATAACTGTCTTTGAGCCGGTAAAAACCAGGACACAGATAAATGGCTGTGTCATTCGTGAGGAGGATGTGCAGGGAAGCACCACAGGGAAGGATGTACGGGGCTATGAGATCCATATGGGAAGGACCAGCAATCTGGGGCGCTGTCAGGAAACCATTCGTCTGGAGGACGGGCGCCTTGACGGACTTTGCAACGAAGCGGGAACCGTATTTGGCACCTATCTTCATGGAATTTTCGATTTCGGTGATTTGGCGGCTCTTTTAGTGGGGCGGCTTATGCGGAAAAAAGGAATGGACCCAGGAAACTGGCATTTTGATCCGGAGGTACATAAGCAGCAGGAATATGATAAGCTGGCGGATTTGGTCCGCAGCTCTCTTGATATGGATAAAATCTATGAGATTTTGGAGGAGGGAATTACATGCTAGATAAAATAGAGATTGTAAAGCCTGAGGAAATTGAGGCCCGGAGTATGGAGATTATTACAAAGGAGCTGAATGGAAGAACCTGGCCGGAGCCGGAATTTTCCATAGTGAAGCGCTGTATTCATACCTCGGCGGATTTTGATTATGGGGATAATCTCTGCTTTTCCCAGGGGGCGGCGGCTTTGGGAGTTAAGGCACTGAAGGATGGCGTTTCCATAGTGACCGATACCAGGATGGCGGCTTCCGGGATTAATAAGAAACGTCTTGGGGAGTATGGGGGAGAGGTTCACTGCTTTATGGATGCACCGGATGTGGCGGAGGAAGCAAAGAAGCGTGGCTGTACACGGGCGGCGGTATGTATGGAACGGGCGGCGGCTCTCCATGAAAATCTGATCATTGCTGTGGGGAATGCGCCTACGGCTTTGATTCGGCTGTATGAATTGATTCAGGCAGGGGAGATACGGGCAGTGCTGATTATTGGGGCGCCGGTGGGATTTGTGAATGTGGTGGAAGCGAAAGAGTTGATTATGACGGCTGGGGTGCCGTATATTGTTCCTCGGGGGCGTAAGGGGGGGAGTAATATTGCGGCGACGATATGCAATGCGTTGTTGTATCAAAAATGATATTGTGGGGGAGCGGACGCCAAAGAAATATTTTTCACAAAGCCGCTTCGATTCGCATTCGCTCATAGGCGCTATTTTGTGAAAAATATTTCTTTGGCTGTGTGTTCTGGTCGGGAAGTTTATTTTATTTTTGATGTTGGGGGTAGGGTGTGTGTGGGTATACCTTTATGCACAGAAGACATGCGCAGATCAGGGAAGCACCCTATGGGAATACCTTTAAGCACAGAAAACGTGTGCAGATCGAGGAAACACCCTACGGGTATACCTTTATGCATAAAAAACATGTGCAAGTTAAGGAAAGGATTGTTGGATATGAGTGATTCACTTTTAATGGATTATATTGGCAGGATTCGGCCCTTGGATGAGGGGGCTGTGAAAGAAGCCTGGGAGTATTGGGATTCTTTATGTAAACCTCTTCGAGGGATGGGAAAGCTGGAGGAAATGGTGGTTCAGCTTGCCGGGATCTATGGGACGGCGCATCCGAAGGATTTGAAGCCTGTGGTTGTGATTATGGGGGCGGATAATGGTGTGGTAGCTGAGGGTGTCAGCCAGACGGGAAGTGAAGTGACGGCTCAGGTGCTGGAAAATATGGGAGAGCGGATTTCCTCTGTGTGTATTATGGCACGGACACAGGGGATTGAGGTGATTCCGGTTAATATCGGCATGCTGGTGGATGGAAAGCATCCCAGGATTTGGAACCGGGTGGTGCGCTATGGTACGGGCAATATTGCGAAAGGGCCGGCCATGACACGGGACGAGGCGGTTCGGGCTATCGTTACGGGGATTCAGGTTGTGGAGGAGCTCTACAGGGATGGCTTTCGCATGGTAATCACGGGAGAAATGGGAATTGGGAATACTACGCCCAGTTCGGCTATGGCTTCCGTGCTTCTCTCTAAGGAAGTGGAGCTGATGACTGGCCGGGGAGCCGGACTTTCCAGTGAGGGGCTTAATCGGAAGATTCAGGTAATTAAGAGGGCCATAGAGGTGAATCAGCCGGATAAGGAGGATATCTTAGATGTGCTCAGCAAGATAGGCAGTCTGGATATTGCGGGAATGATAGGCTGTTATATTGGAGCAGCCATTTGCAGGGTTCCGGCGCTGATTGACGGATTTATTTCCTCCGCAGCGGCCTATTGTGCGGCAGTTTTGGCGCCGGAATGTAAGGCGTATATGGTGCCTACCCATTGCTCAGCGGAGCCGGCCGGCCGGCTCATGCTGGAAGCTCTGGGAATGGAGGCGCCCATTCAGGCAGGCATGCATCTGGGAGAGGGAACCGGGGCGGTGACGGCCTATGGTCTTTATCAGTATGCGTTTGCCCTGTATGACGGACTTCCCGGCTGGAATGACGGGAAGGTGGAGGCTTATGAGCATTTGAAATAGAGTGCAGCCAGTGGGAAATTTTATAAATACTATTTTGGGCTTGCGGCCTTTGACGGCGAAAGCTTTTTTAGGAGAAAGATATGCAGATTATCATATCACCAGCCAAGCAGATGCGGGTGGATACGGATTCCATGGAGATGGGAGAAAGACCGATTTTTCCGGAGGAAACGAGGAAGCTGCTTGGGAAGCTTCAGACCTTTGACAGAAGCCAGCTGAAACGTTTATTTCGGGCTAATGACAAGATTACGGAAGAAAATTACCAGAGATATGTGTGTATGAATCCGGAAGAGGGGAGAACTCCGGCTGTGCTTTCCTACATAGGGCTCCAGTATCAATATATGGCACCCCAGGTGTTTACGGCAGAGCAGTGGGATTATGTGAGGAAGCATCTGTGGATCTTAAGCGGATTTTATGGAATGCTGAGGCCGGATCATGGGGTGACGCCCTATCGCCTGGAGATGCAGGCACGGCTTTCTGTGGGGAATGCAAAGGATCTGTATGGATTCTGGAGTGATAAGCTTTACAGGGAGCTGGTGAGAGAAGACAAGGTTATTCTGAATCTGGCATCAAAGGAGTATTCCAGGGCCATAGAACCCTATCTGGAGCCGGAGGTCCGGTATGTGACCTGCATTTTTGGGAGCTTACAGGATGGAAAGGTCAAGGTGAAAGGGACAGAGGCTAAGATGGCAAGGGGCGAGATGGTTCGGTGGCTTTCTAAGAGACAGATAGAAGAGCCGGAGAAGGTTCGTGAGTTTGAGGGGCTTGGGTTTTCCTACTGTCCGGCTTTTTCGACTGAGCGAGAGTATGTATTTTTGAAAAATGTTGAGAAAGAAAATCAGAAGTAAATCTTAAGTAAGAAGATAGAAAGATTAAAAGAATATTTTTGTAATATGAATGAAGTAAATTGTATTTACTTCATGTGAAGATTTGCTATGCTGTAAGCGGATGTATATTTGTTTGAAGAAAAAGATGCAGCGACCCTGCCTGCCGGGGCACATTATAGTTTGGCGTTAGAAGACAATGATATACGTATTGCGGGTGGCGGGCAAAGATTTTATAATCAAATACAAGTCAAATATAAAAGGTATTCATATGTGTATAATTTGTAATAAAATAGAAATCAATCCTCAAAAACTTTACAACGGTTGTATTTTTATGGCAGTGGCCCATGCTGTAACTGTAGGGGAATACCCAGAGTTAAATTATGAACACTCTTGGGATGGCATAAATTACTGCGTGAATAACAGTCAGGGATGCCGCGGCACGATTACCTTTGGCAAAAAGTATATCATTGCTGTATTTCAGGATATATCAGCAAAAACGCCATATCAGGATGCGATGAACTATTTTAAAGGTGCGCCCGAGGCTATTGTCGAGCTTGCGAAAACAGAAGCTTTCCAATATGTTTTGGAAAATATAGCTGGGGAAATAAAGCCCTGTATAACAGCGGCGTTTTGGGGAACTTGGGATGAACTGTACAGTACGTTTGAATATGGTGAGTTTATGAAAAACAGCGCTCACATACTTGATATACAGCTTATGGAAATCCATGAAGCGCTCAAAGCTTGTGACGAATATTATGGGCTTACTGACGAACAGATGGACTTAATTCTTTTTCTTTCAAAGCAGCGCACCCAGACGGACTTTTCCATGCCGATAATCTTAAAAAAGACCGATGCATTGTACGGTGACATGGATGAAATCAGAGTATCTATGGATGAACTAAACATCAAATTGGAAGAGTAATGCTGTAAGCATAAGAAAAGTGAATATAAAAATATGTTAGATGAATATATCTACAAAAACAATCAAAAAATGCGGTTAGGCTACACCACAGGCTCCTGCGCCGCAGCCGCAGCCAAAGCAGCCGCACAAATGTTACTGACCGGAAAGCAGGTATCTTATACGGAACTGATGACGCCAAAAGGTATCAAGCTTACACTGGAAGTTCTGGATGTACAAATTTCCAGGGAAGAAGTATCCTGCGCCATAGAGAAAGATGCAGGAGACGATCCGGATGTAACCAATGGCCTTAAAATCTATGCCACAGTTCACAAAAAGCAGGAGCCGGGTATCCACATTGACGGGGGAGAGGGTGTAGGCAGAGTTACCCGGGAAGGACTGGAGCAGCCGGTGGGAAGTGCCGCTATCAATTCCGTTCCCCGGGAAATGATTCAAAAAGGCGTGGAAGAAATCTGCCGCCGTTTTGATTATCAAGGAGGCATGTGGGTGGTAATTTCCATTCCGGGCGGAGATGAGATTGCCAGTAAAACCTTTAATCCCCGGCTGGGGATAGAGGGTGGAATATCTGTGCTTGGGACCAGCGGTATTGTGGAGCCTATGAGCGAATCGGCCTTAATTGAAACCATTCGTGTAGACATACGGATGCAGCACTCCAAGGGATATGGGTATCTGGTGCTTGCGCCGGGAAATTACGGCCTGGATTTTTTGAAAGAATATGATCCAAAGCTATTAGAGCGTTGCGTGAAATACAGCAACTTTCTGGGAGAAGCCATTGATGCAGTGGCAGAATACGGTTTTCAGGGAGTTCTGCTGGCAGGGCATATCGGCAAGCTGGTGAAGCTGGCAGGAGGAATCATGAATACCCACTCACGAAATGCGGATGCCAGAATGGAGATATTGGCAGCCCATGGAGCAGTTCTGGGGGCAGACCAGGATACGGCAAAGGCTTTGATGAATTGCATTACCACAGATGAGGCGTTGGATATCTTAAAGGCCACAGGGCTTTTAGAAGGAGTTATGAACCGCCTGATGGAACGAATGGAGTTTTATGTGAACCACAGAAGCGGCAGCGCATTTCCCTGTGGAGTGATTACCTTTTCTCAAAAGCACGGAATCCTGGGAAAATCAGCCCATGTGGAGGAAATACTTGATTGCATAAAAAAAGAAGCAGATTACGGAACTTAAATCAGTAACATCCTGTCAATACACAGATCGATTTACAGACACATGCATTTGTGGCTGGAAATGGATCTCAATAAAGGTGTATTGACAGGATGTTACGGAACTGAAATAGGAGAACGATATGAAGCTGGCAGTGATTGCTTTCACTCGATCCGGATGCAGGTTTGCGGAAAAAATCCGGGAGGCGGTTATAGCAAAGGAAAATGAGTGTGAGATCTGGGGCAAAGGAAAAGAGGCCTGCGCCTGGGGGATACCGGCTTTGGAGGAATCCTTAAGGGAATGGACAGGCCGGCAGTTTGCTGCCAAGGATGCCCTGCTTTTTATCGGAGCCACAGGAATTGCGGTCCGGGCCATAGCGCCCTTTGTGAAGAGCAAGGCATCGGACCCGGCGGTGCTGTGCATGGATGAACAGGGAAGATTTGTGATTTCTCTATTGTCCGGTCACTTAGGCGGAGCCAATGAGCTGACAAAGGGGATTGCGTCTATCTGCGGGGCAGTACCGGTGATTACTACGGCTACGGATATTGACGGCCGTTTTTCCGTGGACAGCTTTGCAAGAAGAGAGCATTTGTATCTGGATAATCTGAAGCTGGCAAAGGAGATTTCCGCAGAAGTGCTGGAAAATCGTACTGTTGGACTGTACAGTGATTTTGAGCTGTCCGGGCAGATACCTTTTGAACTGGCCCTTGGAAAACAAAAAGAGATTGGAATCAGTATTTCTCTGGATGACAGCTATGATCCGTTTCCGAAAACCCTGCATTTGGTGCCTGGTATCGTAGTTCTCGGCATTGGCTGCAAAAAAGGAACAACCAAAGAGCAGATAGAAGCTCTGGTAAAAAAGGTGATGGCCCAGAATCAATTTTCCATGCACAGCATCGGAAAGATAGCTTCCATTGACTTAAAGCAGGAGGAACAGGGACTTCTGGATTTTTGCGAGGCTTATCATGGGGAATTCCTTACTTATAGCAGGGAGGATCTGGAGAAGGTATCCTGTGAGGAGGGCTTTTCGGAATCTTCATTTGTAAAAGGAATTACCGGTGTGGGAAATGTGTGTGAGCGCAGCGCTTTAAAGGCATCCGGGCAAACAAGATTAATACAGAAAAAGGCGGCGGAGAATGGCGTGACCGTAGCCATAGCTCTGGAAAAATATATTGTGCGATTTTAAGTAGATTTTTCATTGCAGTTGTGAAGATATTGAACCAAACACCGATAATTTTACAAGGCTTAACTAAATGACATGATATTGGTCTTGAACAGTAATATCCTCTCAATGAACAAATCAATTTACCGGCACATACATTCGTGACTGGGAATTGATTTAGACGGGGTATACCGGAAAGATATTACGGAGCTTTAAATGGAGAGGAAGATTGAAAAAAGCTTTTTCATGGTGTTTTGTGCCTAGGCGAAAGGAATGAATATAAATTATGAAACAGATCATTGTATTTGCAGGAACAACAGAAGGTCGGCTGCTCAGTGAGTGGCTGTCGGGAGAGGGTCTTAAGGTGCTGGCCTGTGTTGCTACGGAATATGGAAGCCTGCTGATGAAGGATCAGGAACACCTGGAGGTACGTCAGGGACGTCTGACCAGGGATGAGATGAAGCTTCTTTTTCAGAGGGAAGAGCAGCCTTTGGTATTGGATGCCACACACCCTTATGCGGCAGAGGTATCCGAAAATATACGAACCGCCTGTGAAAGCGCCGGATGTGAATATCTTCGATTGATTCGTTCTGCAAATCATGCCCATGAGATACCCTTGAATACGGAAGCTCCCGGGATGGATATGCAAGGCGGGGAGCCGGCGGAACAGGAACAGACAGAAAACAATTGTGTGACAGTGGGCAGTGTGAAGGAGGCGGCTGACTGGCTGGCAGAAACCAAGGGAAGGATTCTCGTAACCACCGGAAGCAAGGAGCTTCATTATTTTACAGGGATTCCCAACTATCAGGAGCGGGTCTATGCCCGGGTTCTCGCAACGCCTGAGGTGGTAACTCACTGCAGAGAACTGGGCTTTACAGGAAAGCATTTGATCTGTATGCAGGGACCATTTTCCAAAGAAATGAACACAGCTATGCTGCGCCAGTTTGACGCCTCCTGGATGGTGACGAAGGAATCGGGAAAAGAGGGAGGCTTTGATGAGAAGCTTGAGGCCGCAAAGGAAGCCGGAGCCAAGGTTGTTCTGGTAAGACGCCCCCCGGAGCAAAAGGGCGTATCCGTGGAAGAGGGGATTGCTCTTTTAAGGGAGAGATTTTCTTTAGAAACATATCCAACACTGTCAGCAGGAAAACGGGAAGAGAACGCCGGGAATAAGGTAATCCTGGCAGGCATCGGCATGGGAACACCGGAGACTATGACAAAGGAAGTATGGGAGGCATTTCAGAAGGCAGACTGTATTCTCGGAGCAGGCCGGATGCTTGAGAGCTTTCAGGCCCTTGGCAAGCCCATGCTGAATGCCTACGATCCGGATAAAATGACTGCTTATGTTCGGGAGCATCCGGAATATAAAAGAATTGCGGTAGCTCTTTCCGGGGATGTGGGATTTTACAGCGGAGCAAAAAGGCTGATTGGAGCATTTGAGCAGGAGGGGCTTTCGGTGGAGCTTATGCCTGGCATTTCTTCTGTGGCTTATCTGTGCGGCAGACTTCGGATTGCCTGGGAGGATGTAAAGCTTATGAGCATTCATGGGCGAAAGGGCAATCTGATAGGGGCTGTTCGGGAAAATCTTCGCACCTTTACCCTTTTAGGGGGAAAGGATAATGCAGAAGCGCTGTGCAGGGAGCTGCTGTATTATGGCATGGATCAGGTGACTGTCTACATAGGAGAGCGGCTGCATTACCAGGAGGAACGGATCACAAAGGGGACACCGGGGGAGCTTCTGGGGCAGTCCTTTGACGGTCTCTGTGCGGCCTTGATTGAAAATCCGGATTACAAAGGGAGAACGCCTTCCTGCATTCCGGATGAGGAATTTGTCCGGGGGAAGGCTCCCATGACAAAGAGCGAGATTCGCTGTCTTTCCGTGGCAAAGCTAGAGCTGTGCCGGGATTCCTTAGTCTATGATATCGGTGCCGGAACAGGCTCCGTCAGTGTGGAAATGGCGTTCCAGGTGCCGGAGGGTACCGTATGGGCCATTGAAAAGGAGCGGGAGGCATGTAAGCTTATTGGGGAAAACTGCAAAAAATTTCAGGTATCCAATGTGGAGATCAGGGAGGGTACGGCGCCGGAGGCGTTAGCAGATCTGCCGGCGCCTACCCATGCATTTATAGGCGGTTCTTCCGGGAATCTCAAGGAGATTTTAGAGCTGCTTCTTGAGAAAAATCCCAAAATCCGGGTTGTGATAAATGCAGTAACCCTGGAAACGATTGGAGAGACAGCCCAATGCTTGAAGGAACTGCCCTTTGCAGGCATAGAGACGGTACAGGTGCAGATGGCGAAAGGGAAGACCCTCGGCCGCTATCAGCTAATGATGGGGCAGAATCCCGTATATATCTTTACAGCGGAAGGGAGAGGTCTATGAAACTGCCAAGAATTATGCTTGCTGCCCCAGCCAGCGGAAGCGGCAAGACGCTGATAACCTGCGGAATTTTGAAGGCCCTTGTAAACCGAGGCTACAGAACGGCATCCTTTAAATGCGGCCCGGACTATATTGATCCCATGTTTCACAGCAGGGTCATTGGAACACGTTCCGGCAATCTGGATACCTTTTTTACGGAACCGGAGATCACCCGGTATCTCTTTGGAAAAGCCGCCAGAGAGGCTGAGATTTCCGTGGTGGAGGGCGTGATGGGCTATTATGATGGTCTGGCAGGCATTTCCACAAAAGCAAGCTCATCGGATGTGGCAGGAACCCTTGGGATTCCGGTGGTTTTCATTGTGAACTGCCGGGGCTTAAGCATCTCTGTGCTTCCGCTGCTTAAGGGCTTTCTGGAGTTTGAAGAACCCCGGAACATACAGGGAGTTATTTTAAATCAAGTCTCAGAGGGCATGTACCCGGATATGAAGCGGCTGATAGAGGAGCATCTGCCCCTTAAAGTGCTGGGCTATGTGCCGAGAGTGCCGGAGCTTGTGTTGGAAAGCCGCCACTTAGGGCTGGTGCTGCCGGGCGAAATTGAAGAACTGCAAAAGAAGCTTAACGAACTGGCAAAACTTTTGGAAAAAACTCTGGATATAGATGCTTTCATGGCTATGGCAGCGGCAGCGCCGGAGCTTAAGTATGAAGCGCCCAATGTTCCCCTTTTGAAAGAGGCCGGGAAGGTGTCTGTGGCGGTGGCGGAGGATGAAGCCTTTTGTTTTACCTACCGGGACAATCTTGAACTTCTGGAAGAAATGGGAGCAAGGCTGGTATCCTTTTCGCCCCTTCATGATAAGGAGCTGCCGAAAGGAATTCAGGGCTTGATTTTAAGCGGGGGCTATCCCGAACTGCATGGGGAGGCTTTGAGCAAAAATACTTCCATGCTGACATCCGTTTACCAGGCAGTAGCCGGGGGTCTGCCCTGCATTGCGGAGTGCGGAGGATTTCTGTACCTCCATAAGACCCTGGAGGGTGCAGATGGTAAAGTCTATCCCATGGCAGGTGTTCTGGAGGCAAATGCTTACCGCAGAGACAAGCTGTCCCGATTCGGTTATGTAACCCTTAAGGCTCTTTCGGATCAGATGCTTCTTAAAAAGGGAAATGAGATCCGCGGCCATGAATTTCACTACTGGGAAAGTGAAAGCTGCGGCAGCAGTATGAGGGCCCAAAAGCCCCTGCGAAAGAGAAGCTGGGAATGTGTTCATGGCAGCGGGACCCTGTATGCAGGCTTTCCCCATTTGTTTTTTTACTCCAATCCGTCGGCAGCCTGGGATTTCCTGCAAAAATGTGAGGTGATGCCATGTTTGGGCTGATTACGGGAGGAAGCGGCAGCGGAAAATCGGAATATGCGGAAAATCTGGCGGCAGAGCTTTCGAAGGAAACGAAGCTTCCCCTCTATTATATTGCCACCATGCGGCCCTTTGGGGAGGAAGGAAGAAAACGGATAGAGCGGCACCGGAGCTTGCGAGCCGGAAAAGGGTTTGTTACTATAGAACGTTATGTAAATCTAAAGGGATTGTCTCTTCCCAAAGAAGGTGTTGTCCTTTTGGAGTGCCTTTCCAATCTGACTGCCAATGAAATGTTTGAAGACAGTGGGGCAGGGGACAGGACGCCGGAGGAAGTCCTTCTTGGGGTAAGGAAAATCCGGTCATGCTGCAGGCATTTGGTTGTGGTTACCAATGATATTTTTTCAGACGGTATAACATATGATGAAACGACAGAGCAATATCAGCGTTACTTGGGAGCCATTAATCAGGCATTGGCCAGGGAAGCGGATGAGGTCACGGAAGTAGTCTGCGGCATTCCGCTGATGGTAAAAGCCGCATCCGAAACGAATCGTCGATTACCATAATCATAGGCTGCCAGGTATGAGCAATGTTATTAAGTTAAGCTCCGGAAAATGACCGGCGTAGGGGAGGAGGGCCGCCCCGCTAAGGGGTGGCGGTTCTTGCCCGAAGTATTCACAAGCTTTTAGAGCTTGACTTAATAACATTGCAAGTATGAGCAGGATATTGCAGATAGGTTGAAAAAGAGGGAGAAACCATGGGAAGGCTGTGGAACAGTTTTAAAATTGCATTTGCCATGTATTCAAAAATTCCTATGCCAAGGGCAGATTGGGAAAAAGAAAACATGCGCTATATGATGTGCTTTTTTCCCTTGATTGGGATTGTCATTGGAGCCGTCACGGTACTTTGGAGCCTGGCGGCTGACTGGCTGGGGGCCGGGGGGCTTTTGCGGACAGTGGGATATGTATTGATACCGGTAATGGTGACCGGGGGAATCCATCTGGACGGACTTCTTGATACGGCGGATGCTTTAAGCTCCTATCAGACACGGGAACGAAAGCTGGAGATTCTGAAAGATTCCCATGCGGGGGCCTTTGCGGTTATTACGGCCTGCTGTTATTTTATGGCAGCTCTTGGAATCTGGAGCGAGTTTACCCTAGAGCAGGTACGGATCCTTGCAGGAGGCTTTGTGCTTTCCAGGTCTTTCAGCGGTCTTGCGGTGGCGGCATTTCCCGGCGCCAAGTCAAGCGGTACGGTAGCCATGTTCGCAGATGCCGCCCAAAAACGTATAGTAGAGGTTAGCATGTATTTTCTCATGGTCCTTTCCGCAGGATATATGTGCTTTATGAATGTAAAGCTTGGCTCGGCGGCTGTTTTGGGAGCATGGCTGACCTTTGTGTATTATCATTGGATGTCAAAGAAGCAGTTTGGGGGAATCACCGGAGACCTGGCCGGATTTTTCCTGCAGCTTTGTGAACTGGTTATGGCTGCGGCCGTGTATCTGGCAGGGAAGATTTGAACAGCAATAGCCCCACAGTGCACAAATCGATTTACGGGCGCATGCTTTTGCGACCGGAAATTGATTTAATAGGGGTGTAGTGAGGGGCTATTGCGGAACTTAAATAAAAAACAGTATCCCTTGGACAGTGCACAGATCCATTTACAGACGTTCTTTTTACGGCTGGAAATGGATCTATATATGGGTGTACTGTGCAAGGGATACGGAACTGGAATGGAGAAACAAATGATATTGATAACCGGAGGAGCCTTTCAGGGAAAAAAGGCGTATACCAAAGAGACATTTTCCTTAGAAGAAGATGATTTTGCAGACGGCGGAAGCTGCTCCTGGGATGCCGTTTATGAATCCAGGGGAATTTTCCATTTTCATGAATACATCCGGCGCTGTCTGGAGGCAGGAAGAGACATCGGCACTCTTACAGAAGAGATCCTTTTGCAAAATCCGGAGATCGTGATTGTAGTCAATGAGCTTGGCAGCGGTGTGGTTCCGGTGGATGCCTTTGACCGGGAATATCGGGAGACTACAGGGCGAATCTGCTGTGCATTGGCAAAAAAAGCCAGGGAAGTACACCGGGTAATTTGCGGGATTGGCACGGTGATTAAGCATGGTTGAGCTGTATCTGATCCGTCATGGAAAAACCTATGGAAACACATTGGGGCGGTATATTGGAATAACAGATGAAAGCTTGTGTGCGGAGGGACTGGAGGCTTTAAGGGCTGTCAGTCATAGGTATCCCAGTGTAGATGCGGTCTGTACAAGCCCCCTGAAACGCTGCATTGAGACAGCCGGGATTCTCTGGCCGGACATGGAGATACAGTGCTTTGATAAGCTTCGGGAATGTGATTTCGGCGATTTTGAAAACAAGAATTATCTGGAATTAAAGGACAATCCGGATTATCAGGCATGGGTGGACAGTCTGGGGACACGCCCGTTTCCGGGAGGAGAGAGCAGGGAAGCTTTTCAGAACAGATGCAGGCAGGGCTTTTTGGAGGTACTGGAGACGATACGGCAAAAGGGCTGTAAAAAGGCTGCGCTTGTGGTCCATGGGGGTACCATTATGAGCATTCTGGAGGCTTACGGGGAACCGAAAAAGGCATTTTATGACTGGCAGGTAAAAAACGGAATGGGATACCTTGTCCATTGGGACGAAAAGAGCAAAGGAGGCACTCGGCTTTATGAGGTGGAACCTATTGGCATTGACGGCAGGATTTGCACTGGATCTGATCTTCGGTGATCCCAGGTGGCTGTACCATCCGGTGCGAGCCATCGGTTTTTTGATTAGCCGTGGAGAAAGGGCATTTCGAAGAGTATTTCCAAAGACCGAAAAAGGAGAGCTGGCAGCCGGTGTCTTTTTGGCGGTCTTTGTAGTCTTTGTATCCTCTGTGATTCCCTTTTTGATACTGTTTCTTGTATGGAGAGTGAATACCTGTCTGGCCTTTGTGCTGTGTGTATTCTGGGATTATCAGCTTCTTGCGGCCCGCTCCTTAAAGGCGGAGAGTATGCGTGTCTATGAGGCCCTTAAGGAAAGGGATCTGCCAAAGGCCCGCCGGGCCGTTTCCATGATTGTAGGGAGAGATACGGAAAAGCTGGACGAAGAAGGAGTGGCAAAAGCAGCCGTAGAGACAGTGGCGGAGAATACCTCCGACGGGGTTATTGCGCCCATGCTGTTTCTGGCTCTTGGAGGACCGGTTCTGGGCTTTTTCTATAAGGCTGTGAATACCCTGGATTCTATGGTCGGCTATAAAAATGAAAAATATCTGTATTTCGGCCGTTTTTCCGCTAAGCTGGATGATGTGCTGAACTGGATTCCCGCCCGGGTGTCGGGTCTTCTTATGGTACTTGCAAGTCCCTTTGCGGGCATGTCCATGGGGCAGGCTCTTCGGATTTTTCTAAGAGACAGAAAAAATCACGCAAGTCCCAATTCCGCCCACACCGAGGCGGCTGCTGCGGGAGCCCTTGGCGTACGGCTTGCCGGAAATGCCTGGTACTTTGGGAAGCTTTATGAAAAGCCCTCCATCGGAGATCCGCTGCGTGCCGTGGAGCATGAGGATATCCGCAGGGTAAACAGGCTGATGTACGCCGTATCCTTATTGACTTTAATTGGGATTTGGGCCGTATGGTTTTTGTGTATTGGAGTGACGGTTTGGCTTTACAGGTAAAAGTGCATGCATGGATTGGATGAAAGAGAGGTAAGCTATTATGGAGATGACCCTTAGATGGCATGGATCAAAATTCGATACGGTTACACAAAAACAAATTCGGCAGATTCCAGGTGTGACAGGAGTTATTACCACATGGTATGATACACAGCCAGGGGAAGTGTGGAGCAGAAAGAGAATCCGTGCCATGAAGGATGAAGTGGAGGCGGCAGGGCTTCATATTGCAGGTATTGAAAGCGTGAATATCCATGACGATATCAAGACGGGACAGGGCAATAGAGAACAATATATTGAAAATTATATTGAGACACTAAAGAAGCTTGGTCAGGAAGATATTCATTATTTCAGACAACGCCGGAACAATTTATAATTTATGGATACATGCTTTTGGCGGCTGGAAATTGTTTTAAGCGGGGAGTAGGGTTTGAAGCATCATAGAACGAAAAGTAGGAGGAATCATCAATGAAGCAATCCTGTATTCATATTTACTGCGGAGACGGAAAAGGAAAATCTACGGCAGCCATGGGCCTGGCTTTGCGTGCGGCCGGAAGCGGCGAGAAGGTTTTGGTGACACAGTTTTTGAAGGACGGAACATCCTCAGAGCTTAAGATTTTAAGAGAGCTTCCCGGGGTACAGGTACGAACCTGTGAAAAAAAATTTGGATTTTTCTGGAATATGACAGAGGAGCAAAAAGTTCAGGCAAAGGAAGCCTATGAGGAGCTTTTTGAAAAAGCAGCACAGATAGCTGCAGAGGAAAACATATTCCTGCTGGTGATGGATGAATTTATGGCCGCTTATAATCATGGGATGATAGATCAGGAGAAAGCTCTTAAGTTTTTAAAGGAAAGGCCGGAAAAACTGGAGGTAGTGCTTACCGGACGGGATCCGGCGCCGGAGCTTGTAGAATTAGCGGATTATGTATCTGAAATCCAAAAGAAAAAGCATCCCTTTGACAAGGGCCTTCCGGCACGGAAGGGAATTGAGCTTTAGAAAAGCTTTACGCAGATAATAGGGGATGCGGGAGAGACAAAAGCTTACGGCAAGCGGCTCTCCCGCATCCCTTTGTTTGCCGGATGCGGCAATATACAGGCGGTTTTTACTCTTCATCCTCCCACTGATAGGGGGTGAGCTGGTATACGTAGTAATTAATCCAGTTGGTATACAGGGTATTGGCATGGGCTCTCCACATGAGGGGAGGCTTTTTGCTGCTGTCATCTTCTTCAAAATAGTCTTTGGGAGGCTGAATGGGGAGACCCTTTCCCTTGTCCCTCAGATACTCTTTTTCCAGGGTGCGGCGGTCATATTCCGGGTGGCCGAAGACGAAAATTTTCCGTCCTTCCTCAGCCATGGCGATGAAGACGCCGGCTTCCTCTGATTCCGCAAGAACGGTCAATGCTTCGCAGCTATGAATGGCTTTGGCATCCACCGTAGTATGGCGGGAGTGGGGGGCCAGAAAGATATCGTCAAAGCCCCGAATCAGAGGTTCTTTTCTGTTCTGAACCTGATGTCGGTACAGACCGAACAATTTCTGCGGCAGTAATTGCTTATTCAATCCATAGTAATGATAAAGTGCGGCCTGGGCACCCCAGCAGATAAAAAAGGTGGAGGTTACATGGGTCTTGGCCCAGTCCATGATTTCCACCAGCTCCGGCCAGTAATCCACTTCCTCGAATTCCATTTGCTCCACAGGGGCTCCGGTAATAATAAGGCCGTCAAACCGGCGCCTTTTCACCTGGCAGAAGGGCTCATAAAATTTATTAATGTGACTTTGAGCCGTATTCTTGGATTCGTGAGAGCTAACTGTTAAGAAGGTAATGTCAAGCTGCAGCGGCGTATTAGACAGGGAACGCAGAAGCTGAAGCTCCGTATCCTCCTTTAACGGCATCAGATTTAAAATTCCTATTTTCAAGGGCCGGATATCCTGGTTTAGGGCCCTTGTCTCGTCCATTACAAAGATATTTTCCTTTTCCAGGATTGCCCGGACCGGCAGGTCGCTTTGTACTTTGATTGGCATATGAATTCACACTCTTTTCTGCTTTTTTAATAGACTGTTTTTAGACATGCCCGGTAAACAGCTCATAGGATACGGCTCAGGGGCATTTCGTATTGCATACCCTTTCAGGGTGAGTGGACTTTGTCCGATAAGGTATACCCTACGGGGACCCAATGTCATTAAGTTAAGCACCAAAAAGCTTGTGAAGGCTTCGGGCAAGAACCGCCACCCCTGACCGGGGCGGCCCTCCTCCCCTACGCCGGTCATTTGTTGAAGCTTAACTTAATGACATTGTATGGGTACCTCATTAATTCATATCCCTGGGGGATAGGCAGACTTGGTCTATTAAGGTATAGTTTATCACAGATAAGAGAGATGGGAAAGGGATTTTCTTTGGATTATCGAATGCGAATTTCAGATGCTGTCGTTAATGTGCGGACAATGCAAACAATTTTTACAAAAAATATGGAGAATTTTTCTAAAAAATAGAATTTTTTGAAGATTTCCTTTGACGCAGAGGGGGAAAAGCAGTTATAATGTTGCCCATATAAACCTTGCGTGTAATTGTACGGGGGACATGTCTAGAGGACGGACGCTGAGAGTAGACGCCATACCGTTTTGCGGCGTATGAAAGCCTTAGAATCATATGGGGAATGAATGGGGCTTTTGGAAAGTCCGCCAGAAAATAAAATCAAAGGATGGGAGAGAGGCTTTGAAATATTACACACAGAAATTTGTTCCGGAATACACCATAACTATGACGCCTATGGGAAGGGTCGCAGGTTTTCCCGTAAGGCCGGGATTGTTTGATGTAAATGGGGCCATGGCCCTGCCGAATGGGGTGAGCTTTACGGTGCATACCCATTTTGGAACTTCCTGTGAGCTGTTGCTTTATCACGAAGGGGAAGAGGAGCCTTATGCGGTGCTCCCGTTTCCGGAGGAATATAAGATTGGCGACGTATATTCCATGATTGTGTTTGGCTTGGATATTGAGAAGTTTGAGTATGCCTACCGGGTGGGAGGCCCCTATGAACCGGATCGCGGCATGATCTTTAATAAGAAATCGGTGCTTTTAGACCCTTATGCCAGAGTAGTAACCCGGCAGGGCCGCTGGGGAGAGCGCCGGAGCCGGGGGTATCGGGCCAGGGTAGTGAAGGATATCTTTGACTGGGGGGACATGCCTCAGTCCGCCCGGGAGTTAAGTGATCTGATTATCTATGAGCTTCATGTGCGGGGCTATACCCAGCATCCTTCGTCGGGGGTGGAGCACAGGGGAACCTTTGCGGGGCTTAAGGAGAAGATTCCTTATCTAAAGGAGCTGGGAATCAATGCTGTGGAGCTGATGCCCATTTTTGCCTTTGATGAGACCATGAATTCCAGAGAAAAGGACGGTCAGAGGCTTCTTGACTACTGGGGGTACAATTCCATCGGATTTTTTGCTCCAAATACCAACTATATTTCCGCCCAGGAGTACAATCGGGAGGGGACGGAGCTTAAGGAGCTGATTCGTGAGCTTCACAATAATGGAATTGAAGTGATTTTGGATGTGGTATTTAATCATACGGCGGAGGGAAATGAGCACGGGCCGACCTTCTGCTTTAAGGGCTTTGACAACAAGGTTTACTATATGCTGACACCTGATGGGAATTATTACAATTTCAGCGGCTGCGGCAACACGCTTAACTGTAATCATCCCATTGTCCATCAGTTGATTCTGGAGTGCCTTCGGTACTGGACGGTGAGCTATCGGGTGGATGGATTCCGCTTTGATCTGGCAAGTATTTTGGGGAGAAATATGGATGGTTCTCCTATCAGCAATCCGCCGTTGCTTCGGAGCCTGGCTTATGATCCTATTTTAAGCAAGGTGAAGCTGATTGCGGAGGCCTGGGATGCAGGCGGCCTTTACCAGGTGGGGCGGTTCCCGGCCAGCAGGCGCTGGGCGGAGTGGAACGGAAGATACCGGGATGCCCTTCGAAGTTTCTTAAAAGGGGAAAATCATGCGGCTAAGGAGGCAGCCTGGAGCATCGGTGGCTCGGGAGATCTGTATGGTGAGCACCATAAGGGTTATAATGAGGAATATGCAGGCTATAATTCCAGTGTGAACTTTTTCACCTGTCATGATGGATTTTCCCTGTATGATTTGTATGCTTATAATCATAAGCATAATGAGAACAATGGCTGGAATAATACGGACGGATCAGACAATAATCGGAGCTGGAACTGCGGAGCGGAGGGGGAGACGGATGATCCGGAGGTACTAAAGCTTCGGTTCCGCATGATTCGCAATGCGTGTGCGGTGCTCATGTGCAGCAGAGGAACGCCGATGTTTTTGGCAGGAGATGAGTTTGGAAATACGCAGTATGGCAATAATAACAGCTATTGCCATGATAATGAGATCTCTTGGCTTAACTGGGAGCTGCTTACGAAGAACCGGGAGCTGTTTGAGTTTTTCAAGTTTATGATTGATTATCGTCATAAGCATCCGGTGATCCGCAAAGTTCTGCCAGGGGCGGTATGCGGAATGGACCCCATTCATGCCCATGATATTGATGCGGATAAGGTGGAGATTCCGGACGGGGCAAGGACCTTTGGCATGAGCTTTGCAGGCTATGACAGGGAACAGGGACAGGATGATATTGTGTATATTGCCATTAATACCTTTTGGGAGAATGTGGAGATTAGCCTTCCTAAGGTATATTGCTCCGGAGGCTGGTATTTGTCGGTGAATACCTTTGGAGACGGGGATGGACGTTACTTTTACCGGGAAGGGGAAGAGGTTCGGATAGACGGAGGGTTTGTGATGAGGCCCAGGTCGGTTGCAGTGTTTACGGTTCGGGAGTTTTAGAATATATCTTTTGTGTATATCATAAAGCATGCAATGTAAGCCGGGTGTATTTATAATAGAAGCGGATATTGGAAAATACGAATACAGGTCATCCGTAGTGTATGAAAATACGGTTGGCCTGTACTTATACTACTCTTATATATTTTCAATCACCTCAGCAGCTTTCAACGCCTGTTGGATAATATGACGCTGTTCCGGTTCCAAAAGAGCATTGTCAGGAAGAACAAAGGGCTTGCCGTCCAGAAAGGCATTGGAAAGCTGAAAAACATAATATTCCGCATCCGGCTGTGCCTCGGCCAATGTATCTCCTTGAAGCCGCATGTCATCTGTGTTGGTTTCACGTCCCAGACTCATAGAGGAGAGCGTTTCCAGCATAATAGCAAAATGTTCTTCATCCCAGGCGGACAAATACATACACTTACATAGCCCTTTTGTGAAAAACGGATATTCCCCATAACAGCCCAGCAATTCCCAGAACCGGGTTCTATGTCCTGAGTCTTCAAATAGCTTTTCATTATCCAGATAAAGAAAGCATCGATCCTTCCAATTCATACCAATTCCCCCTGTATTATAGATTTTACTCCGGATAAAAAGAGAACACAAGAAGAATTTATCTGGTTTTTAACGAAATTTTTGGTCTTTATGGAGAAACGGACTATTTGCTATTTCTCATAGATTGTGTTACATTATTTTAAAATAAATATGTAGCTAATGTATGAAAATGTCCTTTATTTATAGAAAGAGAATAACTATTCAGTATGGTCAAAGCATTTGTTGCCAAGATTGTAAGGATATGATTGAGGAGTGCAAAATTCATTGCTGTTTGTGCCTAAATAAAACGAAAGGAATGAGTGATTACAATGAGAATTGACAATACTTCAAATATAACAGGGACATATCTGTCACCGAATCTCCAAAAGCCTGCACCCGAAAAAAGCGGAAAGACGGCAGAAAAAGTTCAGGATAAGGTTTTCATTTCCACCGAATACCGGGCATCAAAGGAAGATCAGAATGCTGTGGATGGAACGAATACCGGTTCTGGCCTGACAATAGAATCGGCTATGAAGGCTCTTAATGCAGAAGACGCAAAAGAACTTCGAAGCTTTATGGAAGCGTGGAAAAGTGAGAATCAATTGGAGGTAAACTGGGATGCCGCAGTAGATCCTGACGGCAGTATCTATGCGGCGGCTTATGTAGAGTCTCTGGTATCTCAGTATGAGAAACAGCGTACCACCATAGAAGCCTATTACGCAGAGGCTCATAAGGAAAACAGTTCCAGCCCCTACGGAAGTGATTTAAGAGGAAGCCTTATGTATCTCTCGGCAAAATACCAGGTGGAGGGCTCCATTTATTTTCGAGCCGATATGTCCAGGGAAGAACGGGCCATGGCTTATTATCAGGAGCGTGCGCTGCTGATGGGAAGTAATGTCAGTCTTAACGATCCTTATGCGTTAGCCTCTGTGGGCGGCGTGCCAAGCAGAGAGGAGGCGGATAAAATTGCAGAGCAGGCGGCCAGAGAGAAGCTCGATGCGTTGATTCAGATTCGCAAGAATAGATGAGTAAAAGCCTTTGCTGGGCTAACCCAAGATAGAAACCGAGTCGGGAAATAAATTTTTTAAGAAGAATTTTCCAAAACCCAAGCTTGACGCTTTTTCCATTGGCGAAGTATAATAAGCAGGTGAAAAAATAAGTTATTATAAAAAAAGAAAGACGCAAAAATCTGCGTCAAGGAGGAGTATGAAAAGAAGAAAGACCAAAATTATCTGTACCCTGGGGCCTGCTTCCGAGTCGGAGCAGATGATTCGGGAACTGATGCTGGCCGGAATGAATGTGGCAAGACTGAACTTTTCCCACGGAACCCATGAGGAGCAAAAGGGAAAAATTGAACTGGTGAAAAAGGTACGGGAGGAATTAAAGCTTCCTGTTGCGCTGCTTTTGGACACGAAGGGTCCTGAGATTCGTACCCGGGATGTGGAGGGTGGCAGGATAGAACTGAAGAAAGGTCAGAGCTTTGTGCTGACTACGGAAGAGATTCTGGGAAATGAAGGCAGGGTATCTATTACCTATCCGGATCTGGTAAAGGACGTAAAGCCGGGGAACGCCATCCTCATTGATGACGGCCTGATTGAGCTTGAGGTAAATCAGGTAACGGAAAAGGATATCTATTGTACCGTGAAAAACGGCGGCTTTGTCTCCAACAAAAAGGGAATCAATGTGCCGGGAGTCAGCTTAAATATGCCCTTTATCAGCGAAAAGGACTATGATGATATTGTATTTGGAATTGAGGAGGGCTTTGATTTTATTGCGGCCTCCTTTACCAGAAGCGGGGATGATATTCTGAAGATCCGCAAGATTCTGGAGGAGCGGAGCTGTCATCATATTAAAATTATTGCCAAGATAGAAAATCTTCAGGGCGTGGAAAATATTGACGAGATTCTTCGGGTATCCGATGGCATTATGATTGCCAGAGGCGATATGGGTGTGGAGATTCCCTTAGAAGAGGTGCCGGTGATCCAGAAAAAGCTGATTTTAAAGAGCCTGGAGATTGGCAAGCCGGTAATTACGGCAACCCAGATGCTGGATTCTATGATGAAGAACCCCCGGCCCACCCGGGCGGAGACCAGCGATGTGTCCAATGCCATTTATCAGGGAACGGGAGCCATTATGCTTTCCGGTGAGACGGCTTCAGGCCAGTATCCGGTGGAGGCGGTAAAGACCATGGATCGGATTGCCGTCCGCACGGAGGAGGATATTGATTACGATTACCGCTTCAAACGGCGGAGTATTATGGATAAGCCGGATATTACCAATGCCGTATCCCATGCCACCTGCACCACGGCTGCGGATCTGAAAGCTTCGGCTATTATCACTGTGTCAAAATCAGGAAGAACCGTGGGAATGATTTCCCGTTACCGTCCAAGCTGCACCATTATCGGCTGTTGCATGGATGACTACGTGTGCCGTCAGTTGAATCTGTATTGGGGAGTGGAGCCTTTGCTTCTGGAACGGGAGGACAATGCGGAAACGCTGTTTAACCGTGCGGTGGAGGCTGCGGAGCATGCGGGCCTGGTTATGAGAGGGGACCTGACTGTGCTGACGGCAGGAGTGCCCCTTGGCATTACGGGAACCACCAATCTGATTAAGGTACAGGTGGCAGGCCGGATTCTCGTTACCGGACAGGGGATCACAAGGAAAAAGGTATGTGGTCCGCTCTGTGTGGCAAGAGATGCGGAGGAATTAAAGAAAAATTACCATGCCGGAGATATTATTGTGGTGTCGGAGACTACCAACGAGATGATGCCGGAGCTTAAGACCGCCCTTGCGCTGGTGACCGAACAGGAGGGCAGCAATTCCCATGGAGCCATTGTGGGGCTGACTTTGGATATTCCGGTGATCGCGGGTGCAAAGCAGGCAGTGGATATTTTGAAAAATGGAGCCGTAGTCACAGTGGATGCAGAGACCGGGGCTGTGTCTGGCAGCCATTAGAGCAAATAAAGATGTACAAGTGAATACAGCAATTTGTCAGTCAGATCGGAAACAAATGACAAATATATGTTTACCATTAAAAATTGTGCCAAAGAAGAGGGATGGCCGACAGATTGCGGAGTTTAGAATAGGAGAAAATTCATGGCGGAAATGACACCCATGATGCAGCAGTACCTAAAGACAAAGGAGCAGTACAAGGACTGTATCTTATTTTATCGCCTGGGCGATTTTTACGAAATGTTTTTTGACGATGCGCTCACCGTGTCGAAGGAGTTGGAACTGACCCTCACCGGAAAGAGCTGCGGCCTTGAGGAACGCGCACCTATGTGCGGCGTTCCTTATCATGCTGTGGAGGGATATCTGAACCGTCTGGTATCCAAGGGCTATAAGGTAGCCATCTGTGAGCAGGTGGAGGATCCAAAGACGGCCAAGGGCCTGGTAGCCCGGGATGTGGTGCGGATCGTAACCCCAGGCACCAACCTGAATACGGCGGACGAGACGAAAAACAATTACCTTATGTGCATCGTCTACCTTTCCGACCGCTATGGTATCTCCACAGCAGATATCACCACCGGGGACTATTTTGTCACTGAGGTGGATTCCGAGCGGAAGCTTTTAGACGAGATCAACAAATTTACCCCTTCGGAAATTGTGTGCAACGAGGCGTTTACCATGAGCGGTGCGGACTTGGACGACCTTAAGTTCCGCCTGAACATCGCTTTGTACCCATTGGAGGCTTGGTATTTTGACGATGAGCTGTGCAGGCGCACGCTTCTGGATCACTTTGGAGTGTCGGATCTTGCAGGGCTGGGCTTAAGGGACTTAAGCTGCGGCACCATTGCGGCTGGAACCCTTCTCAAATATCTCTACGAAACCCAGAAGAATTCCCTGTCCCACATGACGCGCCTGCAGCCCTACACCATCGGAAAATACATGATTATCGACAGCTCCAGCCGCAGAAACCTGGAGCTGGTGGAAACCTTAAGGGAAAAGCAGAAGAGGGGTTCCCTCCTGTGGGTTCTTGACAAAACCAAGACGGCCATGGGAGCCAGAACCCTGCGTACTATGGTGGAACAGCCTCTGATTGACCGGGGAGAGATTGAGAGCCGCCATGAGGCCATTGCGGAGCTGAATGCCCATGTGATTACCAGGGAGGAGCTTCGGGAGTATCTGAATCCCATCTACGATCTGGAGCGCCTCATCGGCCGCATCAGCTACCAGACGGCAAATCCCAGAGATTTGACGGCATTTTGCTCATCTCTGGAAATGCTGCCTCATATTAAAACACTGATGGAGGATTTTCAGTCTCCGCTTCTTCGGACTCTCTGGGAAGAGCTGGATGAGCTGTCGGATCTTCAGGCGCTGATAGCCCGGACGATCCGGGAGGATCCGCCTATTTCTGTCCGGGACGGCGATATTATTCGGGACGGCTGTAATGAGGATGTGGATCGCTATCGAAAGGCCAAGACCGAGGGAAAGAGCTGGCTTGCAAAGGTGGAGGCCGATGAGCGTGAGAAAACCGGCATCAAGAACCTGAAAATTAAGTTCAACAAGGTATTCGGTTATTATCTGGAGGTAACCAATTCCTACAAAAATATGGTGCCGGATTACTATATGCGCAAGCAGACCCTGACCAATGCGGAGCGTTACATTACGCCGGAGCTTAAGGAGCTGGAGGATACCATTCTGGGAGCAGAGGAAAAGCTCATGGCTCTGGAATACAACTTGTTTGTAGAGCTTCGGGAGACTATTGCCGCTGAGGTGCTGCGGATTCAGAAGGCGGCCAAAGCCGTAGCTCTTATTGATGTATTTGCTTCCCTGGCATTTGTGGCGGAGCGCAATGGTTTTGTGCGTCCCAAGATGAATGAGAAAGGAATTATCGATATTAAGGGCGGCCGCCATCCGGTGGTGGAAAAAATGATTGAAAATGATATGTTCATTCCCAATGATACATTCCTTGATAATGGCGGCAACAGGATTTCCATTATCACAGGCCCCAATATGGCCGGAAAGTCCACCTATATGCGTCAGACAGCTCTCATTGTGCTGATGGCCCAGGTGGGCAGCTTTGTGCCGGCGGACAGTGCGAAGATTGGGATTGTAGATCGGATCTTCACCCGGGTGGGGGCTTCGGATGATCTGGCTTCCGGGCAGAGTACCTTTATGGTGGAAATGACGGAGGTTGCCAATATTTTGCGGAATGCCACAGGAAGCAGCCTGTTGATTCTGGATGAAATCGGCCGGGGAACCAGTACCTTTGACGGACTGGCCATTGCCTGGGCGGTGATTGAATATATCAGCAATCCCCGTATTTTGGGGGCGAAGACCTTGTTCGCCACTCATTATCATGAGCTGACGGAGCTGGAGGGCTCCTTGGCCGGCGTGAATAATTACTGCATTGCCGTGAAGGAAAAGGGTGATGATATTGTATTTTTGCGGAAGATTATTAAGGGCGGGGCGGATAAGAGCTACGGGATACAGGTGGCTAAGCTGGCTGGAGTGCCCGATCCGGTGATTGCCCGGGCAAAGGAGCTGGTGGAGGATCTGGTTCAGGCGGACATTTCCCTAAAGCCCAAAGCGGCTCCTGTAGAAATGGAGATGGAGCAGATATCCCTTTTTGATACGGTGAAGGATGATGATATCATCACGGAGCTTCGGGAGATGGATTTGAGTAATATGACGCCTTTGGATGCGCTCAATACGATGTATCGGCTGCAGAATAAGATTAAGAATCGGTGGTAGGGCATTAATAAATTTAGTAAGCAGAAGCTTGAAAAGACAATGATATGGCAGGAAGCGAGAAAATACGTATATGGGAAAAATAGCAGTACTGGATCAGCAGACCATTGATAAAATTGCAGCAGGCGAGGTGATTGAGAGGCCATCCTCCGTGGTAAAGGAGCTTGTGGAAAATGCCATCGATGCAGGCGCTACTGCTGTGGCCGTGGAGATTCGGGACGGAGGGATCTCTTTTCTTAGGGTTACGGACAATGGCAGCGGCATTGAGAGGGAGCAGGTAGCAACCGCATTTCTGCGCCATGCCACCAGCAAAATAAAGAGGGTGGAGGATCTGTTTCAGGTATCCTCTCTGGGCTTTCGGGGGGAGGCTCTTTCAAGTATAGCTGCCATTGCCATGGTGGAGCTGATTACCAAGACACGGGAGGCGGACGCAGGCATCCGCTACTGTATAGAGGGCGGCGTGGAGAAGAAGCTTGAGGAAACGGCGGCACCGGAGGGGACCACCTTTCTTGTCCGCAGTCTTTTTTACAACACGCCGGCCCGGAGGAAATTTCTCAAAACACCTATGACTGAGGCAGGTTATATCAGCGATCTCATGGAGCGAATGGCCCTGTCTCATCCGGAGGTTTCCTTTCAGTTTATCAATAACGGTCAGACCAAGCTTCATACCTCCGGCAATCACAATCTAAAGGATGTGATTTATCATATCTACGGCAGAGATGTGGCGGCTAATCTGGCGGAGATAGATGAAGCTCAGGGAAAGGTGCGGATCACGGGCTATATTGGAAAACCGGTGATTTCCAGAGGAAACCGGGGGTATGAGACGTATTTTATCAATGGAAGATACATTAAAAGCTCCCTCATCGCCAAAGGAATCGAGGATGCGTACCGAACCTTTATGATGCAGCATAAATACCCCTTTACAGTGCTTCATATTGCCATGGATGGGGAAATGTTGGACGTAAATGTTCACCCGACTAAGATGGAGCTGCGCTTTTCCAATCAGGAGGAATTGTACCGCCTGATTCAAAAAACGGTCCGAGATGGGCTGAATCAGCATGAGCTGATTCCGGAGGTAAAGCTTTCACAAGATGAATCCAAAGAGAAGAACAATGCCTTAAAAGAAAAGGAAAATGCAGCATCAGGGCGAACGGAGGCGCCAAAGTGGCTGAAACAGCACAGTACAGCCGGGCAGACGGTAAACAGGCCGTCCGGAGGACAAATATCTGATAATAAAGAAGACATAGGAATTTCGGTACAAAACAGTAAGCAGCCCAAGGCACCCCAGGAACGGAATCTGGAATATTTTCTTACTCAGATGCGGCAGCGTGTAACAAAAGAATTTCAGGAGAAGGAAGAACAGAAGGCAGCAAAGGCAGAGGAAAATCAGAAAATTTATTCCAATGCAGAATTGGAGCAGCTAACGGGAGCCGGAGTGCTTCGGGAACGAGACAGCTATGGAGCGGCAGCTACAGCTACGCCTGCAGGAACCGAAGCTTCTTCCAAAATAGTTCCAGGGACAGTCAGGACGGAAGACAGAGTATCCCATGCAGAGCTTTCGCAGCAAAGTAACCCTCAGGCGGTTTTATCTGAGGAACGGAACGGCAAAAAGCGTAAAGAGCAGCAGAGGGAACCGGAACCGGAGCAGTTAGAGTTATTTGACCACAAGCTCTTAAATCCGGAAACCAAGTCTGAAATCAATATTATCGGCCAGCTCTTTGAGACCTACTGGCTGGTACAGTTTGAAGATAAATTTTATATGATTGATCAGCATGCGGCTCATGAAAAAGTTCTTTATGAGCGAACGGTAAAAAGCCTTGAAAACAAGGAAATAACCTCCCAGATGGTGAGCCCCCCGCTGATTCTGACCCTGACCATGCAGGAGGCGGGCAGATTAAACGAATATCTGCATTATTTTACGGAAATGGGCTTTGAGATTGAGCCATTCGGGGGAAAGGAGTTTGCACTCAGTGCAGTCCCGGGCAATCTCTTTGGAATTGCGGAAAGAGAACTCTTCTTAGAGCTTCTTGACAGCCTGGAGAGCGTAGGCGGCAAGGATTCCACACTTGTAATGGAAAAAATTGCATCTATGTCCTGCAAAGCAGCGGTAAAGGGCAGCCAGCGTCTAAGCACGGCGGAAGCAAAAGCCCTCATTGAAGAGCTGCTTCGTTTGGAAAATCCTTATAACTGCCCTCATGGACGGCCGACCATCATTTCCATGACAAAGCAGGAGATTGAGAAAAAGTTTAAGAGGATTGTGTAAATGAAAAAGAAAAAGACCAGTACCAACTGTGAATGCTGCGGAAATTACGTGTATGATGATGACTATGGTTATTACGTATGCGAAATGGATCTGGATGAGGATGAGATGCGGTTGTTTATTCAGGGTGAGTTTAAGAGCTGTCCCTATTTCCAGTATGGGGATGAATATCGGATTGTGCGGCATCAGATGTAAAAAGCTCGAATTTGATTCTTTTGGAAGAAATTATGAACAAGAAAGAGGGTATTAACCCATGATTTATATTACGGGTGACTGCCATGGAGATTTTCGGCGGTTTAATAGGGAATGTTTTCCGGAACAAAAAGAAATGAACCGGGAGGATACGGTTATTATTCTGGGTGATTTCGGAGGTGTCTGGGATTACAGAGGTGAGAGCAGCAACGAAAGGTACTGGCTGGATTGGTTGGAGAAAAAGCCTTATACCACTATTTTTGTAGACGGCAATCATGAGAACCATGTCCGGTTGGCGGAATATCCCGTAAGAGAGTGGAAAGGCGGTCTTGTCCATGAGATCCGCCCTCACGTGCTGCACCTTATGCGTGGGGAGGTTTTTCTTTTGGAGGGCTTAAAGATCTTTGCCTTTGGGGGCGCTTCTTCCCACGATATCCGGGATGGAATTCTAGATCCGGTGGGGGATGCCAGGCTTATTAAGAAATGGAGCCGTATGCCTTTTAAGATGTTTCGGGTGAATGGCGTTTCCTGGTGGAAGGAGGAGCTGCCCTCAGAGGAAGAGATGCGCCGGGGAAAAGAAAATCTTAAGAAGCACGACAATCAGGTGGATTATATCATCTCTCATTCCCCAAGCGCCAGCGTTGCAGCCATGATGGGCCTCGGAACACAGAAGCAGGATGTTTTGACCGAATATCTGGAGGAAATCCGGCAGAGTATTCAGTATAGGCGACATTTTTGCGGGCATCTGCACATGGATCGGCAGGTGAATGAAAAGGATATCCTGCTGTATGAGCAGATTGTGCGGATAGCCTGACGCTACATTTCCCTCTGATACTTATCCATATAGCACCAGTCCAACAGGTACACAAGGACAAAGACCCCAATGAGGGCGAGGGTGATCCATAAGGGGCCGCTTACAAGAAAGTTCAGCCAGCCGATCCCTATGATCACCCAGCGGGTGATGTCGCTGGTTCTGGCTTTGGCCCGGTTGCGGATCTGAACGTTGCGCTCATCCTGCTGCTCAATCTTTTCCAGGCGGACAACTTCGGGAAACTCTTTTTCATAGGAAAGGCGGTACAGCCCATTGATGCACAGGGCGAAGAGCGCAGAGCCGATTCCGATGCAGATGCCGCTTATCATTTTTAGGTGTTCTGCTCCTGCAAATATTCCAATAAAATCCAATATCAAAGCGGCTGTTATGCCAAGGATCAAAAATATTTTTTTCTTCTTTGGATTCATACTTTATCCTCCTCCTCATAAATAAAAATTTCTTCAATGGTCATGTGAAAGTAGCGGGCAATCTTAAAAGCAAGCAGAATAGACGGATTATAACGTCCATTTTCCAACGATCCGATGGTCTGTCTGGAGACTTCCAGCGAGCCAGCCAGTTCTTCTTGGGTAACGCCTCGCTCCTTTCGGATTTCTTCCAAGCGGTTTTTCAAAACAGTTCCTCCTTATGGAAAGTATACTTTACATTATCAGAATATAACATCTGCCATGAAATGTCAAGCAAACTTTCCATAAACATAAAAGTGGTGCTTACTGCAGCATTAAAGGAATGCACAGTAAAGCTGTACTTTACTGTGAACACTGTGGGGGTTCATAGTAAACCCACATGCACCCCATTGGCGCACCACCATAAATGAAAGTCGGTAGTGGTGCATGGTGCATCCCTGAATTTAGTTTTCTGCTACGCAGAAAAGGATCTTTCATAGTAACAGTTACACAGAAGTCTGCAATTTTTGTGCAAAATTGCCTTTGAAATTTTGGAAAATTAATTTTATAATAAATAAGAACGTGTTGCAGAACTGCGTAAATCCAGTTATTTTCAACACGTTTTTTGTTTTGGAAAAATGGTTTTATGCAGCAAAAGCATCCGCAAATATCATTGTGGCGGGAAGAACTGTCAGATTCAATAATTTTTATTCAGCGCATAGCCTATGGCGTAAATCCAGCAGCCGGGGTTATACGCTATTTTTTTAGGAAATACCCTACGGGTATCCCTTTATGCACAAAAAACATGTGCAAATTTAGGAGCAACGGATATGGAAACAGAAAATAATTCTTTTTTAATGGAGGAACCACTGGGAAAGCTGATGGGGAAATACGCCATTCCCTGCATTATTTCTCTTCTTGTAGGAGCGCTGTACAATATTGTTGACCAAATTTTCATTGCCAATGCCGTATACCTGGGCTCCTATGGAAATGCTGCCAATACGGTAGTATTTCCTCTGACGGTCATTGCGCTGGCCATAGCAGTAATGGCAGGTGACGGCTGCTGCGCCTTTGTAAGCCTGAGTCTTGGCAGAAATAAGCCTGAGGATGCAAGTAAAAGTATGGGAAATTCGATCCTGCTTACTATACTTTTCAGCCTGATTTTGTGTGTGATTTATCTTATGTTCAGCAGTCAGATTATTGCAATGTTCGGCGGTACGGTAAATGAGGAGACATTTTATCACTCAAAGGAATATTTCTTTTGGATCTCCCTGGGCATTCCCTTCTATATGTTTGGGCAGGCTATGAATCCGGTGATTCGTGCTGATGGAAGTCCCCAATTTGCAATGATGTCAACTCTTATGGGAGCTGGTCTAAATAAAAGAGTAAAAGACTTGTTTACAAAGCTTTTGACAGCAGAGGCTTGTGTGGGTGTCGTTGCCCTCATTATTGTTGAGCTTTTCCCAAGACAGCTTATCGGTATCTTTGGAGCGGCAAATGAAAGCGTTTTATAGACAGCTAAACGACAAAAGTGAAGAGAAATGGCTCAAAGCAAAAAGAGCTGTGTGACTGAGAAGGTAAAGGAACTGAAAATTTTTTATATATAAATTTGCCTATAAGAAAGGAAGGTGCGAAAGCATCAAGGACAGATGCCGCACCTTCCCTGATTGGAGGACTACAAATATTTGCAATCCGAATATAGAAAGTAAAACACAATGAGAGAAAGAAACTGGGAAACCGTGGGTTGTTTCTGGAGACTTTCAGAAGATAAATCAGACAGAACCTTTGAATGGCTGTCCCAGGAAATTCGGGCCACTGTGCGGATATTGCGTTCCACGCTTCCGGCTGATGTCTGAAAATATTTTGCCACATCCGGATAGATGGATTTGGTAACGGAGATCAGCCGTTCCGGTTCTTTCATGCAAAGGGCCACGGCATAAGCAGCCTGATAAAATCCAAGATAATTTGGAGTAATACCGAGAAGCAGAAAAAAACGGTAGATTTCAGAGAAGTTCTGTTCAGAACTAAGATTCATTTGTAGCGTCATGATACACCCTCCTTTCTTTATACTTTAATCCCAAAACCAGCAAAATGAAAGGAAAATGAAACGACTTTTCCGAATGAAAATAGATACTTTGCGCTATTCTAATACATTTAAAAGAATAAAAGGAGAGCTGACGACACAATCCGATAGGAAAGGACAAGCGGCACTAAGGGAAGCTTACAGATAAAAAGCCGGTTCCTTTCCCTCTGGCCAGCACTGGTAGCTATTGATGCGAGGTGCCTCAAAGTCCAAAAGAGGAATGGAAATCAGGGATTGATTTTCAAGATAGGGCTTTACGAGACTGGAGGGAAGAAAGCTGCAGCCGATCCCTTCACAAAGATAAGCAGCTAGTTTCGTACTGTTGTCAATTTCAAAAGGAAACTGATAAAAGGGCGGAAAAAGCTCCCGGATAAACTGACCTACTTCCTGAAGGGCAAAATTACAGAAAAGGTAATTGAGCTTGGGAAGGTCTGCTTTGGAGATCCCTTTTTGATAATGGTTATGGGCTTGTGATGTAACTAAAAGAAGTTCGTCTGTCCGGAATTTTTGACAGCAGAAGCCTGGTTTCTGAAGGGGCTGATAAGTAAAGGACAGATCCAAAAGGCCGTCCTGAAGCATCTGCAGAAGATTTACTGAGTGGCTGATGGTTACATTCATTGCATAACCTGCATCTTCCTTTAACATCTGAGTCAGCAGAGGGGCCAGGTGGCATTCATAGATGGTGTTGGTGGTTCCAAGGCGCAGGGAAGCACGGGAAAAAGCCTGGGAATTCATTTCCCGGATGGACATTTCCTCCAGATCAATAATACGTCTTGCATATTCCTGAAACAGAAGGCCTTCCCGAGTGAGGGAAAGCTTCTTTTTATTTCGAATAAAGAGCTTGCGTCCTACCTCTTTTTCCAGTTCCGCAATCCGGTTGGTGACAGTAGACTGGGCGATGTAGAGAAGGCCGGCGGTTTGGGTGAAATTTTTCACATCTGCAAGGGTGAGAAAAGTTCTTAGGTTTTGCGTATCCATAATGTATTCTGCTTTCATATTAGAAACGTCTGTCAATGGGATACAAAATAATTCGAAAAACAAATTATAATAATCAAAATTATTCGCTATACAAATGATAAACTTTGCGGTTATAATAGTCAAGAGAAATTGAGCATTCTTTTGCAATTGCCATATACATTGGGTTTGTTATGATGGCAGCAATGTTTTTATGAAAATTAAGATAGAAGGAGTTTATACAGATGAAGAAAGAACCATTTGTGACATTGGAACAATTAGACGAGATTATCAGGACCTATCCTACCCCCTTTTATCTCTATGATGAGAAGGGTATTCGGGAAAATGCCAGGGCTTTGAAGGAGGCATTTGCCTGGAATCCGGGATATAAGGAATATTTTGCAGTGAAGGCAACCCCCAATCCCTATCTGATTAATATTCTGCGTGATTACGGCTGCGGTTGCGACTGTTCTTCCATGACAGAGCTGATGCTGTCGGAATCCATCGGCGTGAGGGGTGAGGATATTATGTTTTCCTCCAACGACACCCCGGCAGAGGAATTTGCATATGCGGCTAAGCTGGGAGCGGTGATCAATCTGGATGACTATACCCACATTGATTTTTTGGAGAAAACCATCGGCTATATTCCGGAAACCATTAGCTGCCGTTACAATCCCGGCGGTGTATTCCAGATCAGCAATGACATTATGGACAACCCGGGAGATTCCAAATACGGCATGACAAAGGAGCAGCTTTTTGAAGCGTACAAGGTGCTTATGAAGAAAGGGGCCAGGCGGTTTGGCATTCATGCATTTTTGGCAAGCAACACGGTGACCAATGAGTATTATCCCATGCTGGCCAAGGTTCTCTTTGAACTGGCGGTGGAACTGAAAAAGGAGACGGGGGCGGATATCCGCTTTATCAACCTTTCCGGCGGCATCGGAATTCCGTACCGCCCGGATCAGGAGGCAAATGATATTCGTGTGATTGGCCAGGGTGTCCGCAAGGTCTATGAGGAGGTTCTGGTTCCTGCCGGCATGGGAAATGTAGCGCTCTACACAGAGCTTGGACGGTTTATGATGGGGCCTTATGGCTGCCTGGTGACAAAGGCCATTCACGAGAAGCATACTCATAAGGAGTATATTGGCTGTGATGCCTGTGCGGTGAATCTGATGCGTCCGGCCATGTATGGGGCGTATCATCATATTACGGTTATGGGAAAAGAAAATGAGCCATTGGATCATGTGTATGATGTGACAGGCTCCCTTTGCGAAAACAATGATAAATTTGCCATTGACAGGGAACTGCCAGGGATTGATAAGGGAGATCTGCTGGTGATTCATGACACAGGCGCACATGGATTTGCCATGGGCTATAATTACAATGGAAAGCTGAAATCCGCAGAGCTGCTCTTAAAGGAAGACGGCAGTGTGCAGCTTATTCGCAGGGCAGAAACGCCGAAGGATTATTTTGCAACCTTTGACTGCTTTGATATTTTGAAGGATTTAGTGTAAGGAGGTCCCTATGAAAGAAAGAATACTGGGAAGGACCGGATTAAAGGTAGGAGAGATCGGAATGGGCTGCGAGGGCTTTGTGGATCAGCCCTACGAGACTGTAAAGGCGTATATAGATCGCATGGAGGAAGCCGGCGTGAATTGTATAGACCTGTACACGCCCAACCCGGAATTTCGCTCCAATCTGGGAAAAGCTCTTAAAGGGCGCAGAGAGAAGTTTGTGCTTCAGGCGCATCTGTGTACCGTATGGAAGGATGGTCAGTACAAGCGCACCCGGAAGCTTTCGGAGGTAAAGGAAGGCTTTGCGGATCAGCTTCGCCGCCTTGAGACGGATCATGTGGAGATCGGTATGATCCACTATGTAGATTCCATGGAAGACTGGGAGACGGTAAAAAATGGCGATGTAATCAAATACGCTTTGGAATTGAAGGAAAAAGGAACCATCGGCTGCATCGGTATGTCCAGCCATAACCCGGAGGCGGCCCTTGCAGCAGTACACAGCGGTCTTGTAGATGTGCTTATGTTCAGCGTGAACCCCTGCTATGACCTGCTCCCGGCCAATGAGGATGTGGAGTCTCTGTGGGATGAGAAAAATTATGAGAAGCCTTTGGTAAATATGGATCCCAAGCGGCAGGAGCTCTATGAGGTCTGTCAGAGAGAAGGGGTAGGCATTACCGTTATGAAGGCATTTGGAGGCGGTGATCTCTTAAGCGCCGAGCTTTCCCCGGCAGGAAAGGCATTGACAGCTTTCCAGTGCATCCACTATGCCCTGACTCGTCCGGCAGTGGCCTGTGTTATGTCAGGAGCCAGATCCATGGAAGATCTGGAGACCAGTATTGCCTATGAGACAGCAGGAGCAGAGGAAAAGGACTATGCGGCAGCTTTTGCTTCCATGCCGAAGATAAGCTGGCAGGGCCATTGCATGTATTGCGGCCACTGCGCCCCCTGTTCCAAGGGAATTGATGTGGCTTCTGTAACAAAGTTCCTGAATCTTGCCAAGGCACAGGGCAGTGTGCCGGAAACGGTACGGGAGCATTATGGTATTCTTGAGCACAAGGCATCAGAGTGTATTGCCTGCAAAGCCTGCGAGAAACGGTGTCCCTTCGGTGTGCCGATTGTTGAGAATATGCGTCAGGCATCGGAGATATTTGGAGCTTAGTATCGAAATCTCAGCTTTTGCATCTGGAAGCTTGGCCGCAGAGAGAAAAATCTGTGGTCAGGCTTCTTTTTGTGAGAAAAATGCTTTTGACAGCCACATATAGGTGCAGAGAATTTTTTACTGCATAAAATAGAAAAAAGAATGTGCATTACACAGAACAGGAAGAGAGATGAGAGACATCATGGCAAATATGCTTGACTATATAGCATGGAGAGGTGATCTGCCTTTTTCCCAGTCCCCTGTTTCGCCCGTAGACGGTCTGATCTTAAGTACCCTCTCCTACATACAGTTTGACAATATGTTGTCAAATAATCCTCATGAGGCGATCACGCTTTCAGAGCTGTCCCAGATGTTCCTGGAGCTTTCGGAGGAAGCTGTGAAAAGCCGGCTGCGAACGCCCAAGGATGCAGAGCTTATACAGGCATTAGGAGAAAGCAGGCGCTTTGGCTCCCTGCGTTTGACAGCGGCTGAGGAGCTGCTGGATGAGGAAAAGGAGCTTCAGTTTGCGGCCATTACCCTTCTATTGGAGGATGGAAGCGCTTTTGTGGTCTTTCGAGGAACAGACGGAACCCTTACAGGTTGGAAAGAGGATCTGAACTTAAGCTTTTTGGATGAGATTCCCGGCCAGAGGGCAGCCAGAGATTATTTGGAAAAGATTGCCGGGATTTACCCGGGAAGGCTCTATGCGGCCGGCCATTCCAAGGGCGGCAATCTGGCAGTCTATGCCGCCATTCGATGCGAGGACCATATAAGAGACCGCATACAGGCCGTATATAATTATGATGGTCCCGGTTTTCTAAAGAAGGTACTGGCAGATCCGGGATACCGGGAGATCCTGAGCCGAGTACATACTTTTGTCCCCCAGTCTTCTGTGGTAGGGATGCTGCTGGAGCATGAGGAACCTTATACGGTTGTTCACAGCACAGAGGAAGGGCTTCTTCAGCATGAGCCTTACTCCTGGGAGGTACAGGGCAGTGGTTTTGCAGAGCTTCGCAAGGTAACGGCGGGCAGCCGAATGGTGGATGAAACCATCAAAGACTGGCTTGCAGGCTTATCGGCAGAAGAGCGGAAGACCTTCATAGATGCCCTGTATGAAGTGCTGAAGGACTCGGATGTGAAGCATATAGGGGAGCTTGCAGAACCAAAGAAGATCTATGCTGCTCTGCAAAAGCTTGGACAGGAGGATGTAAAGACAAAGGTGATGCTTGCAGGCGTTCTGATAAAGCTTATAAAATCTATAGGGGAGAATTTTTCCCAGATTTAAAGAAGTGTCCGGTTTTTATACACGAAAAGAAAATTGACGGTTTTATCCCGATATAAAATTTTTTACAATATGTCACAGATTTGGCTTAAAGGGATGGATGACGTCATGGCAAAACGAAAGATAACAGGGATTTGCCTGCTTTTAGGTTTACTGATGCTTGCTGGCTGGATTCAGATGGTGAAGGCGTGCGAACCCTATCAGGAACAGGAGATTGCATTTTCGTTAAAGGATAGTTTTTACAGCGAGGATCAGGAGCTTATCCTGTCCACTCTTTTGGATGCTGATATATATTATACTATGGATGGGAGCCTGCCCGCCGAGGGGGCCATGCGCTATGAAGAACCTATAAAACTTACGGCAGGAGAGGAGCTTAAGGCAGTTCCAATCCGGGCCGTAGCCTGTTATGAAGGCGGAGAGTCATCTCCGATCTATACGAAAACATATTTTCTGGGGAAGCAGGCAGAGGAGAGATTTTCTACAAAGATTGTATCCATTACAGGCGATCCGGAGGATTTCTATGATTATGACAGAGGGATTCTGGTACCGGGAAGAATCCGGGATGCGTATGCCATGGCCAATCCGGATGAAGATTTTACCGATACTGCCCCGGCCAATTATAACTTGAGGGGCATGGAGTCTGAGCGGCCTATATATGCGGAAATCTGGGACGCTGACGGAACATGTCTTGTCTCCCAGAACATGGGTATGCGTGTTCACGGGGGAACCTCAAGAGGAAATGACATGAAATCCCTCCGCCTGATTGCACGAAAAGACTATGGGGAAAAACGCATCTCTCAAGAATTATTTTTAAATAACAGCAGTGACTGGACAGGAAATCCAATCACAGAGTATAAGCAGGTGATTCTGCGCAATCATGGCAATGATCATGAGAAGGCTTATCTTCGCAACGAACTGGGTCAGCGGCTTGCCAGAGATGCAGGTTTTTTGGATACACAGGAGTTCTGTGCCGCATCGGTTTGGCTGAATGGACAGTACTATGGATTTGAGTGGATGGAAGAAAGCTATGATGATGTCTATTTCCAAACTCATTACGGAACGAAGAATGATGAGGGAAGCTGGCAGGTGCTTGCACCCCATCGGGGAAGCGCCAATATTTATACGGAGGACGAAGCAGAGGCCCAGGCTGCGTGGGATTTTAATATTGCTTATGGATATCTGCTCCGAGATCTGACAGATGACAGTATTTTTGCAGAATTGGAACAGCAGTTGGACATTGATAACTTTCTTCAATACTGTGCCATTGAAATCTACCTTTCCAACCCCGACTGGCCCAACAACAACTGCAAAGCTTACCGCTGGTATGCCAATGGAAGAAATTATAACGGACCGTACCTGGATGGCCGGTGGAGGTTTCTTTTATACGATCTGGACGTAGGAATGGCAAGGACTGGCTCATCTATGGCGGACAATCCAACCCTTGGAGAGGTCTTGAGGGAAGAAGAGAGCAATTGGGATCGGGAAGAGCCCCTTTTACGGGCGCTTCTTCAGCGGGAGGATATGCGGAAGCGCTTTACAGAGATTATGGAAAATATGATGGAGGGTGCCTTTTCCTATGAGCATGCCTGTCAGGTGATAGATGAGATACAGCAGGAAATGGAAGGTGAGCTGGAATATCAGATAAGCCTGATAGCAGAAAAAAAAGCACAGGAGTTTGCAGGTGCAGAAGAAGCCAGCCAGTATCAAAAGTCAGTGTATGAGGAAGAAATAGAGAAAATAAAAGAGTTTTTCCGCCTGCGGCCAGAAGTTATGCAAAAGGAGCTTATGAGACTTTCGTCCCCTTCGCCCGAATAAGGGATAAGAGGGAGGTCTCCAGGGTTTGGGAAATACGCTCCTGAATTTCCTCATGACTTTTGGGATGGAGCTCCGTAAGGAAATCCTTTAAAATGCCGGAAAGGGCGCCGGCGTAAAATTGGCAGAGAAACTGATGAAAGTCCGGTTCCAGATAATATCGTTCCTGCTTTTCCAACATGGAAATAATGGAAGAAAGCAGATAAATGAAATCTTCACGAAGAAACTCCCTCAGCCCGTCGTAGCCCAGAGAATCATAAATGGAATTTAAAAATTGCCTGTTGGCATCAATATAGTTGAGGATATATAAAATAATCTCCTTAAAATCTCCGTGCAAATCGCAATTTTCAAAAATGATTGAGGCTTCCTGGTCCAAAATCCATTTTAAAAGTGCATAGATGTCTTCAAAGTGATAATAAAAGGTTTTTCTGTTTACACCACAGTCCAGGCAGATTTCGCTTACAGTAATTTTGGAAAAACTTTTTTCTCTCATGAATTTTCTAAGAGATCCGGCAAGCAGGCGTTTCGTATTCAGGCTGGTCACTTCGTACTGCATAGTATCTCTCCTTTTTCATTTATTATACGGTTCTATTTTTAGATTTCAATGGTTAAATCAAAACATTTGACCATCAAGTTATCAAAAAAATATGGCAGTCAGGGAGCGTGTGTGATATACTTGGCTTGCTCGTAAAAGGAGCAGGGGCGCAGGGACAGGAGGAGAAAAGTATGAAGAACACGATTTATTTGATCGGTTTCATGGGAACAGGAAAATCAACCATTGCAGGATATTTGAAGCAGAACCATGGGCGTCAGATTATAGAGATGGATCAGGTTATTGAAGAGCGTGAGAAAATGACGATTTCCCGGATATTTGAGGAAAAGGGCGAGGAATATTTCCGCAGTCTGGAGACGGAGCTTTTAAAGGAGCTTCATGGAAGGACGGGGCTGGTGGTTTCCTGCGGAGGCGGAACCCCTCTTCGGGCCAGTAATGTGGACATTATGCATAAGGGAGGCTGGGTGGTTTTTCTGACAGCCACGCCGGAGACGGTGTATGAACGGGTAAAGAACAGCCATAACCGTCCATTGCTTGAGAAGGACAAGAATATTTCCTTTATTGCGTCCCTCATGGGTGAACGTCAGGAGCGCTATGAGGCTGCTGCGGATATTGTAATTACTACAGACGGACGGAGCGCTGAGGAAATCTGTCAGGAGATAATAAGGAAAATTGAAGAAAAAATGGCTCTAATTGATTAAAATATTGGCAGAATTAGGTATGGACAAATGACCGATAAAAAGAGTATCATAAAAAAGGCGGTGTAAATCCCAAAAGAACAGCCGGGGGATGGTAAGAGGGAATCCCCTGTGAGGAGGATATTAGTTTGAGAAAAAAATCACATATTTCTTTGGCAAAATATATTGTAGAAGATATGCATGTGCCGGAGCTGGAGGCACATCGAAATGCTTTTTATCTGGGAAGCATTCTTCCGGACTGCAAGCCTTCATTTATTACCAGACGGCATGAATTTGGAGAAACTTTTGACCTTGTAACGGAACAAATCCGCAGATTGTCAAACAAGGATGGACAGGAGCGGGCGAATCCCAGAGCTTTTATGCGGCATCTGGGGGAAGTGATTCATTATGTGGCGGATTATTTTACATTTCCTCACAACAGTACCTATGACGGGAACTTTAAAGATCATTGTTACTATGAGAAGGAGTTGAAGTTTCAGCTTCGGGAGTATGTGAAAAGCGGCGAGGCATTTCGGGAGCGAATTGAGGCATGGCGCTTTACGACAGCAGAGGCTGTGGTGAACTTCATCCGGAATGCTCATAAGGAGTATCTGAGCCGGAAGCGCAATGTGCAGGAGGACTGCCGTTACATTGTGCGGATCTGCCATCAGGTAGTGCAGGCGATATTAAGCCTGGCAGGCTGTAAGGCGGAAGTCAGACTGCATGCGGCATAAAATAGGGAAAAGAAAGACCGTTGGAAGGAGCACAGGGTTCCGTTTCAACGGTCTTTTTGTAAATAGGATTTTGCTATTTCAGCATAGAGGAAGGAACATATCCTTTCATCAGGGTTCCGTCCTGTGTGAAGGAAATCTTAGTCCATTTTTCTCCGTCTTCCCCAGTAACGGTCTTCAGGATTGTAACCTTTGTGCCATTCTGCAGGGTGGCACGGATATCGGCATAAGGGGAGGCGTAAGTGCGCACCTGAGCAACAGCCGGCGTGTTGGTGTTGGCGCTGCCTCCGCTGGAAGAACCGCTGCTATTGCTTCCTGTTGCGGCCCCGATAGTCACCAGATCACTTCGAATATAACCCTTAAGAGCGGTACCGTTATAGGTATAAGAGATCTCATACCATTTCCGTCCGTCATCCCCTGTGGTTTCCGAGAGGATCGTAACATTGGTTCCGCTGCTGAGCTTGGAACGAATGTCTCCGCGGGTGGAAGCATAAGTGCGGATATTTGCCACAGCCGGTTTTACCGCAGCGGACTGATTGGAGATTCCGGCTGAAGAATTGCCGGAACTGCCGGTTCCCGGGTTGTTCTGAGTGAGCAGGTCAGAGCGGACATAGCCTTTTAAAGAGCTGCCGTTCTCCTTGTAGGAGATTTTATACCAGAGGGCTTTGTCGGCTCCGGTTTCAGAGGAAACTAAAGTGACTTCAGTGCCCCTTGAAAGCCTTGAACGAATATCTCCGTTGGTGGAAGCATAGGTGCGGATCAGGGCAGTGTCCACATTGATATACCGAACGCCGGATACATCCGTGGTATTGGAGCTGCTGCCGCCGGGGTTGGTTTCAACCAGCAGATCTCCGCGCATAAAGCCTTTCATAGTAGTTCCGTTTTTGGTAAAGGAAACTTCGTACCAGGTCCTTTTGTCATCACTTCCGGTGGTAGATGAGAGAACAGTAACGGCTGTTCCCCGTTCCAGACGAGAGCGAATATCACCATTGGTAGAAGCGTAGGTACGGACAAGAGCCACAGCGGGCTTTACATAACGGGTAGAACCGGAACTGGCTGCTGCATTCGCAGAAGTACTGCCGGAGGAACTGCCGGGAACACTTCCGGATACCGTTACCAGATCGGCCCGCACATAACCCTCCTTTGCATCTCCGTTGTAGGCAAAGTATACATTGTACCATTTCAGTCCGTCATCTCCTGTGGTGTCGGAAATAATGGTTACTTTTGTGCCCTGGGTCAGCTTGCACACGATTGAGGAACTGGTGGAAGCGGAGGAACGGACATTTAAGATACGGTTTTTAACCGTTCCTGTAGCCCGGGCTGCCTGGGAATGAAGCTGCGGTCCTAACGGTGTTAAAAATAGTGAAAGCACCAGCAGTACGGAAAATAAGATGCTTGTCCGTCTGCGCATGGATTTGTTTGACATAAAATACCCCCCTGTTATACACATTAAAATAATAAAATATCATTGATATGCAAAGATATTATTTCCAGTATAATCAGCCTTGTTCCAAAAAGCAAGAAACAGAGGGCAGTATTAAGAAAATCTTCAGAATTATGTTAACAGAGTAAGGCCGGAAATGTCGGAATCTATTACCAGAGAATAGTTGGTATAGTAAACCACGAAGCCAGGCTTAGCGCTTCCCGGCTTTTTCACATGCTTTTTTTCCACATAATCAATCTCGACCTTTTCATTGCCGCGGCTTTTGGAATAGTAGGCAGCCAGACGGCCGGCTTCCTCAAAGGCCCGGTCAGGTACCTCTTTTCCTTCGCTCTTCAGGATTACATGAGAGCCTGCCGTGCCCTTGGCGTGAAACCACCAGTCATTGCCGGAGGCGAACTTGAAGGTCAGTTCATCATTCTGCAGGTTGTTTTTTCCCACATAAATGTGAAAGCCGTCGCTGGAGAGGTAGTGGAAGGGCCTGGAGGTGATCTTCGGCTTTTTATCCAGACTTCTCCTTTTGCGGATGTAGCCGGATTCCATCAGTTCTTCCCGGATCTGTACCAGATCTTCTTCTGAAAGGGCAATGTCCAACGCCTGACTGATGGATTCCAGATGCGCAACCTCTTTTCCCGTTTCTGCAAGGAGTTCTGTGACGGCCTCATAGGTTCGTTTCAGCTTTCCGTATTTATCAAAATATTTTTTTGCATTCTCCTGAGGGGTCAGTTGGGAATCCAGGGGAATGGTGACGGTTTCATTGGTATAGTAATTTAAGGCATCCAAAGACCGGGCGCCTTCCTCCAGATTATAGCCGTAGGCATGGAGCAGTTCTCCGTAGATCTTGTATTTCTCCCGTTTTTCTGTGTCTTTAAGCTGTCGTGCCTGAAGATCGTACTTTTTGCGGCTTCGCTCCAGAGCAGTCTGTACGATTCTGCGAAGATCCGAAGACTTCTGACGGATTCGGGTGATGGTATTTTTAGAGGCGTAGTAGGTTTCAAGAAGATTGGAAATACTGGAAAAGGACCGGGCTTCCAAATCATCATATATGGTAAGGGGCAGGGCAGAAAATTCTACGGGTTCCTTACCCTGGTAGAAGATCCTGGGTGCAAACAGTTCCCCTTTGATATCCGTAAGGAGCCGCAGGAGCTGGTGAAGCAGCATTTCCTGCTGGTTCTTTGTCAGTTCCGACGGGGGCCGATGGGAATCCAGAGAGGAGCGATGGCAGAGCTCTTCTGCCATAACCGGGGAAAATCCGGTCAGCGTGGTGTAGACAGCCTTCCCAAGAGGCAGGGGCTTCCTTAAGATTGCCTGAAGCATTGTGTTCCCGTCAAAAGTCATGGGATCTAGTTTTTCCTGAGTGACCGGGATAAAATAGGTTCTTCCCGGAAGCACTTCCCGAACAGAGCTGACCGCAGAGGATACATGCTTGATGCTGTCAAGGATCATACCGTCCTCCCGGCAGAAGATGAGATTGCTGTGTTTTCCCATCAGTTCCACAATGAGAAGCTTGCGGCAGAGATCTCCAAGCTCATTTAAGTGTTCGATTTCAAATTGCAAAATCCGCTCCAGAGAAGGCTGAGTGACGCTGATGATCCTTCCGCCCCCTAAGTGCTTGCGCAGAAGCATGCAGAAACCCGGCGCTGTCATGGGACCGGGCTTGTTGCTGTCAGTCAGATAAAGAAGCGGCAGGCTTGCAGAGGCTGAGATCAGCAGCCGATACTGGTTTTTATTATTTTTTATGGTAAGAAGCAGTTCGTCCGCTTCCGGCTGGGCGATCTTGGTGATCCGCCCTCCGGTGAGCGCCTTGGAGAGCTCGGTGCGAAGACTTGCAACTGTGATTCCGTCAAATGCCATGTGTTCCTCCTGATTCTGCCGCACTTATTCTGTGCGGCTGTTGCAATGAAAATTCCTACTATAAAACCATCCACAGTATAGCATGAAAGACGGCAGGTTGCTATAAATTCTTTCCTGATTTTCTTTTTATGTTGTATTCGGATGTGTCAGATGATATGATTATACCAGCAGTTTTGGCAAAGGCCAGAACATGAGTTTTGTATTTAGGTATAAAGATTTTAAAGGGGGAGAGGGCATATGCTGAAAGAAAAAATGGAACAGTCAGGAATCAGAAAGGCTCTGCAGGAACTGGGATATGACTATGAGGCGATTTTCGGAAATCTGACGCCGGAGCAGGAGCGAATCTACGCATCCTATTCCTGGCAGAAGGTTATCTGCATGAAGGATGGGATTCGTGCCCATTATGTAATTCATGGAGTTCCCTCAGAGGAACTTTTGGAAAGTTATCCATGGGAGGAGTGGTTTTTCCAGTTTAATGAGCCCCATCATCATGTACTCTTTACAAAAAAGCAGGATTGCTGCGATAAAGAAATTTTTATTTCCCAAGACGATCAGGAGCATCCGAAAGAAATATGCGGAAGAACCTGGTATTATTATGAGGACGGCAGCAGCGATCCATATTTGCACAGAAGTAAGAAGTGATGTAACTATTCACTACAGGTTGAAGCAGGGTCTGACCCAGCGAAGCGAGGTCATTTGCTGCTGAGACCGTAAGAATATGATTCAGGAGTGCAAAATCCTATCGCCACAGGCGATTTTAGATGGATTTTGCATCGTAACTGTGAAGGTACTGAACAGTTAGGAAGTAATTATAAATAAAACAGGATCAAGATCTTAGAGATAAGACCTTGGCCCTGTTTTGTATTGGAACCATAACAGAAGGTTTGAGAGCATTCGCTGGGAGGTGCGGCTTATGAAAGATGCGGCAGGACAGGTTTATTCTTTTACAGCAAAGGAAGCGGCAGATTTTCTTCCTAAGCGTCCATGGGACGGCCACAAGGGTACCTTTGGAAAGGTGTGTATTGTGGGCGGCAGTGTGGGACTTACGGGCGCTCCGGTTTTTGCAGCAGGGGCAGCAGCGCGGACGGGAAGCGGCCTGGTATTTGCGGGGGTGCCCGGTGAGATTTATCCGATTACGGCGGCTATGTGCTTAGAAGCAATGGTGTTTCCTATGCCGGATCGGGAAGGAAAGCTTTCGGCGGAGGCTTTTTTTCAGATCCTGGAGCGCATGAACGGCTGTGACGCAGGAGCAATTGGGCCGGGGCTGGGGCGCAGCCAGGAGCTTGTAATTCTGGTTCGGCGGCTTTTAGAGCAGGTGAAGGCGCCGCTTGTGTTAGATGCAGATGCCCTCTACGCCATTCGAAATCACAAGGAGGTTTTAAAAGCCCGGCATGAAAAGGGATGGGTAACGATTCTGATGCCCCATGAAGGAGAATTTGCCTATCTTGGCGGGAAATTATCCAGAGAAACAGATGAGGTCCCAAGAAAGAAGCTTAGGGAAATACGGATGCAGGAGAGAATACAGGCAGCAAAGGCATTTGCCGGTGAATATGGATGCACCCTGGTACTGAAAGGACCGGATACTGTGACAGCTGATCCTGATGGGAGCGTGTTTGTCAATACCACCGGGAACAACGGCATGGCCAAAGGGGGAAGCGGTGATGTTCTAAGCGGAATGGTACTTTCCCTGTTGGGACAGGGCTTGGAGCCGGTGAAGGCAGCGGCGCTGGCCGTGTGGCTTCATGGATATGCAGGGGATCTTTGCAGGAAAGAGCTTGGGGAGTTTGGGATGCTGCCAAGGGATATGGTAGAAAAGATTCCAAAGGCAATTCTTTTTTTGCAGAATATGACTTAGACGAATGCCTATACGAACAGCAAGAAAGTCTTGTTGATTTTGAAAATATATGATATGGTAAGAAATGTGTGAAAAGACGGGAATGATGAGGTGAGAAGCTTTGAAATGGAATAAATACACCTTGAAAACAACAACAGAAGCAGAGGATATCATCAGCAGCATGATGATGGAGGCTGGTATTGAAGGAATCGAGATTGAAGACAAGATTCCTCTTTCAGAGCGGGATAAGGAGCAGATGTTTGTGGATATTCTTCCGGATATGCCAAAGGATGACGGTGTGGCTTACATCAGCTTTTATCTGGAACCGGAGATGGATCAGGAGGCGGTGCTTTCCAAGGTGAGGGAAGGGCTTAAGGAGATACAGACCTGGGGCCTGTCCATTGGTGAGGGAACCGTCACGGCATCTGAGACAGAGGATAAGGATTGGATTAATAATTGGAAGGAATACTTTCACCAGTTTTATGTGGATGATATTCTGATTAAGCCTTCTTGGGAAGAGACGAAACCGGAGGATCAGGACAAGCTGCTGATCCAGATTGATCCGGGGACAGCCTTTGGTACCGGCATGCATGAGACTACTCAGCTGTGCATCCGTCAGATACGTAAATATTTGACTAAGGAAACGAAGCTTCTGGATGTAGGTACGGGAAGCGGTATTTTGTCTATTATCAGCTTGAAGCTGGGAGCAAAGCAGGCCAAAGGCACAGACCTGGATCCCTGCGCTGTAGATGCAGTAAAAGAGAACCTGGAAGTTAACAATATAGAACCAGGTTCCTTTGAGCTTCGAATAGGAAATATTATTGATGACAGGGATGTTGAGGACTGGGCCGGCTATGAGTGCTATGACATTGTAGTGGCAAATATTCTGGCAGAGGTTTTGGTTCCCCTGACGCCTGTAGTTTTGAAGCATCTAAAGCCAGGCGGCATTTATATCACATCAGGTATCATTGATGATAAGGAAGAGCTGGTAGTGAATACGGTAAAGAATTGCGGCTTTGAAGTACTGGAGGTTACTTATCAGGGCGAATGGGTTTCGGTTACAGCCAGGAGGCCTTTTAAGAACAGGAGAAATTGATATGCATCGCTTTTTTGCAGATCCCTCTCAAATCAGAGAAAAAGATATTATTTTAACAGGAACGGATGTGAATCATATCCGTAATGTACTTCGCATGCGCTCCGGCCAGGAGGTTCTTATCAGTGACGGACAGGGAGCAGATTATCGCTGTCAGCTTAATGAGATCGGTGAGGATGCGGTGACAGCTTCCATTATGTGGCGGCTGGATGGAAATGCGGAGCTTCCATCCCGAATCACTCTGTTTCAGGGGCTTCCAAAAGGGGATAAGATGGAATTTATTATCCAGAAATGTGTGGAGCTTGGAGCGGTGAAGATTGTACCCGTTCAAACCAGACGTACGGTTGTGAAGCTGGATGCCAGGAAGGAGCAGGCCAGACGAAAGCGCTGGATGGGGATTTCCGAGAGTGCGGCTAAGCAGTCCGGACGGGGAATTGTGCCGGAGATTGCCAGGGTGATGGATTTTTTCGAAGCATTGGAGGAGGCAAGACACCTGGATGTCTGTCTGATTCCCTATGAGCTGGCCAGAGGGATAGAGCACACACGGGAGGTATGTACAGCGATTAAGCCCGGCCAGTCGGTGGGAATCTTTATCGGTCCTGAGGGTGGATTTGAGGAGGATGAGGTTTCCAAAGCTATGAAAGCAGGGGCAGTACCTGTTACGTTGGGAAAGCGGATTCTGCGGACGGAGACGGCAGGGATGGCGCTGATCTCCGTATTGGCATATTTGTTGGAGTGTTAAGGAATATAATAAAAAGCATTTTTAAGAAATCAAAATGAAGGAAAAGCCCGGCAGGAAAGGAAAGTTTGGAAAGCATGGAAGCGTATTTGGACAATTCGGCCACCACTCGCTGTTATGAAAAAGCAGCCAAAAGGATGTACCAGGTCATGACAGAGGAATATGGAAATCCGTCCTCTCTTCATCACAAAGGCATAGAAGCAGAGCAGGTTTTGCGGGAGGCAAAAAAAATTCTGGCCCACAATTTGAAGGTTCAGGAAAAGGAGCTCTATTTCACCTCAGGAGGAACAGAGAGCGACAATCTGGCCCTGACGGGCTGTGCCTATGCCAACCAGAGAGCCGGAAAGCATCTGATTACCACTGCCATTGAGCATCCGGCCGTATTACAGGCTGTAAAGAACTTAGAGGGCCAGGGCTTTCGCGTTACCTATCTTCCGGTGGATTCTGACGGAATTGTCCGTCTGTCGGATCTGGAAGAAGCGATCTGTGAGGATACCGTTCTGGTTTCTGTCATGTATGTGAACAATGAGGTTGGAGCCGTGCAGCCTGTTGGGGAGATTGGAGAACTTTTGAAAAAAAGGAAAAAACCCATACTCTTTCATGTGGATGCTGTACAGGCATATGGAAAATATCAGATTCATCCCAAAAAGCTTCATGCAGATCTGCTGTCTGTCAGCAGTCATAAGATTCATGGCCCCAAGGGAATGGGGCTTCTGTATGCGGCAGAGGGCGTGAAAATACGTCCTTTGCTCTACGGAGGAGGACAGCAGAAGGATCTTCGCCCGGGGACGGAAAATGTACCGGGCATTGCAGGCTTTGGAGAGGCAGTTCGGGAGATTTATACAGATTTTGAGGAAAAGAGAGACCGGCTTTACCAGCTGAAGGAGCAGTTCGTAGAGGGAATTCAAAGGCTTACAGGAACCACAGTCAATGGAAGGACAGGAAGAGACAGCGCTCCCCATATTGTCAGCGTCAGCTTTGAGGGGGTGCGCAGCGAGGTTCTGCTGCATGCGCTGGAAGAGCGGGGGATCTATGTTTCCTCCGGATCGGCCTGTGCCTCCAACCATCCCGCAGTCAGCGGCACTTTGAAGGCTATGGGAATAAAACGGGAGCTTCTTGATTCCACTCTTCGCTTCAGTTTTAGCGAATTTACTACAGAGGAAGAGCTTTTGTATTGTCTGGAGACGTTAAGAGAGCTGCTTCCTGTGCTTCGCAGGTTCCAGAGGCATTAGCAAAGCTTGTTCGGGGAATGGTTACAGAAAAAGGTTATGTCTATGAAAGAAGAAGGAGCAGTGTATGTTCAAAGCATTTTTGATTAAATATGGAGAAATTGCTATTAAAGGAAAGAACCGATATCTTTTTGAGGATGCTCTGGTTGCCCAGATCCGCCATGCCCTAAAGGAGGTGGAAGGCTCCTTTCGCGTAACAAAGGAGCAGGGGCGGATTTATGTGGAGGCTCTGGATGAGTACGATTATGAGGAAGCAGTGGATGCCTTAAAAAGAGTATTCGGCATTGTGGGAATCTGCCCGGTGGTGATCTTGGAGGATGAGGGCTTTGAGCGGCTGGCGGAGGAGGTTGTAAAGTATCTCCATAATCGTTATGGCGACTGCCATAAGACCTTTAAAGTACATGCAAGAAGGGCCCGCAAGACGTATCCTTTACAGTCCATGGAGCTGAATGCACAGCTTGGAGGCCGGATCCTTGACAGCTTTCCGGGAATGCAGGTGGATGTCCATGAGCCGGAGCTGATGCTTCATGTAGAGATTCGGGAGCGGATTTATCTCTATTCCGATGTGATTCCGGGGCCGGGGGGAATGCCGGTAGGAACCAACGGCAAATCCATGCTGCTCCTTTCCGGAGGCATAGACAGTCCGGTGGCAGGCTATATGGTGGCCAAGCGGGGCGTAAAGATTGACGCCGTGTATTTCCATGCGCCTCCTTACACCAGTGAAAGGGCCAAACAGAAGGTGGTGGATCTGGCTGCCAAGGTAGCTCGGTATGCAGGCCCGATTTATCTGTATGTAGTGAATTTTACGGATATTCAGCTGTACATTTATGAAAAATGCCCCCACGAGGAGCTGACGATTATTATGCGCCGGTATATGATGCGGATAGGGGAGCAGATTGCCCGTAAGACGGGTTCTCTGGGCTTAATTACAGGTGAAAGCATCGGGCAGGTGGCAAGTCAGACTGTACAGAGCCTTGCGGCTACCAATGAGGTCTGTACCATGCCGGTATTCCGGCCTTTGATTGCATTTGACAAAGAAGATATTGTGACGATCTCCAAGCGGATTGATACTTTTGAAACCTCCATTCAGCCCTTTGAGGATTGCTGCACTATCTTTGTGGCAAAGCATCCGGTCACAAAGCCGAATGTTAAGGTGATTCAGCGTTCGGAGACGAAGCTTGCGGAAAAGATTGATGCCATGGTGGAGGAAGCTGTTGAGACGGCAGAACTGATTGTTGTGGGATAGTGGAGAACAGGATATGTACACCAGACATTTTTTAGAAGTAAAAATCTGCATGGGAACTTTGGGCTCTCATGCAGATTATGGTATACTGCGGTAGATGGTGAACTATATCTTTTGCTGAGGTTTATTCAACAATGTAAGGTTCCAGCGCTTTCAGTACAGTTTCCATCTCTTCCTGTGCATGAATATTCAAATCAATAGGCTTGGACAGATCCAGACTGAAGATTCCCATGATGGACTTGGCATCAATTACATAACGGCCGGAAACCAGATCAAAGTCTGCGTCGAACATGGTAATATCATTTACAAAGGATTTTACTTTTTCGATGGAATTCAAGCATATTTTTACGGTTTTCATTATAAATACCTCCTAATATTATAAGGTAATGCCTCCTTACCGGCCTGCGGCGGCAAGTTGCCGGAAGATATTTTCAGAAATGATTTGCATCTGTCTTCCTGCTATTACCAGCTTATCTTAATCTTAATACGGGGGGTAATAAAAGTCAATACAAAGTCGAAAGGAAAGTCAGATATGAAGAAGGTTGCACTGCATAATCTGGGCTGTAAAGTCAACGCTTATGAGACAGAGGCTATGGGACAGCTTCTTAGAGCAGCAGGCTATGAGCTTGTTCCCTTTGATACAGGAGCTGATATTTATATCATCAATACCTGTACAGTGACGAATATTGCGGATCGCAAGTCCAGACAGATGCTTCACCGGGCAAAGAAGCTGAATCCAAAGGCAATCGTGGTAGCTGTGGGGTGTTATGTCCAGACTGCCGGAGAGAAAATTCAAGAGGATGATTCCATTGACTTGATTATTGGCAATAATAAGAAAAAGGATCTGATTTCCATTCTTGAAGCCTATGAGGAAGGACATAAGGCAGAGGCGCTCATTGATATCAATCACACAAAGGAGTATGAGAGTCTTTCTGTGACGGAGCAGGCAGAGCATACAAGAGCTTATGTGAAGGTGCAGGATGGGTGCAACCAATTTTGCAGCTACTGTATTATTCCTTACGCCAGAGGCAGGGTGCGCAGCAGAGAAGCGGAAGATATCTGCAGTGAGGTGGAGAAGCTGGCGGCAGGCGGCTATCAGGAGGTGGTTCTCACAGGGATTCATTTAAGCTCTTACGGCGTGGACCTGGAAAGGGAAAATTTGCTCTCTCTGATACGGGCAGTCCATCAAGTTCCGGGGATTTGGCGGATTCGCCTGGGCTCTCTGGAGCCGAGGATTATTACAGAGGAATTTGCAAAGGCCATAGGAGAGCTTCCAAAGCTTTGTCCTCATTTTCATTTGTCTTTGCAAAGCGGCAGTGACGGGGTTCTGAAACGGATGAACCGTCATTATACAACAGCGGAATATGAAAAAGCCTGTCAGATACTTCGCTGTGTTTTTGAAGAGCCGGCATTGACTACGGATGTGATTGTAGGCTTTCCGGGGGAGACGGAAGAAGAATTTTTGGAGACGGAGGCTTTTTTACAGAAAATTGCCTTTTTTCAGACCCATATTTTCAAATATTCCAGAAGAGAGGGGACAAAAGCTGCCGCTATGGAGGGACAGATTCGTGAGGCAGTAAAGGGAGAACGAAGCAAAGCTTTGCTGAAACTGAATGAAGAACATGAGATACAGTATCTTAAAAAGCAGACGGGGCGGCAGGTGGAGATTCTGGTGGAGGAGTATCTGGAAATAAACGGGGTTTCTTATCAGACCGGACACACCAGAGAGTATTGCCGGGCGGTTTTTGTCTCGGACAGGGATTTGACTGGACAAATAGTTTCTGCTTTGGGCATAAAAGCTTTAGAAAATGAGTTTCTGTTATGTAAACTTCTCTGAAAAGGTATTGTATTTTTTGAAATTATAGAGTAGAATAATAGGCAGTGGGATCAGGAGCGTGAAATATTGAGGTTCAAAAAGATACCTGCAGATGGGATCTATCATTGAACCTATGGAGGCAGAAATGAGCAGATTGGATAGCACACAAAACTTCAAAGTGATGCCGGAGACAGAAACTCGGGTAGGAGATATTCTGCATCAGGTGTACCAGGCTATGACAGAGAAAGGCTATAACCCGGTAAATCAGATTGTAGGTTATATTATGTCCGGGGATCCAACGTACATCACAAGCCATAACAACGCCCGCAGCCTGATTATGAAGGTGGAGCGTGATGAGCTGGTGGAGGAGCTTTTGAAGGTTTATATCAAGACAACGGTATCCGAGTAGACGGGAGCAGCTTATGAGAATTATGGGGCTGGATTTTGGTTCCAAGACACTGGGGGTTGCAGTGAGCGATCCGTTAGGTCTCACGGCCCAGCCGGTGGAAATTATCAGAAGAAAATCGGAAAATAAGCTGAGACAGACCCTTGCACGGCTGGAAGAGTTGGTGCATGAGTATCAGGTGACCCAGTTTGTGCTTGGATTTCCTAAAAATATGAATAATACCCTGGGAGAGCGGGCAGAGAAATCTCTGGAATTTAAGGAAATGCTGGAGAGACGGATTGGTCTGCCTGTTGTGATGTGGGACGAGCGGCTGACTACGGCGGCCGCTAATCGTGCTATGATGGAGGGCGGGGTACGTAGAGAAGACAGAGGCAGGTATGTGGATGCCATTGCGGCTGTTTTGATACTTCAGGGCTATCTGGATTGTATTTACGCACCGGGAACTGCAAAACCGGGAGATGAGGAGTAAGGAATGGAAAAGATTACGTTTATCCAGGAGGAAACAGGAGAGGAGACAGAATTTTTTGTTCTGGAGGAAACGAGACTGAATGGGACAGACTATATTCTGGTGTCTGATTCTGAAAAAGAGGATGCAGAAGCTCTGATTTTGAAGGATTTGTCTTCAGATGGAGATCAGGAAGCAGTCTATGAGATTGTAGAGGATGATCAGGAGTTAGAAGGCGTCTTAGGAATTTTTGAACAGCTTTTGGAGGATGTGGACATCACCCGTTAGAAAGGGAAAAGCAGCAGCCAGTGACTAAAGCTGCAAGGAGAAAAGGGCAGGTGGCATCTGTGGCAATTGGGAGAGAGGATTTTAAGAAAATACTGAAAAAAAAGGGACTGAAGGTAACCAGGCAGCGTCTGGTAGTCCTTGAAGTACTGGCAGAGAACCCGGAAGAACACCTGACTGCAGAAGAGATATACGAGAGAGTAAAAGTAGAGAACCCGGATATCGGGTTAGCTACTGTTTATAGAACGGTTCAGCTTTTGCTGGAACTGGAACTGATTGACCGGATTAATCTGGATGACGGCTTTGTCCGCTATGAGATTGGAGATACACAGGACAGCGAACACCATCGGCATCATCATTTGATCTGCCTGCGGTGCGGCCGTGTGTCTGCATTTCAGAAGGATATGCTGGAAGCGCTGGAGACGGGGGTACAGGCAGCGCTGGGATTCCGGGTGACGGATCATGAGGTTAAGCTTTACGGCATTTGCAGGGATTGTTCGGAAAAGGAAGAAAATTGAAACAGGAGGTTGAAGATTGAGAAATATTAACAATTCAAAACTGCGTATCATTCCTCTGGGCGGACTGGAGCAGATCGGAATGAATATTACTGCCTTTGAATTTGAAGACAGTATTATTGTTGTGGACTGCGGCCTGTCCTTCCCGGAGGATGACATGCTGGGAATCGACTTGGTGATTCCCGATATTACGTATTTAAAAGATAATATACAGAAGGTAAAGGGATTTGTGATTACCCATGGGCATGAGGATCACATTGGAGCGCTGCCTTATGTTCTGAAAGAGATAAATGTTCCGGTGTATGCCACTAAGCTGACCATCGGACTGATTGAGAATAAGCTCCGGGAGCACAATCTGATTAATCATACCAAGCGGAAGGTTGTTCAGCATGGACAATCCATCAATCTGGGCTCCTTCCGGATTGAGTTTATTAAGACCAACCACAGTATTGTGGATGCTTCTGCTCTGGCAATCTATTCTCCGGCCGGCATTATTGTCCATACGGGAGACTTTAAGGTGGATTATACGCCAGTCTTTGGAGACGCCATTGATTTGCAGCGCTTTGGAGAGATTGGAAAGAAGGGCGTGTTGGCCCTTATGTGTGACAGCACCAATGCAGAACGCCCGGGCTTTACCATGTCAGAGCGGACAGTGGGGAAGGTGTTTGACAATATCATGTCGGATCACAGGAATTCCCGGATTATTATTGCTACCTTTGCTTCCAATGTGGATCGGGTGCAGCAGATCATCAATTCCGCTTACAAATATGGCAGGAAGGTAGTGGTGGAAGGCCGCAGCATGATCAATGTGATTAAGACGGCAGCAGAGCTGGGGTATCTGAATGTGCCGGATAAAACCCTGATCGACATTGAAATGATGAAGAACTATCCCGATGATCAGGTGGTATTGATTACCACAGGAAGTCAGGGAGAATCTATGGCTGCTCTGTCACGGATTGCTGCTAATATCCATAAAAAGGTGCAGATTAAGCCGGGCGATACGGTGATTTTCAGTTCCAAGGCCATTCCGGGAAATGAAAAGGCTGTGTCCAAGGTGATTAATGAGCTTTCTATGAAGGGCGCAGATGTAATCTTTCAGGATGCTCATGTATCCGGCCATGCATGTCAGGAGGAAATCAAGCTGATTTATTCACTGGTGCATCCTAAGTATGCTGTCCCTGTCCATGGGGAGTACCGCCATCTGAAAGCTCAGTCGGATTTGGCAAAGAATCTGGGCATTCCCAAGGAAAATATTTTCATCCTTTCCTCTGGTGACGTGCTGGAGCTGGGGGAAAACAGTGCACAGGTGGTGGATCACGTGCATACGGGAGCTATTTTGGTAGACGGCCTCGGAGTAGGAGATGTAGGAAATATTGTTTTAAGGGATAGACAGCATCTGGCCGAGGATGGTATTATGATTGTAGTAATGACCCTGGAAAAGTACAGCAATCAATTGCTGGCCGGCCCTGATATTGTATCCAGGGGCTTTGTCTATGTAAGAGAGTCTGAGGATCTGATGGAGGAAGCTAGAGCTGTGGTGAATGATGCAGTGAATGACTGTCTTGACAGGGGAATTTCTGACTGGGGAAAATTGAAGAATGTCATTAAGGATTCCTTAAGTGATTTCATCTGGAAAAGGACAAAACGAAATCCTATGATTCTTCCTATTATCATGGAAGTGTAAAGTTATGAGATGGATATGCCTCATAGAATATTTTGCTGAGAGCGGTATCAGATAGATGCAGGAGACGGAAGATGAACATTAAACGAGCAGCATTAACAGTCTTATCAATTGCTTTAAAAATTGTAGTCATAGCAGTGGTGATATTGGGAATTATCCGGCTGGGCGGCATGGCCTTTGACTATGGACATTCCGTATTCCAGGAGGAGGCAGTGGATGAAGAGCCGGGAAGAAGCATTACGATAACCATAGAGGATGGCTCTGCTATTTCTGATATTGCAAAGCTTATGGAAGATAAGGGTCTGGTAAATGACTGGAAGCTGTTTTATATTCAGGTAAAGGTGTCCAAGTATGCAAAGAAGCTGGAGGCTGGTACCTATACCCTTACTACTGCTATGAAGCCCAGGGAGATGATGGCAGTGATGGCCGGAGAGGATCCGGAAGAGGAAGAGTAAGTGATTGTTGATGAGAGAATGACTGCCTATATCAATTCACTGGATATGGGCAATACCAGGCTTTTGGATCAGATAGAGGAGGAAGCAAGAAGAGACTGTGTGCCGGTCATACGCCGGGAGATGCAGAGCTTTCTTAAGACTCTCCTGGCAGCAAAACAGCCCAGGGCTATTCTGGAGGTAGGAACAGCCGTAGGCTTTTCTGCTCTTTTACTGTGTGAATATGGACATCCAAAAGCACATATTACCACTATTGAAAAGTATGAAAAACGGATTCCTACAGCAAAGGAGAACTTTAAGAGGGCAGGAAGGGAAAAGCAGATTACTCTGTTGGAAGGTGATGCGGCAGAATATTTGCAGAAAATGACAGGGACCTTTGATTTCATCTTTATGGATGCGGCCAAAGGACAGTATATCCATTTCCTTCCGGACGTGTTGCGACTTTTGGCACCGGGAGGGCTTTTAGTGTCAGACAATGTGCTGCAGGATGGAGAACTGATTGAATCCCGGTTTGCTGTGGAGCGGCGGAACCGGACCATTCACAGCAGGATGCGGGAATATCTTTATGAATTGAAGCACAATCCGCAGCTAGTTACTTCCATTCTTCCTTTGGGGGACGGGGTGACCTTGAGTGTAAAACAATAATTTAAAACGGCAATATGCCCACAGTGCCATAGTGCTGGAAGTTCTTCCGGATAAGGGGTACGAAAGAGGATATTGCGGAACTGGAATAAAGTATGAAAAAACCGGAATTATTGATACCTGCCAGCAGTTTGGAGGTACTGAAAACGGCGGTGGTCTTTGGAGCGGATGCCGTATATATAGGCGGGGAAGCCTTTGGCCTTCGTGCGAAGGCTAAGAACTTTTCCCTGGAAGAGATGAAAGAGGGAATAGCTTTTGCCCATGAACGGGGAGCAAAGGTCTATGTGACAGCCAATATTTTGGCCCATAATCGGGATTTGGAAGGGATTCGGGCGTATTTTTCGGAGCTTCGGGAGGTGCATCCGGATGCTTTGATTATTGCGGATCCCGGTGTGTTTATGCTGGCTAAGGAGATTTGCCCGGAGATTGAGCGGCATATTAGTACGCAGGCTAATAATACGAATTATCTGACCTGCCGTTTCTGGAAGGAGCAGGGAGCAAAGCGTGTGGTATCGGCAAGGGAGCTTTCCATGGAGGAGCTTCGAGAGCTTCGGGCAAATATTCCGGAAGATCTGGAGATTGAGACCTTTATCCATGGGGCTATGTGTATTTCCTATTCAGGGCGGTGCCTTTTGAGCAATTATTTCACAGGAAGGGATGCCAATCAGGGAGCATGTACACACCCATGCCGCTGGAAATATGCGGTGGTGGAGGAGACAAGGCCGGGAGAATATTTTCCGGTATATGAAAATGAGCGGGGCTCTTACATTTTTAATTCAAAGGATCTCTGTATGATTGAGCATATTCCGGAGCTTTTGGAATCCGGGATTGACAGCTTTAAGATTGAAGGGCGGATGAAGACGGCCCTTTATGTGGCAACGGTGGCCAGAACCTACCGGAAGGCCATTGATGATTGTCTGGAATCCCAGGAGCTTTACCAAAGGAATATGAGCTGGTATCAGGAGCAGATTGCCGGCTGTACCTACCGGGAGTTTACCACGGGCTTCTTTTATGGGAAGCCGGATGAAAACAGCCAAATCTATGGAAGCAATACGTATGTGAAGGGATACACGTATCTGGGAATTGTGAATGGGCCGGATGAGCGGGGCTATTGTCAGATTGAACAGCGGAATAAGTTTTCTGTGGGAGACGAGATTGAGATTATGAAGCCGGACGGAAAAAATGTTCTTGTGAAGGTTGAGGCCCTTTTGGACGAGGAAGGGAATCCCATGGAAAGTGCGCCTCATCCGAAGCAGAAATTGTTTGTAAAGCTTAGCAAAGAAGCTGAAACTTACGATATTTTGCGTAAGAAGGAGGATGGGGTTACAGCGTAGTATGAGCAGGTGTCCGGGATAACAGAACATGCAGGATGTGGTGCAAAAGGGCTTGTCAGCTATGTACACATGCATTTTTAGCTTGGCTTATTATTTGCAGATAAAAGTGGAAAGGCACTTCTTTGGAGGAATTATCATAAGATAATATAAATCCGCCAAAGAGGTGCCTTTTTGAAGACTTTTCCCCAACCACTACCGGCCAAAGAGGAGCAATATTATCTGCAGAAGCTGAAGGAGGGAGACCTTGAGGCACGTAATATCCTGGTGGAGCACAACCTTCGTCTGGTAGCCCATATTGTAAAGAAATATCAGGGCTCGGAGGAAGATGTGGAGGATTTGATTTCCATTGGTACCATCGGCCTGATAAAGGCCGTTACCACATTTGACAGCGGAAAAGGGCCTCGTCTTGCTACTTATGCGGCCCGCTGTGTGGAGAATGAACTTTTGATGTTTTTCCGGGCCAGAAAAAAGACAGCCAGGGAAACTTCCTATTATGAACCAATTGGTACGGATAAAGAAGGAAATGAGATTCATCTGCTGGATATTATTGAGAGCAATGAGAGAGATGCGTTTGCGCAGATTAGTTTGAAGGCGGACAGTAAGAAGCTGTATGAGCTTCTTGATCAAGTGCTGACGCCGAGGGAGCAAAAGGTTTTGATTATGAGATACGGTCTTTATAACGGAAAGGAATACACCCAACGGGAGATTGCCGGTCAGCTTGGAATTTCCCGTTCTTATATTAGCAGGATTGAGAAGAATGCTTTGGGGAAGTTGAGGGAGTATTTTTAGTGAGGGACGGACGGGAGCGAGCCAAAACCAGGACCGGACTTTTCCATATCCGTGTTCGGACGGTTCACGCACACGCTGTTTGCTCTGCACGGACATTGCCTTTATAAAAAGTTGGGTGCGATATTTTTTGAGGCATTGTCCGTTCATATCAAACAGCGTGTGCGTGAACAGCCGGACACTGGGATATTGGAAAAGTCCGGTCCTGGTTTTGGCTCGCTCCCTGACTTTGGGATGGCGGAAGAGAACGGCGGAATGGGTTAAAAAGTACTTGTTTTATTTTACGGTATATGGTAATCTGTTTATGTCTTATTATGATCAATCTCAATTCGAGGTTTATTTCCCGACAGGTAATAATATATTTGAGAGCTGGCCTTTAGAAGGGCGCAGTAGCGGAAGGGTTTGATATTTGGCATTGTGTTTTTTGAAAGGTTGCTATAATAGGAAAGGAGAAATGATGGGAAATAATTAAAAGATAAAGCGGATGCTTGAATGTGCCGGACTGCCTTCTCGTCCGGAGCGGCTTTACTTTGTGCCGGCATATTCATTTGGCTTGACAGCCGCTAAAATACATAAGACAATCTTCAGCTTTGGCAGTCGCCAAAGTTATTTCCTTAAAAATATAAAAGAAAACAGTATCCCATGAAAAGTGCGTAGACGATCCGTGTCTTGGACACAGAACATGGGAAATTTTGCAGAAAAAGGAGTGATAGAGCTTTTTATGTTTAGTAAAGTACAGTCAGCAGCCTTAAACGGACTGGATGCCTATCTGGTCCGTGTGGAGGCTGATATTAGTGATGGAATGCCTCAGCTTTTGATGGTGGGATATCTGTCATCGGAGGTGAGGGAGGCCGGGGATCGGGTGCGGACAGCCCTGCGCAATACGGGAATTGCACTCCCTCCTAAGCGGATTACCGTGAACCTGGCTCCGGCAGGGATTCGAAAGGCAGGCTCCCGGTTTGACCTTCCTGTTGCGGCGGCGATTTTGGCTTCTTTGGAGAAGATACCGAAAGAAAGCTTAAAGGATGTGATGCTGACCGGGGAATTGAGCTTAAGCGGTCAGGTGCTTCCGGTTCCGGGAATTCTGGCTTTGGCGGAGGCAGCCAGAGACAGCGGAATCCGGCGCTGCATTGTGCCGGATAAAAATGCTGCGGAGGGAGCGGTTTTGGATAATATGGAGATTATCGGCGTCTCCAGCCTTAGTCAGTTAATTGAAATCCTGCGCCACCCGGAGCGGGTAGTTCCGGAACAGGTGGATACGGACAGGCTTTTGAGAGAACAGGCATGCACCTGCGATGCTGATTTTGCGCAGATAAACGGGCAGTCGGTGGCAAAGAGGGCTGCGGAGGTGGCGGCCGCAGGGATGCACAACTTGCTGCTGATTGGTCCGCCCGGCTCCGGAAAAACCATGATAGCAAAACGGATTCCGGGGATTTTGCCGCCTGTAAGCCTGGAGGAAGCTCTGGAGATGACCAAGATCTACAGCGTGGCCGGTCTCTTGCCGGAGCAGACCTCGCTGATGCTTGGAAGGCCATTTCGAGCGCCGCACCACACGGTTACGCCGGAAGCTCTGGCAGGAGGCGGCAGGATTCCTGCTCCCGGAGAGATCTCTTTAAGCTCCGGAGGCATTCTATTTTTAGACGAGTTTCCGGAATATAAAAGGAGTGCTTTGGAAATTCTAAGACAGCCTTTGGAGGAGCGCCGGATCTGTATCTCACGGACGGCTGGCACTTATGTTTTTCCGGCAAAATGTATGCTGGTGGCAGCTATGAATCCCTGTGCCTGCGGTTACTATCCGGATCGGAAGCGCTGTACCTGCACGGAGCAGGAGGTAAGCCATTATCTGGGAAAAATCAGCCGCCCTCTGCTGGATCGGATCGACATTTGCGCAGAGGTTCCGGCGATCTCCTATGAGGAACTCACCGAAAAGCAGCAGAATGAAAGCTCTCTTAAGATACGAAAACGGGTAGAGGCGGCTCATGGGATGCAGCAGGAACGCTACAGGGAGCTTTCCATCCATTTTAATGCGTATCTTAACGGAAATCAGGTGGAATATTACTGTCCTTTGGGTAAAAAAGAACAGAAGCTTTTAAAAAATGCATTTGGGAAACTAAACTTAAGCGCTCGGGCATATTATAAGATTATCAAGACAGCACGTACCATTGCCGATCTGGAGCAGGAAGAACGGATTCTGGAGCAGCATCTGCTGGAAGCCCTTCACTACCGCCTGCCGGATAAGAATTATTGGGGGAGGGAATTATGAGGATATCCATGGAGGCATACTGGCATTGGTTTACAAGCGGCCTTGTTGGGGAACCAGGGCTCTTTTGGCGGCTTGCGGAGCAATATAGGACGCCGGAGAGAATCTTTATGGCAAAGGAGGAGGAGCTTTTAATGAGATTTCCAAAAAATCAGAGGGCCATTGGAGGGTTATGCAGGAGAAGAAAGGAGTGGGACTTTGAAAAGGAAGGCGAGCTGCTTAAAAGGAAAGGAATCACTTTTATAAGCTGTGAAAACCCGTTATATCCTTGCCGTCTGAAAACAGTTGCCCACAAGCCCGGGGGCCTGTATGTGAGAGGGGAGCTGCCAAAGGATTCTGACCCTTCTGTGGCCATTGTGGGAGCAAGGGCCTGCAGCGCTTACGGGAGAAGTGCGGCTATGTGGTTCGGTCGGGAACTGGCAAAAGGAGGAGTGCAGGTGATCAGCGGAATGGCAGCGGGCATTGACGGCTGCAGCCATCAGGGGGCGCTGGAGGGAGGCGGGAAAACCTTTGGGATTCTGGGGGGAGGTGTGGATGTCTGTTATCCGGAATTTCACCGGGAATTGTATATGCGGCTGGAACAGCAGGGCGGCCTGTTATCAGAGAGTCCTCCGGGAATTCGGCCTATGCGTCATCTGTTTCCTCTGCGAAATCGAATTATCAGCGGTCTGGCGGATATGGTACTTATAATAGAAGCAAAAGCAAAAAGCGGCTCTTTGATTACCGCAGATCTGGCTTTGGAACAGGGCAGGGACGTATATGCGGTTCCGGGGCGCTTAGAGGACTCCTTAAGCACCGGCTGCAACAATCTGATTCATCAGGGGGCGGGAATTGCGCTTTCTCCCGAACAGATTTTGGAAGAATTAGGAATTAATGGAAAATTAAAAAAACAGATTAAAAAACATGAAAAAAATGATCTTGAAATGGCAGAAAATATAGTGTATAGTTGTTTAGGTTTACAAGCCCAGGGTCCGGAGGAACTGTGCATACGGACAAAGCTTCCCCTGATAGAAGTTCTTCGCATACTGACCAGTTTAGAACTGAAGGGATATGCAAAAGAGGTTTATAAAAATAATTTTATTCGGGTATTGTAAAGGTAGTAAATGTAATAGAAGGAAGAGGAAGTATACATGGCAAAGAATCTGGTTATTGTAGAGTCACCGGCCAAGGTAAAGACAATCAAAAAATTTTTGGGAAGTAATTATGAGGTACTGGCTTCCCAGGGACATGTGCGGGATCTGCCGAAAAGTCAGCTTGGAATTGATGTGGAGCATGACTATGAGCCCAAGTATATAACCATTCGTGGAAAAGGCGATATTCTGGCAAAGCTTCGCAAGGAAGCGAAAAAGGCGGATAAGGTTTATCTGGCAACGGACCCTGACCGGGAGGGCGAAGCGATCTCCTGGCATTTGTCTAAGGCATTAAATCTGGATGAAAAGAAAATGTACCGGATTACTTTTAACGAGATTACAAAGACGGCGGTAAAGGAATCCCTGAAAAACGCAAGGGAGATTGACATGGATCTGGTAGACGCCCAGCAGGCACGGCGCATGCTGGACCGGATGGTAGGCTACCGCATCAGCCCCATTCTCTGGGCAAAGGTGAAACGCGGCTTAAGCGCCGGCCGCGTACAGTCGGTGGCTTTGCGGCTGGTTGCGGACCGGGAGGAAGAGATCAATGCCTTTATTCCGGAGGAGTATTGGACTTTGGAGGCGGAGCTTTTGCCGGAAGGCGTCAAGAAGCCTCTTAAGGCAAAATTCTACGGAACCAAGTCTAAAAAAATGGCCATTGGGTCCAAGGAGGAAATGGACAAAGTCTTATCCGAGCTTAAAGGCGTATCCTTCCAGGTGGCGGAGGTAAAGACGGGTGAGCGCACGAAGAAGGCCCCCCTTCCTTTTACTACCAGTACTTTGCAGCAGGAGGCATCTAAGGCATTGAATTTTTCAACTCAGAAGACCATGAGTCTGGCCCAGCAGCTTTACGAGGGGGTTGACATTAAGGGAAACGGAACGGTGGGAGTTATTACCTATCTGCGTACGGATTCCACCCGAATCTCCGAGGAAGCTCAGAAAAATGCCAGGGCCTATATTACGGAGCAGTATGGAGAAAACTATACTTCTGCCGGCAATTTGGCAAAAAAGAGCGGCAAAAAGATTCAGGATGCCCATGAAGGCATACGGCCCACGGATATCTCCCGTACTCCGGCTGCCTTGAAGGAATCTCTTACCCGGGATCAGTTCCGGCTGTATCAGCTGATTTGGAAACGGTTTATGGCCAGCCAGATGGCGGACGCCGTCTATGAGACCTCATCTGCAAAGATTGACGGAGGAGATTATCGCTTTACACTGTCAGCTTCCCGCCTGTCTTTTGACGGATTTATGTCCGTATATGTTCAGGAAGATGAGAAGGAAGAAAGCGGGCAGCTTTTAAAGGGGCTTTCCAAGGATATGACGCTGGAGCTGAAAGCCCTGGACAGCCAGCAGCATTTTACACAGCCGCCGGCACACTATACGGAAGCAGCGCTGGTAAAGACCATGGAGGAATTGGGAATCGGGCGTCCCAGTACTTATGCGCCTACCATTACGACTATTATAGCACGGCGCTATGTTTCCAGAGAGAATCGGAATCTGTATCTCACCGAGCTTGGCGAGGTGGTAAATCATATGATGAAGACAGCCTTCCCGACGATTGTGGAATCGGATTTTACTGCCAATATGGAAGGACTTCTGGATTGTGTGGAGGAAGGAACCGTCAACTGGAAGACTGTAGTGGAGAACTTTTATCCGGATCTGGAGGAAGCGGTTAAGACGGCGGAGAAGGAGCTTGAGGAAGTCAAGATTGAGGATGAAGTAACGGATGTGGTCTGTGATCTCTGCGGCCGCAATATGGTAATTAAATACGGTCCTCACGGGCGGTTCCTAGCCTGTCCCGGATTTCCGGATTGCCGGAACACAAAGCCCTATTTGGAGAAAATCGGGGTTTCCTGTCCAAAATGCGGTGCGGAGGTAGTTCTGCGCAAGACCAAGAAGGGACGGAAGTATTTTGGCTGTGAAAACAATCCGGACTGTGATTTTATGTCCTGGCAGAAGCCCTCAAAGGAGAAATGCCCCAAGTGCGGCAGCTATATGGTAGAAAAAGGGCATAATCTGGTGTGTGCCGGCGAAGGCTGCGGATATCGGGAGACGAGGGAAAGAAATAATGGAGAATAAGGGATAAAAGTTGCTATAGCTACCGTACCTGTCTGTTTTAAATAAGTGATTAAGTAGAAACTGTAAAAAAAATTTCAAAATTTTGCAAAAAAATAATTGAAAAGTTTGACAACTTATGCTAGTATCACAGCATGATGTTCGGTTAGGCTTCTACAAAAGGAGGGGTGCGGGTGAGCGTACAATTATTAGATAAGACAAGAAAAATTAACAAATTACTTCACAATAACAATTCCAGTAAGGTTGTATTTAATGATATCTGCCAGGTTCTCACGGATATTTTGAAATCAAATATTCTGGTGCTCAGCAGAAAGGGAAAGGTTCTTGGAGTCAGTCGCTGTGAGGGTGTAGAGGAGATTCGGGAGTTGATTTCCGGAGAGGTGGGAGATCACATTGATGAGGCGCTGAATGAGCGGCTTCTGGGGATTCTCTCTACCAAGGAGAATGTGAATCTGCAGACGCTGGGCTTTGTGTCTGACAATGTACAGGATTATCAGGCGATCATCACACCCATTGATATTGCGGGAGAGCGGTTGGGAACACTTTTCTTATATAAGTACAGGGAACAGTATGATATTGATGATATTATCTTAAGTGAGTATGGCACTACGGTGGTTGGCCTGGAGATGATGCGTTCTGTGAATGAGGAGACGGAGGAAGAGAAGCGTAAGATTCAGATTGTGAAGTCTGCGATTGGTACGCTGTCTTTCTCGGAACTGGAGGCTATTACGCATATTTTTGCGGAGCTTAAGGGGAATGAAGGGATTCTGGTGGCCAGCAGGATTGCGGATAGCGTGGGGATTACACGGTCTGTGATTGTGAATGCGCTTCGGAAGTTTGAGAGTGCAGGGGTGATTGAGTCCCGGTCTTCGGGCATGAAGGGGACGTATATTAAAGTGGTGAATGATGTGGTGTTTGAGGAGTTGGAGAAGCTTAAAAAGGCTTGATGGAGGTACGAAGGCTGAATGGGAAGTGGGATTTCTGTTCAGCTTTTTTTGTGTGGGGATGGACGGGTGCGCCGTAAAACAGGTCCGCAGCCATTTTCATATCCTGTGTTCGGACGGTTTGCGTACATGCTGCATGCTCTGAGCGGACATTACTTTGGACGTTTTTGAGGGCTTTTGGGTATCTTGAGTAATGTTCGCCCAGATCATACAGCGTGTACGCAAACAGCCGGACACCTGATATCGAAAAAGTCTGCGGACCTGTTTTTCGGCACACCCTGTTTATGGGCGGAATGTGGAAGGTGAATAGTGAGGGTATTGATTTAAGTTGGAAAAGCTCATTTTTATGACGTTGAATTTAATCGTATTTTTTGTGTGTAAGGTGGTGGGGTTTGGGTGGTTTGGTTTGATTGGGGAGATGGTTGGGGTTTGATGAAAAAATAAAAAAAGAATAAATTTTTGAAAATGTGTTGACAAATAAAATTGAAAGCATTAATATAATATCCGTAAGTTAGCACTCGATGTTGGTGAGTGCTAATAATAAAAATGCATAGTATAAAGCTTAAGGAGGAATAGAAATGAAATTAGTACCATTGGGTGACAGAGTTGTACTGAAACAGTTTGAAGCGGAAGAGACTACGGCTTCCGGAATTATTTTGGCCAGCAAGTCTCAGGAGAAGCCACAGCAGGCGGAGGTTATCGCAGTAGGACCTGGCGGAATGGTTGACGGGAAAGAAGTGACCATGCATGTGAAAGAGGGCGATAAGGTTATCTATTCCAAGTATGCAGGCAATGAGGTTAAGCTTGGGGATGAAGAGTATATTATTGTAAAGCAGAATGATATTCTGGCAATTGTTGAATAGCAGCTTTATAGGGCAAAATGGCCTGCAGAGTTTATAGAGTAAAGGTTTTGACCTGACATTATAATATTTGAGTTTAAAAAGACTGGAGGAGTTTTAAAATGGCAAAGGAAATTAAGTACGGTGTGGAGGCTAGAACCGCACTGGAGGAAGGCGTTAATAAGCTGGCGAATACCGTAAGGGTGACTTTGGGACCTAAGGGAAGAAATGTAGTGCTTGACAAGCAGTACGGCGCTCCGCTGATTACCAATGACGGTGTTACCATTGCTAAGGAGATCGAGCTGGAGGATGCTTTTGAGAATATGGGCGCTCAGCTTGTAAAAGAGGTTGCTACTAAGACTAATGATGTGGCCGGTGACGGTACCACGACTGCAACGGTTCTGGCACAGGCTATGATTCATGAGGGCATGAAGAACCTGGCAGCAGGCGCTAATCCCATTGTTCTTAGAAAGGGTATGAAGAAAGCTACGGATGCGGCAGTAGAGGCTATTGCAGGCATGAGCAGCAAGGTAAACGGCAAGCATCAGATTGCAAGAGTAGCGGCTGTTTCTTCCGGAGACGATGAAGTGGGAAATATGGTAGCGGATGCTATGGAGAAGGTTTCCAAGGATGGCGTTATCACCATCGAGGAATCCAAGACCATGAAGACAGAGCTGGATCTGGTAGAAGGTATGCAGTTTGACCGTGGATATATTTCCGCATATATGGCAACGGATATGGAGAAGATGGAGGCAAATCTTGATGATCCCTACATTCTGATCACAGATAAGAAGATTGCCAATATTCAGGAGATTCTGCCTCTTCTGGAGCAGATTGTACAGACCGGCCGCAAGCTTCTGATTATTGCAGAGGATATTGAGGGTGAGGCCCTGACTACCCTGGTAATGAATAAGCTGCGTGGAACCTTTACGGTAGTAGGCGTTAAGGCTCCGGGATACGGCGACAGAAGAAAAGAGATGCTTCGTGACATCGCAATTCTGACCGGCGGACAGGTGATTTCCGAGGAGCTGGGCCTTGAGCTTAAAGAAGCTACTCTGGATATGCTGGGAACTGCTAAGTCTGTTAAGGTACAGAAAGAGAATACCATCATTGCGGACGGCGCCGGAGATAAGGCTGAGATTGACCAGAGAATCGGACAGATTCGTGCGCAGATTGAGGAGACTACCTCTGACTTTGACCGTGAGAAGCTGCAGGAGAGACTTGCTAAGCTGGCCGGCGGTGTGGCAGTTATCCGTGTAGGCGCTGCAACTGAGACTGAGATGAAGGAAGCTAAGCTTCGTATGGAGGATGCCCTGGCAGCTACAAGAGCAGCCGTAGAGGAAGGTATCATTGCAGGCGGCGGTTCCGCATATATCCATGCTACCAAAGAGGTTGCAAAGCTGCTTGATTCTACTGAGGGCGATGAGAAAACCGGTGTAAAGGTTATCCTGAAGGCTCTGGAGTCTCCGCTGTTCCACATTGCGGCAAATGCAGGACTGGAGGGCGCAGTTATCATCAACAAGGTGAAAGAGTGCGATCCGGGTGTAGGCTTTGATGTTCTCCGTGAGGATTATGTGGATATGGTAAAAGAAGGTATTCTGGATCCGGCCAAGGTTACAAGAAGTGCCCTGCAGAATGCTACCAGTGTAGCTTCTACTTTCCTGACCACAGAGAGCTGTGTGGCAAATATCAAGGAGGAAACTCCCGCAATGCCCGCAGGCGGCGGAATGGGCGGCATGATGTAAGTCAAGGTGCGATAAGATAAACTTAACTTTGTACCGTTGCTTGCAGGAATCCGATTGTTTAAACATGTAATTTTAAATATGGAAAGAGATGTTATCCTTAAAAAGGTAATGTCTCTTTCTTTTTTCAAATTTTATCCTCTGTGACGGGATTTTATAAATAGATGAGAAAATTTAGAAAATTATGATCCGTATTTTGTATGGAAGTGTAATGACAGACTATCAGAAGATGAAAGATGAAGTTGTTTTAGCAATTTAATCGAATAAAGCAGAAGTCCCCTGGAAAAAGACAAATGTACGCATAAAACATACATTTTCAAAAAGTATTTCCAGAGTTCTTTTTTTGCAGTTTTTTTGTCAGAAATTGTATTGACAACAAGTCCCCTTTTCGCTAAGATAGAAAATTAATAATAACTGATGTGTATCTTAATTAACGTGAGAGGAGAGAATGAAATGGGTAAAATTATTGGTGAGAGCATTACTTTTGACGATGTGCTGTTGGTGCCGTCCTACTCGGAAGTGATTCCCAATGAGGTTGATTTGTCAACTAATTTAACAAAGACCGTGCGGCTGAACATTCCGATGATGAGCGCCAGCATGGATACGGTTACGGAGCACCGCATGGCCATTGCCATGGCAAGACAGGGCGGTATTGGTATTATTCATAAAAACATGTCTATCGAGGCACAGGCCGAAGAGGTAGACAAAGTAAAGCGTTCTGAAAATGGCGTTATCACAGACCCATTCTATCTTTCTCCTGAACATACCTTAGCGGAAGCCAATGAGCTGATGGGAAAGTTCCGGATTTCCGGCGTTCCCATTACCGAGGGCAGAAAGCTGGTTGGTATCATTACAAATCGAGACTTGAAATTCGAAACAGACTTCACCAAGAAAATCAAGGAATCCATGACCTCCGAGAATCTGATTACGGCAAAAGAGGGCATTACTCTGGAGGAAGCCAAAAAGGTTCTGGCAAAGGCAAGAAAAGAAAAGCTGCCCATTGTAGATGATGAGGGGAACTTAAAAGGCCTGATTACCATAAAGGATATTGAGAAGCAGATCAAGTATCCCATGTCTGCCAAGGACGAGAAAGGCCGTCTGCTTTGCGGAGCCGGCGTAGGGATTACCAGCAATGTGCTGGAGCGTGTGGATGCTCTGGTGAAAGCCCAGGTGGACGTGATTGTGCTGGATTCCTCCCACGGTCATTCCGCAAATGTAATCCGCTGTCTGAAAATGATCAAGGCAGCATATCCGGATCTCCCGGTAATTGCAGGAAATATTGCTACAGGACAGGCTGCCAGAGATTTGATTGAGGCAGGCGCCGATGCGGTTAAGGTTGGTATCGGACCAGGTTCTATCTGTACGACCCGTGTGGTATCCGGAATCGGTGTTCCCCAGGTGTCTGCGATTATGGACTGCTATGAGGTGGCGAAGGAATACGGCATTCCGGTGATTGCCGACGGCGGCATCAAGTATTCCGGCGACATTACCAAGTCTATTGCGGCAGGCGCCAATGTCTGCATGATGGGAAGTATCTTTGCGGGCTGTGACGAGGCTCCCGGCGAGTTCGAACTGTTCCAGGGCAGAAAGTATAAGGTTTACCGGGGCATGGGCTCTATCTCCGCCATGGAGAACGGAAGCAGGGATCGTTACTTCCAGGAGGGAGCAAAGAAGCTGGTTCCCGAGGGCGTGGAGGGCCGTGTGGCTTACAAGGGCACGGTGGAGGATACCATCTTCCAGCTTCTTGGAGGCCTGCGCTCCGGTATGGGCTTATGCGGAACGCCGAATATTGAGGCGCTGAAAGAGAACGGAAAGTTTATCAAGATTTCCGCCGCTTCTCTGAAAGAAAGCCATCCCCATGATATTCATATTACAAAAGAGGCGCCTAATTACAGTACGGATGCTTTATAAAATTTGGTGAAACTGACTTGTAATTATACAGTTGCACTTAACATAAAAGCAGATAAACAAAGGCCGACAGTAAAGGAAAAATGCTGTCGGCCCTTTTGAATTTTAAAATAGCTATTTTGAGATTATGAGCTTATTAGAAATACAATTATAAATATAGTAATAGGAATATACCAGATCATCTAAATTTATATAAATTATATTAAATCACAGAACAAATGATAGCTTTTCAGAATGAAATAGGATACAATAAGGATCGTATTTTATTTTTGAAGGCAACAAGCATGTCCACCTGACATATGGAAACAAATATGGTTGATTTGGCAGAAAAATAGTACAGTTTGGAAGAAACAGCGGAGTATCAATTTGCAAGTCAGGGGATACTGATATAATCTTAAAAGCCGCTGAGGTGATTGCGTTCCGTGATGTGATGAACTTGGTGTTAGCGATCATATTAAAACTGGAACGATAACATAGAAATAAGCGAAGAGCGAAAGATGTATATTAGCAATGCTTAGACTTAATATGAACTTATTAGTTTTACGAACACGTGTAACAAATTTGTTGTATGTTATTATAACATTTGCAGGAGGAGATTAATATGAGCGATATTATATTTACTCTCGGGGAATTATTCTGCGGTCCAGGCGGGCTTGCCTGGGGTGCGATGAATGCGGATGTCCCCGGAATGAAAATTATCCATGCATGGGCAAATGATTATGATGAAAGCACATGCCAGACATACACGCATAATATCTGCCCGGATAATCCCAATAGTGTATACTGCGAAGACGTACATATACTGGATCTTGCGAAGCTGGGAGACATAGACGCATTGGCTTTTGGCTTTCCGTGCAATGATTTTTCAGTTGTTGGAGAACAATTGGGATTTAAAGGAAAATTTGGACCACTATATAGTTACGGGATCAATGCATTGAATATGTATCACCCGAAATGGTTTTTAGCAGAGAACGTAGGCGGCATCAAATCGGCGAACGAAGGAACGGCGTTCAAACGCATTCTTGCTGATATGACAAATGCCGGATATAGACTTGTTCCTAATCTTTATCGTTTTGAAGAATATGGTATTCCACAGGCCCGGCATAGAATGATTATTATTGGTATTCGAAACGACTTGCCATATGAGTTTAAGGTGCCATCCCCTAACGGTTACGAACCGATGACTTGCCGTAGTGCGATTGAAATTCCTCCGATACCCGCAGATGCTCCAAATAATGAGCACACTAGGCAATCTCCGCAAGTTGTGGAACGCTTAAAATACATTAAACCAGGTCAAAATGCGTTCACGGCGGATCTCCCTCCGGAACTGCGGCTGAATGTGAAAGGTGCAAAAATTAGTCAGATTTACAAACGGCTTGATCCGAATAAACCTTCATATACGATTACTGGTTCAGGCGGCGGCGGCACACATGTATATCACTGGTCAGAAAATAGAGCGCTTACAAATAGAGAGCGTGCACGCCTGCAGACTTTTCCGGATGACTTTGTGTTTGAAGGGAGTAAGGAGGAGGTTCGTAAACAGATAGGCATGGCAGTTCCCGCACGCGGGGCAAAAATTATTTTTGAAGCAGTGTTGAAGACGTTTGCCAGAATTCCCTACGACAGTGTCGATGCAAGTATAAAGGAGTAAAAAGATGGTTCAAGAGATAAATGTTAATGAACTCAGTGATTCGGAGAAGCAAGCTCTCGTTTGTATGTATTATGCAAGACTGCCAAAGACAGATGCCCGTTATAAAAACAGAATGGACGATTGGTCCGTACTCGAAAAAAGATTCGGAATCAAGAAAACAACATATAAATATGCCAAGGATTCGTTTGATTATTATTTCCCGGATAATGGACGGAGAGGATGGAGTGACGAGCGTCCCTTGAGCAGACGTGGTGAGTCTTTTCAGGAAGTATATGACTCATATAAGGACTATCCGGTGGATGTATTAGAAAAAGCGACAGTAGAAATCATTGCTGAATGTAAACAAGAAGAGAACAGCTTTGTATCAATGAAGTGTGGTTTCCCGCAAACAGTTCACAACATCTTAAACGGCGAAAAAAACATAACAGTGGATGGTGTTTATACTTTAAAAGAAGAACTGACTAATGGAAAAAAGGTATTTGTTACTTTGGGCGGTGATGTTGGAAAATCCGAAGTGGACTGGAAACCGGGATTTAAGGGTGTTGCTCATGTTACTAAAGAACCTTATGATTTTGGTTACAATGGTAAAGGAAAATATTTTAAGTTTGATATAGAAATAGATTGCGTATTTAAGAAAGCATTCAAACGAGAGGATTTTTTAAATTATATAGATGCCTATGATGCACCATATATAGGGCCGGAGCTTTCACGAGACCCGTCACAGGCTCTTAGTACTCTTGATATAGTTAAGGCAGTTGCGGTCATAAGAGCCGTCTTAGATGAGTATCCCTATCTGCTTGAAAATTTTAAAAGAATATTTCCGCAGGATTTTATGGATAGGGTTCTTGGTGCCGTAACTGTTATGATACCGGCTTCTGTAAAATTTGGAGAAAATAAATCTGATGCCGTAAATTCAATTTATGAAGATATGGAAATGGAGGAAGATGCGCCTGAGGAGGAAGACATGGATTATAAACCTTACATAGAACCTGAATATTATACTGGCTGCAGTTGCAAAAACAGGGATACCGGAGAAGAATATGCACATAATCGAATTGTCTTCGGTGCACCAGGAACAGGAAAAAGTTATAGATTGAATTGTGAACGGGCGGACCTAATAGAAAATGGCGGCGGATATGAAAGAGTAACATTTCATCCAGATTATTCCTATGCACATTTTGTGGGAACGTATAAGCCGGTTCCTTCAAAAGCTGGGATATCTTATGAATTTGTGCCGGGTCCTTTTATGAGAACGTATGTAAGAGCCATAGAAAATGGGCGTTCAGAGAATAAAGAAGATGTTAAACCATATTTACTTCTTATAGAAGAAATTAATCGTGCAAATGTAGCTGCAGTATTCGGGGAGGTTTTTCAGCTTTTAGATCGCGATGAAAGAAATGTAAGCCAATATCCGGTAAAGCCGTCCGAGGATATTAAAGCGTACTTGGCGAAAGAACTGGGCGGACAATCAAGCGATTATGAAGAGCTGCGACTACCAGACAACATGTACATCTGGGCAACGATGAATAGTGCTGATCAGGGAGTATTTCCTATGGATACCGCCTTTAAACGACGGTGGGATTTTGCGTATATTGGAATAGATGATAATGACGAAGGCATTAGGGGAAAGACAGTCATTCTTGGGAGGAAAGTTGTTCAGAAAGTTGAATGGAATAAGCTGAGAAAAGCGATTAACAAATTCTTAGCCAAACAGAAAATAAATGAGGACAAACAACTTGGTCCGTATTTTATCTCTAAGAACATTGTTATTCCGCAAAATGGAGACGAAATCGACCGTAACAAATTTATTGAGACTTTTAAGAATAAGGTGATTATGTATCTCTTTGAAGATGCGGCCAGACAAAAGAGAGCATCTTTATTTGAGGGTTGTTTCCAGAAGAGCAGTCGTTATTCCGAAATCTGCCATGAGTTTGATGAAAAAGGTTTGGGAATTTTTAATCGTGATATCCAAATCGATACTAAGCCTGAGGATCTCCCGGCCGCAGGCATTTTGGAGGAGACGATAGAATGATTTCCAAGTATGTCCGGGAGCAGAAGAGGTATACACAGGAAGAGCTCTTAAACATATTTGAATGTGCAGAAGCGGATGTAATACTTCTAATCCGAAAACTCAAAGAATATGGGGTTTTGAAAGCAGTTAAGGCATCCGACCGTCAATGCGAGATGTCAGATCTCGTAGATGTGGATATTGAAGTCGCAGACGTTGAAATTGGTGAAAATGAATTCCTTTATGTTTTTACCTTTGTTGGTGTGATTGTTATTGCGGGGTGTGTGCTGAAATGCTATCCCAAATATCTTTTCAGTGCAGATGAGCCCAAAAAAGAACTGCAGCAGATTTTGAAAGTGCTTGAAAAGTATAATTCTAAAGAGCAGATTATCCGGATGCTGAATGACAGTAGTGAAAGCCAGACATTTAACCTGCTTGCCGTTCTCCTTTTCCTGCTGCAGGATTATTATGAAAATGGCACATATAACAACACCGAAGAGATTATTGAGAGCAATGGTTCCGGCGAAATATTGTGGGACAAGACAATCAATGAGACCTTTACACTACTCTTTCATAACCGGCCCTACTACATTGACCTGCAGACAAGAAGACGCATAAATGACGACTATGATTACTTCAAACGGCTGCACGAATGTATATTAACAAAAGCCGCCAGGGAACTGCGGTCTGCCGATCTTCTTGACATGTTCGGAATTGCAGAAGTAAATTTGTCAGACGAGAATCTGGATGATTTTGGGGATGAGGAATATATATTGTACCAGTTGGAAAAAGAACTCAATTCGCAGTTCTACACCCGTAAACAACAGGTACTCAAAACAATGTATGCTTATATAGCCCATAGCAGCAGTTTATATGATATTGACTGTCTTTCCATATATGGCACAAACAATTTCAACCTTGTATGGGAAGCAGTTTGCGCCGACATCCTTGATAACAAACTTGATGCCTGTCTGGGAACGCTGAAGTTGCCTATAGCATTGCAGCCGCAGTATAACAGCAGGAAGAGACTAATTGATTTGATAGAAAAACCGCTGTGGACGGCTGCAGGCAAAACTGCAAATGATACGCTGACTCCTGATTTGATTACTATAGAAAAAGTCGGGCGGGATTACTGGTTTATCGTTTTTGATGCAAAATACTATAATGCTTGTTTAGAACCGGAGGCTGCACCTAAGGGGCAGCCCGGAATAGAATCCATCACGAAGCAGTATCTATATCAACTGGCTTACCAGCAATTCATTGCTGACCATGCATTCTCGGCAGTGAAAAATTGCTTCATTATGCCAACGGAAAGTGAAACGGTTATTGACAAGGGAGAGGTATCATTGCAGATGCTGTCTGTTCTTGGCCTGCAGAATATTAAGGTTCGTTTTCTTCCGGCAGCACTTGCGTATGATTATTATATAAGCGGAAGAAAAATCAATATAGATGTTCTCAAATTGTAATTGAGTTTGAATGAGATTAAATTAATGATTGATACTTTTGACATTATGGAGATAAATAAACGAGGTTTTTTGACGGAGGCGTTTGAGGAACCGGTATTATATGCGCCTGCCAGGACTGACTTGATAGCCGGACAATGTACCAAATTGGAAATCATTACTGCTTTCACAGACTGTGAACGCATATCAACGCATATGATAGGACTCTCCGAAGGAATGAGCAATAACCGTTTTGTGAAGCCGCTTTCAGTGGAAATTATTCTTGGTATGACAAAATCCAGTCTGTCAAAGAAAAAGCATGAAGATATATGCAGGCTGGTTCAACAAATCAATGAAAACAGTATGATGCCAAATCTGTCATGCAGATATATTTGTTCCGGACGCGAAGTTCATTCTAAAATATATTTATGGTCCAGACCGGATGAGCATATTGATTATGTTCCATCATTTGCTTATTGCGGTTCATTGAATTACACAATGAACGCTTTCTTTAAAAGGCGCGAATCGGTCTGCGTTTGTGATCCGGCAAATGCACTTTTTTATTATAGAGAATTATTAAAAGACACTATTGACTGTCTTTCTCCTGAGGTTCCCAATCAACTGAAAAATATTACAAATGGCATGAATGAAGATATTGAGGGACCAGATAATTCAGAACAAGAATATTTGAAATATGACGCCATGATGCCAACGGATAAACTAGAAGTTTCATTATTGAAATCGGATGGATCAGGTACAGGTTATGGGTCTGGCGTGAACTGGGGCATTCGTCCAAATGGAACTGCAAGAAATCTTAACCAGGCATATATACCATATAATAAGCTTGACAAAAAAGAAGGATTTTTTCCGGATAGAATTAATCCAGATGATGAGAACTGCCCAATGTTCAGGGTTATAACAAAAGATTATGGGGCGTTTCATATGAGGATGGCACAGGCCGGAAATAAAGGTTTGCATAGCGTTGAAAGTAATGCCATTATTGGTGAATGGATCCGGAAAAAAATCGGCGTTCCCTCTGGCGGATTTGTAACCAAACAAATGCTGGAACATTATGGAAAAACATATGTAACTTTTCGTAAATACCAAGATGGTGTTTATATCCTTGATTTTTGAGAGGACAGAAAATGGATGACTTAACCCCGGAACAACGCCGTAAAAATATGCAGCATATTCGTAGCAAGGATACAAAGATAGAGATTTCGCTTAGAAAGGCATTGTGGCACAAAGGTTACAGGTATCGCAAAAATTGTGACAAGCTTCCCGGTAAACCGGACATTGTGCTAACCAAGTATAAGATAGCCATCTTCTGTGATAGCGAGTTTTTTCATGGCAAAGATTGGGAAATATTAAAACCGCAGTTGGAACGAGGAAACAATCCTGAATATTGGGTAAAAAAAATTTCACGCAATATGGAAAGAGACAATGAGGTTAACAAAGCTCTTCTCTTTCGAGGCTGGACAGTTATACGTTTTTGGGGAAAGGATATTTTATCCAATTTGGATGAATGTGTTCGCGTAATCGAAGAGGTAATTTTTGATTTATCGATATCCGAATATAGTGACGATTGAGCCTTTTGATTTGGATTACCTCATGTCAGAAAAATATCATATACCATCCGGTGAGCCAGCGTCCCATCTGGTATATGGTATTTTTCTGACGCAGATATAGTCCGCCGTGCAAGCTCGACTGCAAAAGAAGCAGTCTCGCTTTGGGGCATTCGCCCCATGTCAGAAAAATATCAGATGCCATCCGGTGAGCCAGCTCCCCGTCTGGCATATGATATTTTTCTGACGCCCGGCTCATTTAAAAAAAAATTAATGATTTTTGTAGTAATTCCTAAGTCATATACGTTATTATATATGTAAAAGACAAGCAAAAGACGCGTATTTTGCAGGGGAGGGGGACCCTTAAGATGCTTTTATACTTATCCATGTTGGACACCCAGGAAGAAAAAGACAAGTTTACTTTAGTTTATGAGCAGTATCAGCAGTTCTGCTGGTATGTGGCATATCAGCTTCTTAGTGATGCCCATTTGGCAGAGGATGCGGTACAGGAGACTTTTCTTGCGCTGACCCGGCATCTTGATAAGATTGAGGACGTGGACAGTCCGAGGACGAAGAAGTTTTTGATGACTATCACAAAGAGCAAGGCCGTTGATATCTTAAGAAAGAACAAGGCTGAGACCTGTTCTTCGGAGGATTATGAGCCGGAGCTTGCGGATCCTTCTTCAGATCTTTTGGACCAGTATATTACAAAAGAAAATTATGATTACCTGATATCCTGTATCTTGGAGCTGGATGAAGCTTATCGAGTTGTGTTTGAGTATAAGTATCTTCATCAGATGTCGGACACGGAGATTGCCGGGCTTTTAGATATAACCCCCAAGCTGGCAAATGTGAGATTTTACCGGGCAAGAAAGAAGCTTCAGGAAATGCTGGAAAAGGAGGTGGCAGCCCGTGTCGGGAAACGATAAGAAAGAAAAAGCCCTGAATGAAAAGGAAGAGCTTTTAAAAGAGGCACTGGACGCCTGTATGGAGGAGCAGTTAAGCTTTATTCCCCCAGAGTGTGAGATTGTTCGTATGCATACTTTTTCCGAAGAATTTCAGGAATACATGGAGAAGCTTTTAAAGACCAAGGGCCGTTCCAAGCAACGGACAATGGCCAGTCATGAATTTATTTACAGCTTTAATAAAGTTGCGGCAAGCATCCTTGTTTTGCTGGTGATAGGAGGCCTTCTGGCAGGAGGAACCATGCTGCTGTCAAGAAGCTCCAAGAGCAGTACCACAGATATGGCGTCATCTTCAGAGATGAACGAGTCGGCATCAGAAGAAGCTGCAGCGGTGCCGGAAGAGGAATACGGAGAGTATGAGGAGGCCGCTTCAGGAGCGGGTGGATCCCAGGAGGCGCCGGCGGGAGATGCAGGAGAAACCGGAGGGACAAGTGCGCAAAGAAGTGTGGAATTTATGGGCGGACGGATTTTTCTGGCGGATAATCAGAGGCTGCGGGAAAAGACTGAGACAGTAAAAACCCTTGTCAACAGTCCGGTTATAGCAAGGGATGCGGAAAGCATAAAGGTAACAATAGGCAATATGGATGAGCGCCTCATTTATTATTACGGCGCTATGGATCTGGAGGTTTTGATTGACGGCGCATGGTATCTGGTGCCTCCTAAGGAGGAACTGACCGAGGAGGAAGACAACCGTATAGTTCGTCTGGAACCGGGAATGGCTCAGGATGAAGAAATTTTTCTGGAAAACTATGAATGGGATTATGATGCGGAACAGTATCGTGTAGTTACCTATCTGGACGGAATGATACTCTGCTCTAAGTTCCGATTCGAAAACCCGGAGGAAGATCTGGAAGAAGCCCTGGAGCAGACCTGGGAATAAGGAACAAATCAATTAACAGGCACATGCACTTGTGACTGGGAATTGATTTAGATGAGGTGTGCTGATAAGATATTACGGAACTTCAAATGGAGGAAATATGAAAAAGAAGATAAGAAAACTTGCCTTAATAACGGCAGGTATACTGATTTTAAGCGGCTGCGGAGCCAAGTCTATGTCTGCGGAAACGGCAGCAGAAGCTCCGGCGATGTCGCAGGAAAGCTATGATACGGGATATTATAATGACATGTATGCAGACGCAGAAGCTCCGGCGGGAGAGGAAGAGTATGAATTTTCCACGGAGCAGGGAATGGAGGTATCTTCCACCACGGGCTTGGACAGTGTTGCCGCCACTTCTCAGAAGCTTATCAAAACCGTATCTATGTCCATGGAAACGAAAGAATTTGATACTCTTTTGGAGAGCATTCGTGGAAAAGTGGAAGAACTGGGCGGATACATAGAAAGCTCCGAGATTTCCGGAAGCAGCTATTACAGTGTGCAGGGCAACCGTTATGCCTGGCTGACACTTCGGATTCCAGCAGAGAAGCTGGACGGCTTTGTGACCATTGTCAGTGAGCTTGGCAATGTAACCAGCAAAAACGAATCCGTTGAGGATATCACCCTTCAGTATGTGGATGTGGAGAGCCACAAGCAGGCTCTGGAGACAGAGCAGGCCCGGCTTTTGGAGCTTCTCGAGAAAGCGGAATCCATGGAGGATATTATTGCCATTGAGAGCCGGCTTTCCCAGGTGCGCTATGAGCTTCAATCTTATGGCTCCACCTTAAGAACTTATGACAATCGGGTAAATTACAGTACCGTGTCCATAGATATCAGCGAAGTTGAGCGGGTGACGCCGGTGATAGAGGAGAGGACCTTCTTTGAGGAAATTCAATATCGCCTGTCCGACAACCTTTATGATATCGGCCGGGGAATGCGTAATTTTGCCATATGGTTTATCAGTTCCCTGCCTTATCTGGTTATTTGGGCCCTGATTATCATTGTACTTGTGTGCTTGGTGAGAAAATTTATCAGGAAGAAGCCTTTCTTTGGAAGAAAGAAAAAAGAGCAGATAAAAGAAAGAGATGCAAATCAGGAGCAGAATAAGAACCGGGAGTAATATAAAATACAAAAAGCAGTTTCATGAACGAAATAACGTCAAAGACTCCATAGCAGCAATAGCTCTGGGGTCTTTGCGTTTTTACAGCAGGTGTCAAAGGGGGATGCCGGCATCATATCAGTCCGGTTCGCTGCCCTATAAATTAAAAAGTGACAAATGTCACGGAAAATTCATTACAAAATACAGGTGCGCAAAAAACGGAAATTATTTATGATTACTACTGTAACATATCAAAATAATTCAAGGGAGGATTTATAAATGAAGAAAAAAATTCTTAGTGCACTGTTATGTACCGCTATGCTTGCCGCAGTAGTAGCAGGATGCGGAAGCAAGTCTGAGCCGGCACCGGCAGAAGCGCCTGCAGAGGAAGCTCCGGCAGAAACTCCTGCGGAAGATGCAGGAAATGATGCAGAGGCACCGGCAGAAGGCGGCGGACGCGTGTTCGGCTACACCTGTATGGACGGAACTAACCCTTTCTTCGTAGCGCTTGAGGGAGCTATCCGTGAGGTAGTAGAGGCTCACGGTGATACACTGCTTTCCGTAGACCCGGGCAATGATTCCAATACCCAGATTGACCAGATTGAAGACCTGATTTCCAGAGGCGTTGAAATCATGTTCGTGAATCCGGTAGACGCAGACGGCATTATTCCGGCGCTGGATGCACTGAAGGAAGCAGACATTCCTATGTTCGGCTTTGATACCCAGGTTGGCGATATGAGCTATCTGGTATCCTATGCAGGCTCTGACAATTACAATGCAGGCTATGTATGCGGCGAGGACCTGGCAAAGAAGGTTCCCGAGGGCGGCGACATTCTGGTGCTTGATTCCCCGACCATGCAGTCTGTAACTGACAGAACTGACGGCTTTTTGAAGGCTATTGAGGATTCCGGTGTAACCTTTAATGTAGTAGGACAGCAGGATGCCCAGGGAAATCAGCAGGTGGCAAATGAGAAGGCTACTGACCTTCTGACTGCACATCCCGATGTGGTAGCTATCTTTGGCGGCAACGACCCCACAGCTCTTGGCGCATATGCAGCAGCAGACGCTGCCGGCGTAACTCCGCTCATTTACGGTGTGGATGGTTCTCCGGATGTTAAGAAGCTTCTGGAGGGTACGATACTGGAAGGTACCGGCGCTCAGTCTCCGATTACCATCGGCAAGACGATTGCTGAGACTGCTTACGAGTGGCTGGACGGCAAAGATGTAGAAGCCTTTATCCCCATTGAGACATTCCTGGTAACCGAAGATAATGTGGGAGATTACGGAACAGACGGATGGCAGTAAGCAAATGGCGGTAAGATGCACCTTATAGGCAGATGAGTTACTGATAGAACAGGAATAAGAGGGCTTTGGTCCATAGACGGAGCAAAGCCCTTTTGTCAGGCTGGTGCATCCTTGCATTTATTCTTGAGTAAATACAAGTGTTGTTTATTCCAAAATGAATGCAAGGATGTACCGGGATTTTTCAAGACAGGTGGTGGCGATGCGTGAGTGAACAGTATTTACTTGAAATGAAAGGGGTCCATAAATCCTTCCCCGGCGTCAAGGCCCTTAAGAATGTAGGTCTTCAGCTGAAGGCCGGAGAAGTACATGCGCTTTTGGGGGAGAACGGCGCCGGTAAATCCACTCTGATTAAGGTACTGGGTGGTATTTACCATGCAGAAGAGGGAGAGATCTATATAGACGGCCAGAAGGCAGCTATAGACGGTGTTGTGGCAGCTCGTGAGGCAGGTATTTCCATAGTACACCAGGAGCTTGTTCTGGTTCCGTATATGACCGTAGCCGAGAATATTTTCCTGGGCCGTGAGCCGGGAAACAAAATGAACATTAATCGTAAGCAGATGACACAGGATGCCCAGAAGCTGATGGATACCTATGAGATGAACATCAATGCAGATACACTGGTGGAGCATCTGACAATTGCCCAGCAGCAGATGGTAGAGATTGTAAAAGCAATCTCCTTTAACTCAAAGATTCTGGTTATGGATGAGCCGACTTCCTCCATTTCAGACAAAGAAGTGGGCTTCTTATTTGATACAATGCGTGCTCTTACGAAAAGAGGCGTAGGCATTATCTATATTTCCCATAAGATGAGTGAGCTGGAAGAGATTTGCGACCGGGTGACCGTTATGCGTGACGGGGAAACCGTCGGCACCAAGGTGGTGAAGGAGACCACAAAGGACGATCTGATAGCCCTGATGGTCGGCAGAGAGCTTACCAATTACTATACACGGGATTATCTGGAGCCAGGTGAGGTAGTGCTTCGGTGCGAGCATATCTCGGATAAAAAGATGGCAAAAGATGCAAGCTTTGAACTTCACAAGGGAGAAATAATCGGATTTGCGGGACTTGTGGGAGCGGGAAGAAGCGAGACCATGAAGGCTGTTTTCGGGCTTGCGCCGAATATGTCCGGAGAGGTCTACGTGGATGGCCAGAAGGTACAGATCAAGTCTCCCGTAGATGCATTAAAATATGGAATTGCGCTGGTTCCCGAGAGCCGCAAGGAGGAGGGATTGTATAAAATACAGAGTGTACGGTTCAATTCTACTATTGAAGTCCTTTCCCAGTTTATCAAGAATCTGCGTGTGAATGGGAAAAAGGAAGATGAGATCACCCAGAAGTACATAGATATGATGGGAACAAAGACACCCAGCCAGGAACAGGTTATCGGGAATCTGTCAGGAGGAAACCAGCAAAAGGTTATGATCGGGCGCTGGCTTGCCACGTCTCCTAAGATTCTGATTCTGGATGAGCCTACCCGCGGCGTGGACGTAGGCGCCAAAGCGGAGATTTATGCCATTATGAATGAACTGGTAAAGCAGGGAATGTCAATTATTATGATTTCTTCCGAGCTTCCGGAGATTATCAATATGAGCGATCGGATCTACGTTATGAACGAGGGACGGGTGACTGGATGCCTTAACCATGAGGATGTTACCCAGGAAAAGATCATGCAGCTTGCGGCAAAGTAAGTGCAACGGTGACAGTACCTTTTAGTACCGCTGCGCAGCAACTTAAAACAGTAATATCCCTTACAGTGCGCAAATCGATTTACAGACGCATGGATTTGCGGCTGGAAATTGATTTAGGTTAAAGTGTACTGGGAGGGATATTACGGAACTGGAATAGGAGGAGAAGCTATGGCAGCCAGATTTAAGAATGGAGTTGTCAGATATTTCAAAGATAATATTGGTATTATTATTGCACTGTTGGTAATGTGTGTGTTTTTGGTTATTTTTCCCACTACAAGGACAACGTTTCTGACTCCCAAGAATGTGTTTAATATTCTTCGTCAGAATGCGTCAAACCTGTTTCTGGCCACAGGTATGACAATGGTCATTATCTTAGGCGGCATTGAGCTTTCAGTTGGTTCCGTGATTGCTCTTTCCGGTGTCGTGGCGGCCGGCTGCGTGATAAATTTCGGTCTTCCCGAGATCGTCGGTTTCCTTGCGGCTATTGGAGTGGGAGCCCTTGTGGGTATGTTTAACGGCTTTGTAATCTGCAAGACAGATATTCCGCCATTTATTGTGACGCTGGCATCTATGAATATAACAAAAGGAATTGCCCTGGTTCTCACAGGAGGTTCCCCCATCCGATGCATGACGGATGCATTCAAATTCCCGGGGGCGGGTTATGTAGGGCCGGTTCCCACACCGGTAATTCTGATGATTATTGTGTTTATCATTGCGGCGCTTATGATTAACCGCACCCGGCTCGGACGCCATATCTATGCGGTGGGCGGCAATGCACAGGCGGCAAGGTTTTCCGGAATCAATGTACAGAAGGTAAAGTTTATCGTCTACACCTACACAGGCATTATGTCAGGTATCGCAGGCGTGGTGGTTGCTTCCCGTCTGTATTCCGGCCAGCCTACAGCAGGTGACGGCGCAGAGATGGATGCTATTGCGGCAGTAGTAGTAGGCGGTACTTCTATGAGCGGCGGTTCCGGGCGGCTTGGCGGCACATTGATCGGAGTTCTGATTATCGGAGTTCTGAACAACGGCCTGAATCTGCTGGGCGTGGATTCCAACTGGCAGTATATTGTTAAGGGCCTTGTAATTCTTCTTGCAGTGTATGTAGATTTCATCCGAAACAAAAAAGCAGGAAGGTAAAAAGTACCAATATACACAATAAGTCTCTGCGGTCTTCGGACCAAGGAGGCTTTTGTGGTGGAGAAGAAGATGAAAAAAAGCACCATAAAGATGTGGTTCCCGCACTGCTGCTTTTTGAAGGGTTTTTGCGTAATCGGGTTTATGATTTGTCTTAGCATCTTGACAGGCTGTGGGATGTTGCGGGACAATAAGGAAGAACATGTTCCCCGGGTTTTCGGAGCCACCTATATGACCAGGAACAATCCGTATTTTGACGTACTCCATGAGGCTATTGAGGAAGGCGTATCCGGAAACGGAGATATTCTCATTTCCAGAGATCCGAGCCAGGACCAGGACAAACAGAACGCTCAGATAATGGAAATGATAGAGGAAGGGATTGAGGTACTCTTTCTGAACCCGGTGGACTGGGAGAGGGTGAAGCCTGCACTGGAGGCATGCCGGGAAGCCGGCGTTCTGGTTATCAATATTGACACAGTTGTTAAGGACAGAGAGTATGTGATCTCCGTCATTGAGACGGACAATTACCAGGCCGGCGTTCTGTGTGCTCAGGAGATGATGAAGCAGGTGGACAGCGCACGGATTGTGATTATTGATAATCCAATTCAGACCTCCATTACAAATCGTGTACAGGGTTTTCTGGACACGATTGAAGGAAATGAAAATTATCAGGTGGTATATACCCAGGCAGGGGCGGGAGAGTTTGAGGTGTCAGCGGATATGATAGCAGAATTCCTCAAAAAGGACATAGAATTCAATGTGGTTCTGGGCGGAAATGATCCAAGCGCATTAGGAGCGCTGGCGGCGCTGCAGCAGTATCACAGGGAAGACGGCGTCCTGATCTACGGAATTGACGGCTCTCCGGATTTTAAGGCAATGCTGGAGCTTGGGGTTGTGTCCGGAACCAGTGCCCAGAGCCCTAAGACCATTGGCGAAGTGGCTGTAAAAAAAGCTTATGACTATCTAAGCGGGATAGAAATAGAGCCTTACATCAGTATAGAGCCTTATATGATTACAAGGGAAAATCTGAGCGACTATGAAGTTAACGGATGGCAATAGTTTAACAGCAGGGCCTGGACAGCACATAGAAGGATATACTGTCCAGGGCTTGCGGAACTGGAATGGATGGGTATGATTGACAGGAAAGAACGCTTTGTAACACTGCTCCAGGGGGCAATGCTGATTTTGAATGTTTTATGCGTTGCCTTGATTTGTGTGCTTATTTATGTAACAACAGGAAAAATTCTTGCCAATTATGATGCACGGGAATTTTTGAATTCTATCTCAGCCTTTCCGGAAGACCCCAAGGCAAATCTAATCATCTGCATGGGCTTCATGGGAATCTTTATTGTAACGTTTCTGATGCGTCATTTTTGGAAGGAAATACCGAATAAATGGAATGTCGCTACGCTGATTCTTGATCTGATTGCGTGCAGTATTGTGATTTACCGGCTGAACTTTAACTATAAGGGACTGCTGCTTTTGGTGTTTGCCGGTGTCATTGCCTATGTAAAGGACGGCAAGATGAAGCTGGTATTTGTAGCCGTGGCCATTGCAGGATATCTGGTGGCGGATTATGAGCTGCTTTCTATCTATATGCGGCTGTATAATGTGTCGGATTATATTCAGTACTACTCTTATAATACACAGCAGTACTTATTCAGCATCTACAATATTCTTTTATCTTTGAATATTATATTGTTTATTGTGTACTGTGTCTACGTTATCAATGTCCAGCGGGGAACCATAGAAGAGGTAAACCGTCTCTACCATGAATTACAGACAGCCAATGAGCAGCTCCAGGAGTATGCCGACGTGACGGAGCATATGGCTCAGACAAAGGAGAGAAACCGCCTGGCCAGAGAGATCCATGACACTCTGGGGCATACGCTTACGGGCATTGTCACCGGACTGGACGCATGTCTGGCTTTGGTTGACGTGTCGCCGGAACAGACAAGAAAACAGCTTGCTCTTTTGTCAAAGGTAGGAAGAGAGGGCATCCAGGATATCCGAAGATCAGTGAACGAGCTGAGGCCGGATTCCCTGGAGCGTTTAAGCCTTGAAGTGGCCATACGTAAGATGGTAACAGATATGAGTAAGGTGTCAGATGTCCGCATCCATTTTAAAACAGAGGAAAAGCATCTGAAATTCGATGAGGATGAGGAAAATGCCATCTATCGGGTCGTGCAGGAGAGCATCACCAATGCAGTCCGCCACGGGCAGGCAAAGGAGATCTGGATTACACTGGAGCGGATAGAGGGAGAGTTGCTTCTTAAGATCCACGATAACGGAATTGGCTGTAAAGAGATGAAAAGCGGCTTTGGAACGAAGCATATTAAAGAAAGAATCGAAATGCTGCGGGGTACGGTTACCTTTGACGGACAGCACCAGGGATTTACCGTAACTGCGCACATACCGATTCGCTGGGGGGAGACTTATGATTAAGGTTTTGATTGCAGATGACCAGGAGCTGATCCGGCAGAGCCTTCAGATTGTGCTTGACAGCAAGGAAGGGCTTGAGGTAACTGACGTGGCGGCAGACGGACTGGAGGTTATCCAGTGCGTCCGGAAGCAGAAGCCCGATGTGGTGCTTATGGACATTCGGATGCCCAAGATGGACGGCGTTCAGTGTACAAAGATTATCAAAGAGAATTATCCTCAGATAAAAATTATCATTCTGACAACCTTTGATGATGATGAATATGTATACAATGCATTGAAATTCGGCGCCAGCGGTTATCTCTTAAAAGGCGTTTCCATGGAAGAGCTTGAGAATGCCATCCGGACAGTATACGGCGGCAGGGCAATGATCAATCCGGATATTGCCACAAAGGTACTGCGCCTGTTTTCCCGGATGGCCCAGGCGGACTATACGATCCCGGTGGGAAATAAGGGCGTGGAGGAACTGACAAAGACAGAGTGGAAAATCATTGTTCAGGTAGGGACCGGTGCAGCCAATAAGGAGATTGCAGACACACTTAAACTGTCAGACGGAACCGTACGGAACTACTTAAGCACCATTTTGAATAAACTGGATCTCAGAGACCGGACCCAGCTGGCAATCTGGGCAGTACAGACCAATGCAGCAAAGCAAGTATTAGAGGATTGAGAAAAAGATGCAGAAAAGAAAGGTTTCCGGAAGGCTATGGGCGTCTATGGCAGCTGTTCTGTGTGTGATATTGCTGTTTTTTGCCCATTATGGGAAAAAGAAAGAGATTATTCTGGAATTCGGTATGTTTACAGGAAGCAACTGGGATGTGGCAACCGCAAACAGCTTTGTGATCATTGACAAAGCCATTGCCCGTTTTGAAAAGGAGCATCCAGGCGTCCGCATCCACTATTACAGCGGCGTTCTGAAAGAGGATTATTCAGAGTGGTTCTCACGTAAGCTTTTGGTGGACAAAGAGCCGGATGTATTTATGGTGCTGGGAACAGACTTCAATCAGTTTTCCTCCCTGGGCGTGATGAAAAATCTGGATGAACTGATAGAACAGGATGCATCCTTTGACCCGGACAGGTATTTTTCCAGTGCTTTCTGTACAGGGCAGTATGGAGGCGTTCAGTATGCGCTTCCCTATGAGACAGTACCTACACTTATGTTTGTCAATAAGACGCTTCTTACAAAGGAAGGCATCTCGATGCCGGACCAGGACTGGACCTGGGAGGATCTCTTTGAGATTTGTGAGAAGGTAACAAAGGATACCAACGGGGACGGTGTTCCGGACCAGTTTGGAATCTTCAATTATGACTGGATGGATGCCGTCTGCTCCAACGGGGGAGAAATCTTTGATTCGGACGGAACACAGGGATATTTTACCGATGAGCGTCTGGTGGAATCTGTGAAATACATCCGTCAGCTGAACGAGCTGAATGAGGGACAGAAGGTGGTACAGGAGGATTTCAACAACGGCAATGTGGCATTTATGCCTCTGACATTTGCGGAGTACCGGACTTACAAAACTTATCCTTACAAAATCAAGCGTTATGCCAACTTTCAGTGGGACTGCATCACTATGCCTGCAGGCACCCAGGGAGATAATCTTTCCCAGGTGGAGACGCTGCTTATGGGGATCAGCGCCAGTACAGAGGAAGAGGCGCTGGCCTGGGAATTTCTGAAGCTTCTGACCTATGACGAGGAGCTGCAGACAGAGATTTTCCGCTATTCCCAGGGAGCCTCTGTGTTGAAGGCCGTCACCCAGTCCAGTGAGATGGAAAGTATTGTGCAGGAGGATATGGAAGTGGGCGATACCGTAATCAGCGGGAAGCTTTTGGGACGGGTCATTGAAGAGGGACACATTGAGCCTCAGTTCAAAAGATATGAACAGGCCCTGGCTTTGGCTGACAGCGAGATCAGCAATATTTTGGAAAATGACAAAACGGTGGACAGCAGTCTGAAAATTCTGCAAAGAACGATCAATAATTATCTGAGACAGTGAGTGCTGTTTGAATCCGGCCTTTTAAGATATGAGTGAAGGCCGGATTTTTTTGAAAAGAGTTAAAATTTCTGCAAAAAGAGTATTTTTGTGCTATTTACAAAAAAAAGTTAAAGATTCTGAAAAATTTTCCGCAAATCAATGGAGAATTTCTTGTCAAATCCCAACAAAACCTGCTATAATGAAAAATACGATTTTATAATTTCATAATAGGGGGATAATCGATATTTTGCAAATCGGAAAATTGCGGAAAGGATGGGAACTGAATGAAGAAATGGGACAAAAATATTCAGCATGACATTAAAGAGGGAATTCTTCAAGGTCAGGGAGTCCGAAAACTGGGGGAGGATATCTGCTTTACAGTAGCAGTACCAGATAAAAAAGCATGCAGCTTATTGCTTTATAAAAAAGGAAGAAAAGAAGCGGAAGCCGCCATTCCCATGGAGGGTACCGGACAATATGGAGATTTGCGTTCTCTGCTGGTAAAGGGTCTGCCGGCAGACAGATACGAATATAATTATGAGATTGACGGACAGGTTGTAACTGACCCTTACGCCTGCCGGATAGCAGGAAGAGAGAGCTTTGGAAAGGCCGTAAAGGAGGAGGAACTGAGGGGAAGAATCTGCCCCGGAGCCTTTGACTGGGAGGGGGACAGGCCCCTCCGCCTTCCCTGCGAGGAAGTGGTGGCATATGCGGCTCATGTGCGCGGCTTTACGAAGCACAGCACCTCTAAGGTAAAGGCAAAAGGGACCTTTGCGGGACTTAAGGAGAAGATCCCCTATCTGAAAGAGCTTGGAATCAATCAGCTCGAGCTGATGCCCGTATATGAATTCTCAGAGCTTGCCTCCATGGACAATCCGGAGCTTAAGAAATATGCACCTTTAGACGGAGGAGAGCCCCGGATCAATTACTGGGGATATTCCCCGAAGGCGTATTATTTTGCACCCAAGGCATCCTATGCAGCCTCGGACAATCCGGTGCAGGAGTTAAAGGAGCTTATCAAAGAGCTTCATCGAAATGGGATAGAGCTTGTTCTGGAGTTCTACTTTCCAAAAGGGACGAAGGCTTCTCTGGTTCTGAACTGTATCCGGTACTGGGTGGTGGAATATCACATCGACGGCGTACATATTAATCGGGACGGTGCGCCTGTGGAGGCGCTGGCCCAGGACCCGCTTTTAAGCCATACGAAGATTTTCAGCGAAAGTTTTGCCTTAGATGAGATCTATGAGGAAAAGGCAGTGCCGGCCTTTCGGAATCTGGCAGAATACAATGACGGTTTTATGCTGGATGGCAGACGCTTCCTAAAGGGAGATGAGGGACGGCTTACGGCATTTACCTGGCGCGCACGGCGCAGTCCTGCACGGCATGGAGTCATCAATTACATGGCAAACCACAATGGATTTACGCTGATGGATCTGGTGTCCTATGACGAGAAGCACAATGAGGCCAACGGAGAAGCTAACCGGGACGGCTCCAATGTCAATTACAGCTGGAACTGCGGAGAAGAAGGGCCCAGCCGGAAGAAGCGGCTTTTAAAGCTTCGCATGCAGCAGCTCCGCAATGCATTTGCCATCCTTTTGTTAAGTCAGGGAACGCCCCTTATTTATGCCGGCGACGAGAGAGGCAACTCACAGTCAGGCAATAACAATGCATGGTGCCAAGACAACGAGATCTCCTGGATTCCCTGGAAAACGGGGAAGACGGAGACAGGTCTTCTTGCGTATGTGAAGGGGCTTATTGCATTTCGCAAGGCTCATCCTGTATTCCGCCAGAGTCGGGAGCTTCAGATGACGGATTACCTTTCCTGCGGCTATCCGGATGTGTCCTACCATGGAAAGCAGGCCTGGTTCGCAGATTTTGAAAACTACAGCAGAAGTGTGGGCATTCTGTACGCAGGCAGCTATGTGGAAGCAGGAACGGAGGAAAAAGGGAAGGATGATTTCTTCTATGTGGCATATAATATGCATTGGATGCCCCATGAGTATGCTCTGCCGGGACTTCCGGAGGAAGCATTATGGAGGGTTGCTGTAGATACGGGCATAGAGGGAGCAGACAGTATTTACCAGGAGGGACAGGAACCAGTTTTAGAGGATCAGCGGATGATCACGGTGCCGGAGCGCACCATAATGGTGCTGATAGGAAAATAGGAAATGAAAGCTTGGAAGCATTTTTGTACCATCACCCGTCACAGGCTGTTGGTTATGAGATATTGTTTTAAAATCGGCCTTTACTGGCAGGGATTAACTCATGACCTGTCGAAGTATTCTCCTGCGGAATTTCTGCCCGGATGCAGATATTACCAGGGCTACCGCAGCCCCAACAATGCGGAGCGGGAGAACAAAGGCTATTCTTCCGCCTGGCTTCATCATAAAGGAAGGAATAAGCATCACTATGAGTACTGGATTGATTACAGTTTAAAGACGGGGAGGGAGCTGGCAGGCATGAAGATGCCGCCGAAGTATGTGGCGGAGATGATGATGGATCGGATTGCGGCTTCCCGTATTTACAAGGGAAAGGACTATGACAGGCATCAGCCCCTGGTTTATTATGAGCAGGGAAAGGAAGCTTATGTGATTCATGAGGAGACGAGAGAGCTTTTGGAATATCTGCTGCATATGCTGTCAGAACAGGGGGAGAAAATAACCCTGGCCTATATCCGACGAAACTTAACAGGAAAAAAAGAATATCCAAATTTAATGAAAAAAAGAGGAAATCAGAGACGGACGCAGAATTAATATAATAGAACCAGTTTAGTCAGTGTGAAGAAGTGGTTTTGCAGACGACGCAGACGGAACATATGGAAAGGCTTTTGCCGGAAAGGAGAGGCTTATGACGATTCGGGAGAGTACAGAACAATGGGAAAGTGAGTATCTAAGCCCTTATGCAGCCTTAAGCAGAGCTTCCAGGGGAAGAGATGTGGAAGAACCGCCCTGTGATATTCGCCCCATATATCAGAGGGACAGGGATCGGATCCTTCACTGCAAGTCCTTCCGCCGTCTAAAGCACAAGACCCAGGTGTTTTTGACCCCCAGAGGGGATCACTATCGAACGAGACTGACTCACACACTGGAGGTTTCCCAGACAGCCAGAACCGTAGCAAAGGCTCTGCGGCTTAACGAGGATCTGACGGAGGCCATTGCCCTGGGGCATGATCTGGGGCACACTCCTTTTGGCCACGCAGGGGAGAGGGCCCTGAATAAGCTGTGTACCAGAGGCTTTGCCCACTATGAACAGAGCGTCCGGGTGGTGGAACGGCTGGAAAAGCAGGGAAAAGGGCTGAATCTTACCTGGGAGGTCCGGGACGGGATCCGCAATCACAGAACAAGCGGCAATCCTGCTACGCTGGAAGGGCAGATTGTGCGCTTTGCAGATAAGATTGCCTATATCAATCACGATATTGATGATGCCATTCGTGCCGGAATCTTAGAGGAGACGGATATTCCAAGGGAATACCGGGAGATTCTCGGAGGTTCTACCAGGGAGCGTCTGAATACCCTGATTCATGACATTGTGATACATAATATTGACCGTCTTAAGACTCCCCCCGGGGAGCTTTGCGAGGAACAGCCTATGATCCGCATGTCTTTGGAGGTAGGGCAGGCCATGCAGGATCTACGGACCTTTATGTTTAAGAATCTGTATACCAATCCCATAGCCAAGGGAGAAGAGACGAAGGCACAGGAGCTTTTGGAGGCTCTGTTTTCTCACTACATGGAGCATCCGGATACCATGTCTGAGGAATTTCTTGATATGCTTTACAAGGAGCAGGAGGAAAAGGAGATCGTTGTCTGCGATTATATCTCCGGTATGACAGATCAATATGCCATTTACAAGTTTAACGAGTATTTTATCCCTAAGGCATGGAGTCTTTAGTTTTGAAGGACTTGCCTTTGGACAAGCAGAACTAGAATAGGTGTTTTATGTATTATCCGGAAGACTTAATTGAGGAAATACGTTTAAAAAATGATATTGTGGATGTAATATCCGGCTATGTCCGCCTTAGGAAGCAGGGAGCCAGATATTTTGGGCTCTGTCCTTTCCACAGTGAAAAATCCCCTTCTTTTTCCGTGTCAGGAGACAGGCAGATGTATTATTGCTTTGGCTGCCATGCAGGGGGAACGGTATTTAACTTTTTGATGGAATATGAGAACTTTACATTTCCGGAGGCTGTGAAGCATCTGGCGGATCGCTGCGGCGTGGAACTGCCAGAGATGGAGTATTCTAAGGAGGCCAGGCAGCAGGCAGATTGGAAAAGCAGGCTTCTGGAGATACATAAGAAAGCAGCCAAGTTCTTTTACTACCAGTTAAAGCAGGAGGGCGGAAAGGATGCCTATGCCTATCTCAAGGGCCGGGCACTGTCCGATGATACCATCCGCCGCTTTGGACTTGGCTATTCCAGCAAGTATAACGGGCAGCTTTACAAATATCTTAAGCAAGAGGGGTATTCGGACGAGCTGCTTAGGGATTCAGGGCTTATCACCATGGATGAGAGACGGGGTGCCTATGATAAGTTCTGGAACCGGGTGATGTTTCCCATTATGGATAGCAACAACCGTGTCATTGGCTTTGGAGGCCGGGTTATGGGCGATGGCAAGCCCAAGTATCTAAACTCTCCGGAGACGAAGATTTTTGACAAGAGCCGGAACCTCTACGGGCTTAATTTTGCCAGAAGCTCCCGAAAGCCGAATATGATAATCTGTGAGGGCTATATGGATGTGATTGCCCTTCATCAGTCAGGCTTCAATCAGGCGGTGGCTTCTCTGGGAACTGCTTTTACTGCTCAGCAGTCTCTTCTTTTAAAGAGATATACGCAAGAGGTTCTTCTAACTTATGACAGTGATGATGCAGGAACCAAGGCGGCCCTCAGAGCCATTCCCATTTTGAAGGAGGCAGGGCTTTTGGTTCGGGTTATCAATATGAAGCCCTATAAGGATCCGGATGAGTTTATCAAGGCTCTTGGGACGGAGGCTTTTCAGGAGCGGATCGACCAGGCAAAGAGCAGCTTCCTTTTTGAGATTGAGGTTCTGGAGCGGAACTACAATCTGAAGGATCCGGCAGGAAAGACGGCGTTTTTCGATCAGATGTCAAGGAAGCTGTTGGGCTTTTCGGATGAACTGGAGCGAAATAATTACATAGAGACTCTTTCGGAGCAGTATCATATCGGTTATGAGACTCTTCGGAAAAAAGTAAACCAGATGGGAATCACATTAGGCGGTGTGCAGCCGATAGAGCGGCCAAGAGATGTGTCTGTCCATAAAAAGGAAAAAGAGGATGGAAGCGATACCTCCCAGAAGCTTCTGCTTACCTGGATGATTTCCGATCCTGCTTATTTTCGGGAGATTCGCCGTTATGTGGAGCCGGAGGACTTTACGATTCCCCTTTACAGTCAGATAGCAAGTATGCTTTATGAACAGCAGGAAAAGGGAGAACTGAATCCGGCCCGGATTGTGGGAACCTTTGTGGACTCCCAGGAACAGCGGAAGGCGGCGGCTGTTTTTAACGCAGTGCTTAAGGTGGAGACAAAGGAGGAAATGGAGAAAGCTCTTCAGGAGACTGTTTACAAGGTATGCAAAAATGCTTTGGAAAAAAAGGCAAAAGAATTGGATCCTACAGATATGACAGGCCTGCAGCATTTGGTACAGCGCAGGCGTCAATTGGAGAAACTGCATATTTCTTTGGATTAAGGATAAAATACTAACAAGTTATGGAAGGATGGAACAACATGGAAGAAAACATGGTAAAGTTTGAGGACAAGCTAAAAGAGCTTCTGGCTATGGCGAAGAAAAAAAAGAATATTCTGGAATATCAGGAGATCAGTGACTTCTTCGGGGACATGGAACTGGATGCAGAACACTTTGAAAAGATTCTGGAATACCTGGAAGCCCATAATATTGACGTGCTTCGGATTACCAGTGATGATGACGATGATGCGATCATCCTTTCGGAAGAAGATGACGTAGACGTTGAACAAATCGATCTTTCCGTACCGGACGGCGTAAGTATTGAGGATCCTGTCCGCATGTATTTAAAGGAGATAGGTAAGGTGCCTCTTTTAAGCGCAGAAGAAGAGATTGAGCTGGCAAAGCGGATGGAGCTGGGAGATGAGGAGTCCAAGAAACGCCTGGCAGAGGCGAATCTGCGTCTGGTAGTCAGCATTGCAAAGCGTTATGTGGGCCGCGGCATGCTTTTCCTGGATCTGATTCAGGAGGGAAATTTAGGGTTAATTAAAGCCGTAGAGAAGTTTGACTATCGTAAGGGCTATAAGTTCAGCACCTATGCTACCTGGTGGATTCGTCAGGCTATCACAAGAGCCATTGCGGATCAGGCCAGAACCATTCGGATTCCTGTGCACATGGTAGAGACCATCAATAAGCTGATCCGTGTATCCCGTCAGCTTTTGCAGGAACTGGGAAGAGAGCCTACCCCGGAGGAGATTGCGGAAGAGATGAAGCTTCCCGTGGAGCGGGTTCGGGAGATTCTGAAGATTTCTCAGGAGCCTGTGTCTTTGGAGACGCCTATCGGTGAGGAAGAGGACAGCCATCTGGGTGATTTTATTCAGGATGACAATGTTCCGGTTCCCTCTGACGCTGCGGCATTTACCTTGCTGAAGGAGCAGCTGGTGGAGGTTTTGAGTACTTTGACGGATCGGGAGCAGAAGGTGCTGCGCCTGCGCTTTGGCTTGGATGACGGACGGGCACGCACCCTGGAAGAAGTAGGAAAAGAGTTCAATGTAACAAGGGAGCGCATCCGGCAGATTGAGGCCAAGGCGCTTCGGAAGCTTCGTCATCCCAGCCGCAGCAGAAAATTGAAGGATTACCTGGATTAAGCTATGAATTTGTCAAAACGACTGGAACGATTGGCAGGAATGGTATCCACGGGAAACCGTCTTGTGGACGTGGGAACAGATCATGGATATGTTCCCATTTGTCTTTGTGAGAGAAAGCAGATTCCCTCTGCCATTGCCATGGATATTAATAAGGGCCCCCTTGAGAGAGCGAAAAGCCATATTGAGGAAGCAGGGCTTTTGCCATACATAGAAACAAGGCTTTCGGATGGCCTGACAGCGCTTCGAAAAGGGGAGGGAGATACCGTTCTCATTGCCGGAATGGGCGGCATCCTGATGGAGAAGATTCTCTGTGAGGGAAAGGAAGCTCTTTTGGCTGTTCGGGAACTGATATTGCAGCCTCAGTCTGATATTGCAGGTGTCCGCCGGTGGCTTGTGAGAAATGACTGGCTGATTACTTGTGAGGATATTGTATATGAGGATGGGAAGTATTATCCTATGATGAAAGCGGTGCAGGGGAAAGGGCAGTTCTACACAGTATCTGAGTACCGTTACGGGCGGGCGGATTTGCAGCAGTCACTTTCGGTTCTTGAGGAATTCTTAACAAGGCAGATCCAGGTGAATGAGAAGATTCTTACAGGGCTTCCCAAGGAGGGGAAAGAGCGAATTCTTGCCCGAGAGTATTCCATTCAGAGGGATATCCGAATCTTAAATGAAGCTTTGGCGGCTTGTATTCTGGAAAGGCAGGGAAGAAATTGATTTTCGGCTGAGGGTTATGAGAAGATGATGGGGAGAAGGAGGGGATTCTATGATAAAATGTCAGGATCTGATTGAGAAAATAGAAGAGCGGTATCCGAGAATCTATGCCTGCGATTGGGACAATGTGGGGCTGCTGGCCGGGGATCGGGAACAAAAGGTAGAAACAGTCTATATTGCTTTGGATGCTACGGATGCTGTGGTAGAGAAAGCTCTCAGCGCAGGAGCAGATCTTCTGCTGACTCATCATCCCATGATTTTCGGCAGCATCAAATCTGTGACTATGGATGATTATGTGGGAGAGCGGCTGATACGTCTGATTCGGGGAAATGTTTCTTACTATGCCATGCACACGAATTATGATGTGATGGGGATGGCAGAGCTTTCGGCGTCCTGTCTGGGTCTTTTGGATACCTTTGTTCTGGAAGAAGTTTTTGACGGGGAGGGGATTGGCCGGGTTGGGCGGCTGTCTGTCTCTATGACTCTAAAGGAGTGTGCCGAGCTTGTGAAGAAGCGTTTTCATCTGCCGAATGTAAAGGTTTTCGGGGATTTGAATAAGATAGTAAGGATAGCCGCCCTGTCTCCGGGGGCCGGAAAGAGTATGGCCAAGCCGGCGCTTATGTCGGGAGCGGATGTGCTGATTACAGGAGATATTGATCACCATACAGGAATTGACATGGAGGACTGCGGCATGGCGGTGATTGATGCGGGCCACTATGGGATTGAGCATATTTTTATTGAGGATATGAAGGTATTTCTGGAAAATCATTTTCCGGAGCTTGTTATTCATACAGCGGCGATTAGCCAGCCTTTTACCGTGCTTTGAGAGGGATAAGGCTTTGGTATTGTTATTGTAAAAGTGCCTAAGTTTGTACTTTTGCAGGTATGTAATCATGCTTGTTGAAAGTGTTAGGATAAAAACCGGAATAGGAGGATGCGGAATGGATTACAAGGTAACGATTGACGGGAAGGTATATGAGTATCCGGAAGGAACCTCTTATCAGACCATTGCGAAGGAATGTCAGAAGGATTATTCCCATGATATTGTACTGGCCTCCGTGAATTATAAACTTCAGGAGCTGGGGAAAAAGCTTTCTTCTGATTGTGAGCTGAGCTTTCTGACTACGGGCAGCTTTATCGGCCAGCAGACTTATCGCAGAAGTATGACTCTGCTTTTGATGAAGGCAGTATACAAGGTGGTGGGCCATGATAAGATACACCGGGCGCAGGTTCAATACTCTCTTAGTAACGGCTATTATTGTACGCTGGAGGGGGATCTCCTTTTAAACGAGGAGCTTCTTGGACGGATTAAGGCAAAGATGCTGGAGTATGTGGATCGCAAGATGCCCATTGAGAAGCGGAATGTGAATACGGATGAGGCGCTTAACATTTTCCATGAGCACAAAATGTACGATAAGGAAAAGCTGTTCCGTTATCGCCGTGCCTCTCGTGTGAATATCTATTCTCTGGGAGACTTTGAGGATTATTACTATGGATATATGGTGCCGGATACCAGTTATCTGAAGTATTTTGAGCTGTACCCCTATGATGTGGGATTTGTGATTCAATTCCCCCTTCAGGCAGAGCCAAAGACTGTGCCTCCATTTAAACCGCAGCATAAGATTTTCCAGGTTATGAAGGAGTCCGTTTCCTGGGGAGATATGTTGGAGGTATCTACAGTGGGCGAGCTGAATGACTGTATTTCCAAGGGAGGAATGCAGGATTTGGTTATGGCCCAGGAGGCTTTGCAGGAACGCAAGATTGCGGAGATTGCAAGGAGGATTGCAGAGGATAAGAGCCGGAAGTTTATTATGATTGCAGGTCCCTCTTCCTCCGGAAAAACTACTTTTTCCCACCGGCTTTCCATACAGCTGAAGGCTGCTGGCTTACGTCCCCATCCCATTGCCGTGGACAATTACTTTATGGAGCGGGAGCTGACGCCGAAGGATGAGGACGGCAGCTATAACTTTGAGTGTCTGGGCGCCGTAGATGTGGAGCTTTTGAACAAGCAGATGAGTGAGCTTCTTTCCGGCAAGACTGTGGAGATTCCTCATTTTAATTTTAAGGTGGGAAAGAAGGAATACAATGGGGATTATATGACCCTGGGGGATGAGGACATTTTGGTGCTGGAAGGAATTCACTGTCTCAATGATAAGCTTTCCTACAGCTTGCCCAGAGAGAGTAAGTTTAAGATCTATATCAGTGCTTTGACGCAGCTGAATGTAGACGAACATAACCGAATTCCCACCACGGATGGCCGCCTTATCCGCCGTATGGTACGGGATGCCCGGACACGTGGAGCGGGAGCGGCCCGGACGATTGGCATGTGGCCCTCGGTACGCCGGGGAGAGAATGAAAATATCTTCCCTTATCAGGAAGAAGCGGATGCCATGTTTAATTCCGCTCTTATCTATGAGCTGGCGGTGCTGAAGCAGTATGCGGAGCCTCTGTTATTCGGAATCGGACGGGATGAGCCGGAGTATCAGGAGGCTAAGCGGCTTTTGAAGTTCCTGGATTACTTTTTGGGCGTAGACAGCTCCTTTATTCCGGATAATTCACTGGTAAGGGAATTTATCGGAGGCGGATGCTTCCGGGTATAGGAGCTGCCGTCACGCAGTGATTAAAATAGGTAAAGTCGCAAAGGCACACAAGAGGAACTTTCATGAGTGTCCTTTGGAGTGAAAGTTTCTCTTATTACAGGTGTGCCGAAGCGGCTTTACCCTTTAGTGCCATCACATAGTGATTAAAATTAGGAGATAAAATGAGAACAGAATTGACAAGAGAGCAGGCTTTGGCTCTGCTCAGAAAATACAACAAGGAGCCCTTTCATATTCTTCATGGTTTGACTGTGGAGGGCGTGATGCGCTGGTATGCTAAGGAGCTGGGGTTTGGAGAGGAAGCGGATTTTTGGGGAATTGCCGGTCTTCTTCATGATATTGATTTTGAGCAGTATCCAGAGGAACACTGTAAGAAAGCGCCTGAACTATTGAAAGACGGTGGTGCAGAGGAGGAGATGATTCATGCGGTGTGCAGCCATGGCTATGGCCTTGTGACAGACGTAAAGCCGGAGCATGAGATGGAAAAGGTTCTCTTTGCTACAGATGAGCTGACGGGCCTTATTGGCGCGGCGGCAAGGATGCGCCCGTCTAAGAGTGTGATGGATATGGAGGTTTCCAGTCTTAAGAAGAAGTTCAAGGACAAACGTTTTGCGGCAGGCTGTTCCCGGGATGTGATACGTAATGGGGCTGAGGCCCTTGGCTGGGAGCTGGATAAGCTGTTTTCCATGACCATAGATGCCATGCGTTCCTGTGAGGAGCGTGTGGCGAAGGAGATGGGGACTGCTTAAGAGTAGAGAAATCATATTTAGAGGGCTGCCGTATCATTGGGCAGCCCTTTGCGGGTAATAGCTTTTCCTTACCTGCGAAAATTGCAAAAAATTTTTGGAATTAGTGTGAGATAAGCAGGGAGGTAACTAAGATGCGTATTTTATGTATCGGAGACAGCAATACTTGGGGATATAACCCAGAGAACGGACAGCGTCTGGAGAAAAGGTGGACAAGGCTTCTTAGGGAAATGCTGCCGGAGGATGAGATTATTGAGGAGGGACTATGCGGCCGCACTTTGATTTCCATGGATCGTGAAAAGCGGGAGCGGTGCGGGATAGACAGCCTGAATGTACTTCTCATGTCCCATATGCCGGTGGATCTTGTTCTTGTGATGCTGGGAACCAACGAATTAAAAACCGTATTCCATACAAATGCACGTTTTATTGCCCGAGGGGTGAGAGAATTTATTCGTACTATAAAGAATCCGTTTCTGTGGGAGAAAGCCTATATTCCCCGTGTACTTGTTATCTCTCCGATTCTGCTTCGGGATGATATTCGGGAGAGGGAAGAATTTTACGCCGGCTTTGATGAAAACAGCATCGAGCAATCCCGGCACATGGCAAAAGAGATAGAGAAGGTGTGCGGGACCTATGAAGTGGATTTTATGAATGCGGCGGATTATGCAAAGGCTTCCGGGATAGATGGAATCCATATGGATGAGGAAAATCACCGGGAGCTGGCAAAGGCTGTCTGTGAGAAGATAAACGAGCTGTACAAGGCATAAGGAGAAAAGACTTATGGAGCGATATGGCTGGAACTCTGCTGAACAGTGAAAAGCATGTTTCGGAGAATACAAGGGCAGCTAAGGAGCTGAGTGATGTTGTTGTGGCAGACAATGACCATGATGGCTGTGCGCAGGTAATTGAGGAATATCTTTTGAAATAAAAAAACATATGCTTTCGGCAATCTGCACAAGAATTCCCTGTCAAATTTGTTAGTATCGCATAATTGACAGGGGACTTTCTATTGTGTATTATAATATTAACATTTGTGAATGCGCATTCACAAGGAGAAAAGCCATGATTACAATGACAGAGATTGCCCGGCTGACAGGTGTTTCCCAACCGACAGTTTCACGGGTATTAAATGGAAACCAGGCAGTGAATCCGGAGGTACGGGAACGGGTGATGGCCTGTGCAAAGGCCCACGGATATCAGCCAAATGTAATGGCTCAAAGCCTGGCAGGAAGCAGGACCCATCTGATTGGAGTGATATTAACAGATATATCCAATGCATTTTTTGCAGACCTGGTAAAATATCTGGAGCAAGAGGCCAGAAAGAGCGGGTTCAGTCTGATACTTTTTAACACCAATTATGAGTTGCTTCATGAACAGGAATATTTAGAGGTGGTTCAGCGCTACCGTGTAGATGGGCTGATTGTAGTTCCGGTTCAGGAGAATGCCTCCAAGTGGAAGACGCATATTCATCATCTGAATATTCCCACTGTAGTGATTACAAGACGGGCGGAGGGATTGGATTCCGTTTATGTGGATCATCAGGAGGCCGGAGCGCAGGTAGGGCGCCACTTACATGAGGAAGGCTGTGAGAGCTACGTCTTTTTCGGAAATACGGTTGATCAGAAGTATCAGGGATTCGTGGAGATATTGGAGGAACAGGATTCCGCTTTTCGAGAGAAGCTTACGATAATTGCTATAAGGGATTCCAATGCCGTTGAAAGGGAGCTTCAAAAGCATTTTGAGCAGCATCCGGGCCGGACCGGAATTTTTGCTTATAACGACAGAAGGGCTTTGCAGATATTGGGTATTCTTAACAAGATGGGGATTGAGGTTCCGGGACGGGCAGGATTGGTAGGTTTTGACAATACGTATATGTGTGAATATCTTTACCCTCCCCTTTCCAGTGTGTCACAGCCTAACGAGGCTATGGCAGTGAAGGCAATGGAGCTGCTTCTGCACAAGATTCAGCAGCCGGAGGACATCCATGTGGAGAATTGGCCCATGCGGGCGGAATTGATTCCAAGGGAAAGCTCCCTTTTTCGGAAGAAATAGGGCTTGGGGAATCGAATTCAAAGAATAAGTGAAAGACAGATTGAGATAATACGAAGAGATATCTTCGGGAAAAAGGGCATTGTTTCAGAGACAGCCCTTTTCATATCATTATCATGAATGCGCATTCACGATAATGATATGAAACTTAAGGCAGGAACATAGCTATAGAGATTTTGGAATCATTTATCAGTTTCAGATAATTTTCAGGAGGATATGGAAAGTTTTATGAACGCACTACATCACTTATGGGAACAACTGCTTCAGGATGAGCTGGAGCGCTGTCAGACAACAAAGAAAAATGACCGTTGGCGGCCAAAGCTTCATATAGCGCCGCCCTTTGGGTGGCTTAACGATCCAAACGGTCTTTGTCAGCATCAGGGAACTTACCATGCGTTTTATCAGTTTTCCCCTTTCCAGGCAAAGGGAGGTCTGAAGTTCTGGGGGCATTGTACCAGTCAGGATCTGCTTCATTGGAAGTTTGAGGGAGCGCCCTTGACAGCGGATCAGCCGGAGGACTGCCATGGGGTTTACTCCGGATCGGCTCTCATAGAAGACGGGGAAATGTATCTGTATTATACGGGAAATGTAAAGGAAATGGGCGACCATGATTTTGTCAATACAGGCAGAAGATCCTATACCATGCTTGCGGTAAGCAGGGACGGAAGAACGATAGAATCCAAAGAAGCATTGATGGATCACAAGGATTATCCTTCCGACTTAACCCGTCATGTGCGGGATCCCAAGGTGTGGAAGCGGGAGGATACCTACTATATGGTTCAGGGTGCCAGAACAAAGGAGGATAAAGGCATTGTATTGCTTTTTTCTTCCGGGGATAAAAGACATTGGGAGTATCGAAAGCGTTTTGAAACAAAAGAAGCGTTCGGATATATGTGGGAATGTCCGGATATCTATGAACTGGATGGCCGGACCGTATTGAGCATTTCCCCCCAGGGTGTGGAGACGGAGGGGCTTAAATATGCCAATCTGTACCAGAGCGTGACATGCTTCCTTGATGGAGATTTTCGGGCGGAAGCGGCCATGGGAGAGTTTCGGGAGCTGGACGGAGGTTTTGATTTTTATGCACCCCAGACCTTTCTTGGGGATGATGGGCGGAGAATTCAGATTGCATGGATGGGCCTGCCGGATGTAGAGGAGTTCTATACCAATCGGACAGTGGAGGATGGCTGGCAGCATATGATGACTATTCCCAGAGAGCTGTCTGTGAAAAACGGCGTACTCTGCCAAAATCCGGTAAAAGAGTTGGCAGAATGGTGGAATTGCTCCAAGCCCTTACAGGGAAGCTTTGATGAAAATGTGGAATCCTGCTGTGAGCTTGAACTTCATACGGAGGGCGGAAATCTGGAAGTAGTTTTGGCGGATGGATTAAGACTTCGCTATAATAAGGAAGAAAAAATCTTCTGGATGGAATTTACCGATTCTCTGCTGGGGTCAGGCCGGAGGGTTCGGGGCCGGGAGATTGAGGAGCTTAAGGAGATGCGGATACTGATAGATGTGTCTAGTGTGGAAGTATTCATTAATGAAGGAACGGATGTATTTACTACCCGGTTTTATCCTAAGACGGCTCTTTGCAGGGTGCGGATAAATGGAGAGGGCTGTCATGGGACTTACTATTTCCATTCTAATGAGCAGTAAGACGGCATAGGAAATTGGCTGCAGAACGGATGCAGAGTCACAATTGACACTCCATGCAGTTAATATAAAAAATGGCCCACAGGGTCTAAAAAGGAGAGGAGAACGTTATGGACTACAGAAAAGCAGCGGAAGAGATTTACGAGAAAGTCGGAAAAAAGGAAAACTTGATCTCTGCAGCTCACTGTGCTACCCGGCTTCGTCTGGTGCTTGCGGACAATGCCAAATGTGACGCCAAGGCAGTGGAGGAGATTGACGGCGTGAAAGGAGTATTCAGCGCTTCCGGCCAGCTTCAAATTATTCTTGGAACGGGAACTGTTAACAAGGTATACGATGAATTTCTGGCCGTATCCGGTCTGACCGCAGCCAGCAAGGAGGATGCCAAGGCTGCGGCGGCAGCCAAGCAGCCGTTTTACAAGCAGGCCATTAAGACCTTGGGAGATATTTTTGTTCCCATTATACCGGCTATTGTGGCAAGCGGTTTCCTGATGGGAATCATGGAAGCCCTGAATTTTATGGTAAATAATGGATTCCTGAATATTAATACCTCTGGTTCCATCTTTGTATTTGCCAATCTTTTTGCAAATACGGCCTATGTGTTCCTGCCGATTTTGATTGCCTACAGTGCGGCGAAGGTATTCGGGGGAAATCCCTATCTGGGCGCGGTTATCGGTATGCTGATGATTCATCCGGATCTGCAGAATGCCTGGACCGTGGCAACGGAGGGAGTTTTAAAGACACAGAAAGTGTGGTTTGGCCTGTATGAAGTGGATCTGGTAGGGTATCAGGGCCACGTGATTCCGGTTATCATTGCAGTTTTTGTCATGTGCATGGTTGAAAAGAAGCTGCATAAGATTGTTCCGGCCATGTTTGACCTTTTTGTAACACCGTTGGTGAGCGTATTTGTAACAGGGTATTTGACATATTCTATCATCGGACCGGTGTTTGTAACCATTGAAAACGGAATCATCGGCGGCGTACAGCAGTTGATTTCCCTGCCTATGGGAATCGGAAGCTTTTTGATGGGCGGTCTTTACTCCACAACCGTTGTTGCCGGTGTTCATCATATGTATACGGTTATTGATGTGGGGCAGCTGGGACTTTATGGAGTAACCTACTGGCTTCCGTTGGCATCTGCTGCCAATATTGCTCAGGGTGCAGCTACACTGGCAGTTGCTTTGAAGACAAAAAATCAGAGAACCAAATCTATGGCAGTTCCCTCTGCAATGTCCTGTTTCATGGGAATTACGGAGCCTGCAATCTTTGGTGTGAATCTGCGGTTTTTTAAGCCTTTTATCTGCGGCGCTGTGGGCGGTGCCTGCGGAGCTTTGTATGCATCTATCGTAGGGCTTGGAGCAACGGGTACAGGAGTAACGGGCATCTTCGGACTGCTGCTGTGTCTGCATGATCCCATCAACTATATTATTATGTTCCTGATTTCCGCAGGTGCGGCATTTGCGCTTACCTGGATGTTTGGATATAAGGATGCGGAAGAATCGCCTAAGGCAGAGGCAAAAAAGGAAGAGACAGTACCGGTCGTACAGATTGAGACAGAAGCCAATGGAGTTTATGCGCCGGTAGAGGGTCGGGTGATTCCTCATACGGAGATTGCTGACGCAACCTTTGCTTCCGGCGCTTTGGGGTCAGGTGTTGGAATTGTTCCTGCAAAGGGCGAAGTGGTAGCGCCTTTTGACGGAGAGATCGCAATGTTTTTTGATACCCGGCATGCCATTGGTCTTGTGAGCGAGAGCGGAACGGAGATTTTGATCCATGTGGGGATCAATACGGTAGAGCTTAACGGAAAGCATTTCCGTGCATTGAAAGAATCCGGCGAAAAGGTAAAGGCCGGGGAGCGCCTTTTGGAGTTTGATATGGATGCGATTAAGGCGGCCGGTTACGACATTACCACAGCAGTTTTGGTATCTGCGCCTGAACAGGTTGAGGTTGTAAAGACCGGGGATGTGAAAGAGCTGGAGAAGATTTTGGTGGTTGGGTAAAAGAAAGCATGTGCAAATAAAAGGAAATTTTCAAATGTCTGGGGATAGGCTGGGATATTTGATAAATTAAGTTAAGGTTAATAGTCTATAGCTAAATAAAGAGTTCACTCAAGCATAAAAAAGACAAAACTGGCAGTACGGAACTTCCGGTTTTGTCTTTTTTAATATTCTCTGTCAAGTACTTGCCAGATTCTTATTGGCCGTAGCCAGCATCAGCTTCAGCCTGTTCAGCTGATTCACTTCGCTGGCGCCGGGGTCATAATCAATAGCCACCACATTCGACTGGGGATACTTCCTTCGCAGCTCCTTAATAACCCCCTTGCCCACCACATGGTTCGGCAGGCATCCAAAGGGCTGGGTGCAGACGATATTCTGTACGCCGCTGTGGATCAGCTCCAGCATCTCTCCGGTCAGGAACCATCCCTCTCCGGTCTGATTTCCCAGAGACACAAACTTCGAGGCCATTTCCCCCATCTTATCAATATTGCCGGGAGGCACAAAATGAACACTCTTTTCAAATGCCTTTACCGCAGGCTTCCGAAGCCATTCCATAGCCTTAATTCCCAAGCGGCCCTTCCGGGCGGAGGAACGCTTCTTCCCAAGATATCTGGCTTTAAACTCCGTGTTTTTAAAACAGTAAAGCAGAAAATCCATCAGATCCGGCACCACGGCCTCTGCGCCCTCAGCTTCCAGAAGCTCCACAATATGATTGTTGGCGGAGGGTGAAAACTTCACAAGGATCTCCCCAACCACTCCCACACGGGGCTTTTTCAGATTCTCATAAATAGGAAGCTGGTCAAATTCCTTAATAATCCCCCGGCAGATCTTTACAAAGCGATGATGGGGGGTATGGCCGCCGGAAAGGAAGTCCTGACAGATCTTTTTCCATTTCTCGTGAAGCCGGTCTGCGGCGCCGGGAACTTTCTCATAGGGCCGCATCCGGTAGAGCACACGCAGGAAAATATCACCGAATACCAGTCCGTATAAGCCTTTCACAGCCAGACCGGGGGTAATCCGGAATCCGGGATTCTTCTCTAGCCCGCTTAAATTAATGGAAATCACAGGAATATCAGGATATCCGGCTTTCTCAAGAGCCCGGCGGATAAAACCGATATAATTCGTAGCCCGACAGCCACCGCCTGTCTGGGAGATAATGACAGCCAGCTTATCCGTATCGTATTTGCCTGAGAGAATGGCAGTCATAATCTGCCCCACAACCACCAGAGAGGGATAGCAGGCATCGTTATTTACATATTTAAGCCCCATATCAATGGCAGCCTTATCCGAATCCGGCAGAACCTCAAGCTTAAAGCCCGAAGCCCGGAAAGCGGGCTCAATGATGTCAAAATGAATGGGCGACATCTGAGGGCAGAGAATGGTATGGGTTTTCCGCATTTCCTCCGTAAATACAGCCCTGTCATAAGCAGAGGATACGATGGAACGGCAGACAGCTTTCTGTTCCCGCACCCGAAGAGCGGAGATAAGGGAACGGACACGGATTCTGGCAGCCCCCAGATTGTTAACCTCGTCAATCTTAAGACAGGTGTAGATCTTTCCGGAATTGCTTAAAATGTCATTTACCTGATCTGTAGTTACAGCATCCAGACCGCAGCCAAAGGAATTGAGCTGAATGAGATCCAGATCCTCCCTGGTCTTTACAAAGTTGGCTGCCGCATACAGGCGGGAATGGTACATCCACTGATCCGTAACCATCAGGGGACGCTCCACCCCGTAAAGGTGGCTGACGGAATCCTCCGTAAACACGGCAATGCCGTAGGAATTAATAAGCTCCGGAATGCCGTGGTTAATCTCCGGGTCAATGTGATAGGGCCGTCCGGCCAAAACAATGCCCCGCCTGCCTGTCTCTTTTAGATAGGAGAGAGTTTCCTCGCCCTTTCGCATCATATCCTCTCTGGCATTCTCAAGCTCCTTCCATGCCTTTCGGACGGCGGAAGAGATCTCCCCAGCAGGAATATGGTATTTTCCCTCAAATTCCTCAATGAGCCGTTTTTCCAGAACGCCCGGATTTTCAAAGGAGAGGAAAGGATTGAAAAAGTCAATGGAACCGTCAAGGAGTTCGTCAATATTGTTCTTAATATTCTCCGCATAGGAGGTGACAATGGGGCAGTTATAATGATTGCCCGCATCGGGAAATTCATTACGTTCAAAAGGAATGCAGGGATAGAAAATAAACTTCACGCCCTTGCGGATCAGCCAGGTCACGTGACCGTGGGCAAGCTTGGCCGGATAGCACTCCGATTCGCTGGGAATGGATTCGATGCCCAGCTCATAAATCTTCCGGTTGGAAGCCGGAGAAAGCACCACCTGATACTTAAGCTCCGTAAAAAAGGTAAACCAGAAAGGATAATTCTCATAAAAATTCAGAACCCGGGGAATTCCCACATGTCCCCTTTTAGCCTCATCCGGAGTAAGGGGCGTATAGCCGAAGAGCCGCTGATTCTTGTACTCATAGAGATTGGGAATCTGCTCCTGGTTCCGGGTCTTCCCGATGCCCCGTTCGCAGCGGTTGCCGGAAATAAACTGGCGTCCCCCCGTAAAACGGTTGATGGTCAGGCGGCAGTTGTTGGTGCAGCCCCTGCACTTGGACATGGTGGTAGTAAATTCCAGTTGGTTGATCTGCTCGATAGAGAGCATGGTAGTATCCATGCCCTTTTCATAACGCTCTCTTGCAATCAGGGCAGCACCAAAGGCACCCATAATACCGGCAATATCAGGCCGAATCACTTCACAGCCGGCGATTTTTTCAAAGCTTCTAAGGACGGCGTCATTGTAGAACGTACCACCCTGAACCACAATATGCTTTCCCAGAGAGGAAGCGTCCGAAACCTTGATCACCTTAAATAAGGCATTTTTGATAACGGAATAAGCAAGGCCGGCGGAAATATCCGAAACCTGGGCGCCCTCCTTTTGGGCCTGCTTTACCTTGGAGTTCATAAATACGGTACACCGGGTTCCCAGATCAATGGGATGCTCCGCAAAAAGGGCTGCCTTTGCAAAATCCTCCACACTGTAATTGAGAGAATTGGCAAAGGTCTCAATAAAGGAGCCGCAGCCGGAGGAACAGGCTTCATTGAGCTGAACGCTGTCCACGGTGTGGTTCCGGATGCGGATGCATTTCATATCCTGACCGCCGATATCCAGAATACAGTCTACCTCCGGATCAAAAAATTCGGCAGCGTAGTAGTGGGCCACCGTCTCCACCTCTCCCTCATCCAGCATCAGGGCAGCCTTAATGAGAGCTTCCCCGTAGCCGGTAGAGCAGGAACGGGCAATCCGGGCATTCTTCGGAAGAAAGCGGTAAATATCACGAATGGCCCGGAGGGTAGTCTTAAGGGGACTGCCGTTATTATTACTGTAGAAAGAGTAAAGGAGGGAACCGTCCGCCGCCACCAGAGCAGCTTTGGTGGTAGTGCTTCCGGCATCAATGCCCAGGAAGCAGTCTCCTTCATAAGCCTGAAAATCACTCCGCATTACCTCATGGCGGCTGTGGCGCTCCTGAAACTTGCCGTATTCATAGGAGGATGTAAAGAGGGGCTCCATGCGCTCCACTTCAAAATCAATCTGAATATGAGCCTCCAGACGCTCTTTCAGCTCACTTAAGCGGACGGTCACGTCCGGCCTGCTGTTCCTTGCGGCTCCTATGGCGGCAAAGAGGTGGGAGTGCTTTGGCGCAATGGTGTGCTCCTCGTCCAATTTCAGCGTACGGATAAAGGCATTTTTAAGCTCGGACAGAAAGTGGAGAGGACCGCCCAGAAAAGCCACATGTCCCCGGATGGGCTTGCCGCAGGCCAGACCGCTGATGGTTTGGTTTACTACGGCCTGAAAAATAGAAGCTGACAAATCTTCCTTTGTAGCTCCCTCATTGATCAATGGCTGAATATCCGATTTTGCAAATACGCCGCAGCGGGCGGCGATGGTATACAGTGAATGGTAATTTTTGGCGTATTCGTTGAGACCCGAAGCGTCCGTCTGTAAGAGGGAAGCCATCTGGTCGATAAAGGAGCCTGTGCCGCCGGCACAGATGCCGTTCATACGCTGCTCAATATTTCCTCCCTGGAAATAAATGATCTTGGCGTCCTCTCCGCCCAGCTCAATGGCAACGTCCGTTTTTGGGGCCTCGGCCTCCAAAGCCTGAGCCACCGCAACCACTTCCTGAACAAAGGGAACATTGAGATGTCCTGCCAGGGTCAGTCCGCCGGAGCCGGTAATGGCAGGAGAGAGTGTCTGCTCTCCAAGCTGTGCTTCCGCCCGTCCAAGAAGCAGGGCCAGCGTCTCCTGAATATTGGCAAAATGCCGTTCATAGTCGGAAAACAGCAGATTGTGGTTGCTGTCTAAAATTGCGATTTTAACAGTCGTGGAACCAATGTCGATTCCCAGCATAGATGCAGTCAGATTGTTCATAAACCAATTTTTCTGCAGGATATGTACTGCAGCCTCCTTTTCTAAAAAGAGCGCTCCTGAAAACCTTCTTAATTTCGCCGGATATGTATTTGCAGAGATTCAAGAGAACTCAATCCCCGGTCAGAAGATTGCCTTTTAAGAAGCGCTTCTGCCCGGCGGACATATAATAAGAAAAACTACATGATGTTACATTATACGACAATTGAAAAATTAAGGCAAATAAAAAAATTATAAAATATTTTCTTAATTTTCGCCAGAAATGCCTATTTATTAGTTTTTATAAACAGAAATTGGAAAAGATGCATATAGTATCTTATAAAATAAGGAAAGATTTGAGGTAAACTTTTCTATGCGTGACTGCCATGGTTTTCTTCATGTTGTACAAAAAGGGGACACCCTTTATCTTTTAAGCCGCAGGTACCAGGTGCCTCTGTGGGCTGTCCTGAATGCCAATCCCTATGTGAATATCTACAATCTCCAGGTGGGAGATGAGATCTGCATTCCCCGCAGGGTGAGGCCGAAGGATGCGTGCTGTTCCGTCTGGGAACAGTGACATGCTTCACGAAATACGGATTCAAGGACGTCTTTCATGTCCGCAGCGAATATGCCGGACCTGGAGGACGTTTTTGCATAGAAGTGAAAAGTGCCGGATATGCTATTGTAATTGACAAATAATATCTGCTCACCTATAATAGACCAAAAGGATTGTGTGAAAGGAAGATGCAGTTTCATGAACTGGATTGATAAGCTGGAGAAGAAATTTGGACGGTATGCCATTCAGAATCTCATGTATTATATTATTATTCTGTATGCGGCAGGGTATGTGGTTCAGTTATTTGCGCCGGAGTTTTATGCTTCGTATCTGTCGCTGGATGTGACAGCGATTCTGCGGGGACAGATTTGGCGTTTGTTTACTTTTATGATTTATCCGCCCAGTTCCGGACTGTTTTGGTTTTTGATCAGTCTGTACCTTTATTATTCCATTGGAAAGACACTGGAATATCAGTGGGGAACCTTTCGGTTCAACCTGTACTTTGTTACGGGCGTGTTACTGCATATTGTAGGAGCTTTTGTTTCACAGTTCCTTTTCGGGGTAAATCTGGGACAGTATTTCGGAACTTATTGGCTGAACAATTCCCTGTTCCTTGCCTTTGCCGCCACCTATCCGAATATGCAGTTTATGCTGTTCTTTATTCTTCCTATTAAGGCCAAGACCCTGGGAATTATCTACGGCATTTATTTCGGTGTGGAGATTCTCGCAGGTTTTCTTGCGCAATATTTAACAATTAATATGATAGTTGGGCTTATGCAGATTGGAATTGTTGTACATCCTGCTTATAGTCTCATGGCTCTTCTGTCTTTGGGAAATTTTATTTTGTTCTTTTTGGGAATGCGGGATATGCACCGATATTCTCCCAAGGAGATTCGCCGCAGACAGACCTATGTAAGAAGTGTAAAAAAAGGAGAAAAGAGTGTCGGAACCCATAAATGCGCTATTTGCGGCCGGACAGAGAAGGACGGAGATCATCTGGAGTTCCGGTTCTGCTCCAAGTGCAATGGGAATTATGAATATTGTCAGGAGCATTTGTTCACTCATACCCATGTGAAATAGTCTTGAAAGAAGCCTGCCTGCAGGCTTCTTTTTTTGAAAATCTTCCTACACAACGTATGATGGTACTTGCGGGGAAAGAGTGTTATAGTTTTAACAAGTTAGAACTGGATGATCCGTGTGTGATTATGAGGATGCCTGACTGAGCACTGATTGAGAAGATGCGGAATGTAAAGCAGCAGTGTTTGGGAGTACTGTCCAAAGATTGCGGAATTTAAACAGGAGGTTAGAGATGAATACACCAGCGGAAATTGCACAAAATTATGTGGGAATCGGAAAGAAGAAGACGGAGCTGCCAATTGCAAAGATGTTTGTCCTTGGAATTCTGGCAGGCATGTTCATTGGATTTGGAGCCATTGGTTTTCAGATTGCAACGGCGACTATCGGCGGAAATCTTGGAAAGTTTGTAGGAGCATTTTTGTTCCCCACGGGATTGGCGCTTGTTCTGCTTGCAGGAAGTGAGCTGTTTACAGGGAACTGCCTTCTGGTGATTCCTTTATTGCAGAAAGAGGCTGCTGTCACAGGCGTGCTGAAGAATTGGCTTTTCGTATATCTCGGAAACTTTGTGGGAAGCACGATTCTGGCGTTTCTTTTGGTATATGGGCATACACCTTCAGCTATAGACGGTGCTTTTATGAATACCATTATGTCCGTAGCTGCGGCAAAGGTAGGAATCAGCGTGGGAGACGCCATATTCCGTGGAATTCTCTGCAATATTATGGTGTGTCTGGCTGTGTGGATGTCCTTTGCGGCAAAGACAGCAGGAGGCAAGATTGCGGCGCTGTATCTTCCTATTGTAGTGTTTGTCCTTGCGGGCTTTGAGCATAGTGTGGCAAATATGTATTATATTATGGCCGGTATTTTCTGCAATGGTGTTTATGGCGTGGGAGAAGCCAGTGTGAATGTGGGAAGCATGCTTGTGAATAATCTGCTTCCGGTTACCATCGGCAATATCATCGGCGGCGGCTTGGTGGGACTTACATATTGGTTCCTTTACCTGAAAGGGGCTAAGAAGCAGGCATAGGTTAAAAGGCAGTATGCAGGCTTTAGAGAACAATATAATCAAGGGGCTGTCATAGGTGTACTGGCAGTCCCTTGCATTCGTATTTTGAAAAACAAATCCAACTATTCCTGATTCGGCAGCAGTCAAAGCCTGCCTCAAAGGGGTTGCTTTATCAAGAGGAAAAGTGATAGAGTTTTTAGTAGAATAGAAAGAAGGTTAACAGAAAAATGAGAATTCAGGAAGCAAGAAAATTATTAAAAGAGAAGGGACTGGATGCGGTATTTATTGCATCTTCAGCCAACATTTGTTATCTAAGCGGATTTGTGGGCAGAGACAGCTATTTTTACCTGTCCGCCGGGAAACAGGTAATCCTTACAGACAGCCGCTACACTCTGCAGGCTCAGGAAGAGGGAAAAGGATGTCAGGTTCAAACCATCAGCAATGATCGGGGGTATGGAGTTTTGCTAAAGGAGCTTCTGGAGGAAGATAAAGTAAAGCAATTAGGCTTCGAAGACGGAGCCATGACCTGGCAGATGGTGAAAAAGCTTCAGGATGAAACAGAAACAGAAAAGATCTCCTGGATACCCATTGAGGAAGGATTTTCTCTTCTGCGTGCCGTAAAGGATGAAGGAGAGCTTAAAAAAATGGCCAGGGCAGAGCAAATAGGTGACGAAGCTTTTTCCTATATCCTGACACAGATAAAACCAGGGGTTACAGAGCTTGAAATAGCGGCAAAACTGGAATACTATATGAAAAGCCACGGCGCCGGGGAAAAAAGCTTTGATACCATTGTGGCATCCGGTTATCATTCTGCTATGCCGCATGCGGTTCCTTCAGAAAAAGTTCTGGAAAAGGGAGATTTTATTACTCTGGATTTTGGATGCAAATATCAAGGTTACTGCTCCGATATGACAAGAACCGTTGTTTTGGGAAAAGCCAGTGAGAAACAGAGAGAGGTATACCAAATTGTGCTGGAAGCTCAGAAAACAGCTCTTGGGTCTTTAAAAGCCGGAATGACAGGTGCAGAAGGGGATAAACTGGCAAGAGAAGTTATTGAAAAAGCTGGTTATGGTCAATATTTCGGCCATGGCTTAGGCCACAGTGTGGGTTTGGAGATACATGAAAAGCCGGCTCTGTCCCAAAAGGATAAAAGTGTACTGAAGCCCGGCATGATAGAAACTGTAGAGCCGGGAATCTACATTCCCGATTTTGGCGGTGTGCGTATTGAAGATATGGTAGTAATTACAGAGAATGGAGTTAAGAATTTAACCAGTTCACCAAAAGAATTGATTGAATTGTAGATACTTATGTAAATAGATGTTGGGAGGAGTCAGCTGCATTTAAATCCGAAAAAGAATATCCCCATAGAAAGTTTCAGGAGGCAATGGCTCATGAATTTCTATGGGGATGTTTTACTTCTACAAATTCAAAGGCAGTTCCAATTTCTCCAGCTTGTCCTGCAAAGAGCGGTGAAAGGAATCATTGGAATAGATCTGATTCTTAATCGCAAGCATCCGGGCATCCGTCTGGGCAATAATGTCCGCACACTCTTTTAATTCGGCGGAAACCATTTCCGGATTCTCCACATCTTGTTTGTACTTAAGCTGATGATCCACACTGGCCCAGAAGTCCATGGCGATGGTACGGATCTGTACCTCCACACGCATATTCTTTTTCTGCTCAGAGAAAAAGACCGGAATCTCTAAGATCAGATGCAGGCTGCGATAACCATTGGGCTTTGGACTTTGAATATAATCCTTTTTGCGGATAAGCCGTATGTCATCTTGCTGGAGAAGCATGTCCGCAATAGCATAAATATCGTCAATAAAAGAACAGATCACCCGGATTCCGGCCACATCATTCAGATTTTCTTCCACGGCCTCCACCGTAAATGGAGCCTCATATCGCTTCAGCTTCTGAATGATGCTCAGAGGGCGCTTAATACGGGAGGTAATATGCTTGATGGGATTGCGCTTATGGCGGATGCTCAGCTCATCATTCAAGACCTCCAGCTTGGTTCTGACTTCACGGATGGCACAATTGTACATCATCATCAGTTCCTGAAATTGGAAAGCCTGACTGGCAAAGTGCTGCGGTATCTCCGGAAGGCTTTCCTGTTCCGTAAAAGAAGTATGTGTTTCCCGTTCCATATCAATACTCCGACTTTTGTTTGTAATTGCTGCTTAATGGCGTGGATTGTCTTTTACCTGTGTGCAGGCCTTGAGGGCTTCCACTGTAACCTGACTGATAAGCCTGCCGGTGTAGTAGCTGACCAGAGGATCTACTGCATGCTTATCTACAATCCTGTATTTGGACGGAAGACCGCTTAGGGTCAAAGCGATGGTATCTGCTCTGCACCGGTCACAGGTGCATACCTCAAACTGCTTCATAAAATAGATGATCTTATCCTCAACCACTCGCTGCATAACATTCAGCATGACATAATCCGGTTCCGGCTCTGCAGGTGGTTCCGGTTCCGGTGTGAGCTCCAGAATCTCTTCTGCAGGTTTTTCCGGTGCCGATTGGGATGCGGCAGCTTCTGTGTCAGAGGCCGGAGTATCTGCCGGCTTCGGCGGTGCGGCAGCCGGAGTAACAGAAGGCGCTGCTTTTGACGCATCAGAAACCGGCGTATCCGTTGCTTCTGGAGCTGCAACAGCTGAAGCAATGGCAGATGCCGGTTCCGGCTCAGCAGCAGTAGCAGCAGCAGATGCTGCCGGCTCTGGCTCCGTGACGGGTGCCGAAGCGGAAGGGCTTGGTTCTTCTCCCAGCTCCTTTAGTAACTCATCCCGAATCTGTTCGGCAATCGGATCATCCTCTTTGGAACCGTTATCAATGATCGATATATTAGAAGGAACCTCGTGGACGGGAGCAGACTGAACTTCTGCAGGAGCAGGCTCCGCTTTTTTCGGCTCTGTTTCGGCCGATTCTGTTTTTCCCGGCTCCTTAGCAGATTCCGGTTCCTTTTCTGCTTCGTCTCCGGTATCCTGTCCTGAAAGCAGATTTAATACATGTGCGGTCTTATTACTTTTGCGTGCCATGGAGAACCTCCTGTTGACTTATCTTGTATAGTACTTCCCGGACAAAGGCTTTATAATCAACAGCCGGATTGGAACGGGGAGCGTAGTCATAGATACTTTCCCCATGGGCCGGCGCCTCAGCCACCGTTACGCTTGGACGGATGGGAGTTTCAAATACAGTGCTGTTGATTTGCTGAGCAATGTTCTCTGCCATCTCCTTTACCTCTCTGGCAAGGATGGTGCGGCGGTTAAACTTTGTCAGCACAATCCCCAGAACATGAAGATGGGGATTTACAGAGTGCTGGACAGAATTGATGGTTTCCTTAATCTGAGCAACACCCACAATGCTCAGGATCTCTGCCACCATAGGAATGATTAAGTAGTCGGCGGCGGCGTAAGCGTTCACAGTCAGAATGTTCAGAGCCGGCGGCGTGTCAATAATAATGTAATCGTATCGATCCTCCACAGGCATCAGAAGGCGCTTTAACATCAGCTCCCGTCCGGGTTCATTAAATTCCAGTTCCGCACCGCTTAAGAGAATATTGGATGTAATAAGGTCACAGTAATCCGTATTCTGAATGGCGGCTTCGATGGGAACCTGATATTTGAAAACCTCATAAATGGTTTTTGAATCCTCGATATCCAGGCCAAGACTGAATCCGAAGTTGCCCTGGGGATCCAGATCAATGCCAAGTACTTTTTTGCCCTCGCTGGTAAGTCCGGCTGCCAAAGCACTTGAAGTAGTGGTCTTTCCCACACCACCCTTCTGGTTGGTAAGTGCAATGATTGTAGCCAAAATGAATTCCTCCGTTTCTAAAAATTTCAATTAAGTATTAACTAAAGTATACTATATGCCGATAAATAAGTACAGAGTAATTTCGAAATTGTGTCAAAATCAGCTTCTGGCTTTAGCATAGAAGTATAGGTTCGGAGCAATTTTGTGACGTGATTAGAGAGAAAAAAGAGATAAAAGGAGTGGTTAATATGGCTAGTATCGGTGGTCTTAGTACATCTACAAGCAGTTCTCTTTCAAGCTTAAGAGGTTATGGAGGACTTGCCAGCGGCTTGGATAGAGATGAATTGATTTCGGGAATGACTTCGGGAACACAGTCGAAGATCGACAAGCAGCAGCAGGCGAAGACAAAGCTGGAATGGCAGCAGGAGGCTTATCGGCAGATTAGTGACAAGATGATTGGCTTTGCTGAGAAGTATACTTCAAGTATGTCCTCCAGCACCAATCTGTTCAGCGATTCCCTGTGGAGTGCGGCCAGTACCAGTGTAATAGGAGCGAACAGTAAGTATATTGGCGTGAGCGGATCTTCAAAAGCCGCAGCGGGTCTTAGTATTCTGGGTGTAATGCAGATGGCAAAGAATACAACTATGACCATGAAGTCAACAGTATCCGATCGGAATGTGTCTACAGGCGCTATCAGTACCGGTTGGGAGAATGTAAGTCAGATAGGAGGCAAAAGTCTTTCATTTAAGGTGGGAGATACAACTTATAGTATAACGCTTCCCTATGGAGACGGAAACCAGTATAACAATGCGCAAGATGTTGCGGATGCAATCAATGCGGCTTTAAAGAAGCAGGATGTAACCTTTTCCACTAGCTCTACAAAGGAAAGAAAGCTTTCGGATTTTGTAAAAGCAGGTGTTGACGAGAACGGAAATCTTACTTTACAGCAGGGTGACAAGACAGAAGGCAATACTGTGCAGCTGATTGGCGGCACTGCTTTGGAAAACCTCGGCTTTAAAGCAGCATTGGATGATGCAAAGAAAGATAAAAAATCCGGGGTTACTCTTGGCACTGAGGCATTGGAGAGTAAAGGACTTAAACTTTATGAACAGCAGTCCTTTGCACAGCGCATGGGCGGGAAGAGCCTGACCTTCAACTACAACGGAACTTCCAAGACGATTGATCTTCCGTCGGCAGGCGAGTTTTATCAGTATGCATCCGGAAAAGCAATTGTAGATAAAGAGGGATACCTGATTGACGAGGATGGCTATCGTTTTGATAAGGATGGTCAGCGGGTTAATAAGAATGGTAATCTGATAGATGAAAACGGCAAAGAGATCAAGGATGAAAACGGCAATTCCATCAAAGGCGGCGAAGCAATAAAATTCGGCAAAGTTGATCAAGACGGCAATGTCCTTGATGAGAAGGGGAAGGTTGTAAATGGAAAGGATGGCCAGCCTTTAGAGGTCCAGGAGCGTGGGGACCAGCTGGCGTATCTGGAAGAGGCGCTGCAGAAGAGCCTGGACGCAGCCTTCGGAAAAGGCAGAGTAAAGGCCGAGATTTCCACAGATGGCGTGACAAACGAAAAGAGCCTTACTTTCAAGACCACCACACCTGATGGTGAGCCGGATAATACCTCCATTCTATCCATTACCGGCGGAAGCACTTCCCTGATGGCAAGTCAGGGTGGTATGGGTATTGTGTCCGGGGAATCCAACCGGTTAAACTTGAATGCAAGTCTTAAGAACTCGGGCCTGGCAATTACTCCCACAGACAATGATAAGGTTCCGGCAGACGGCAAATATTCCTTGAATATTAATGGAAAGGAAATTAGCTTTACGGAAAATGATTCGATTTCCTCCATTATGGATAAGATCAACAACGCCAATGCAGGAGTGAAAATCTCTTATATGTCAATGGCGGACAAATTCGTGGTAGAGTCCACAGAGGATGGCGCAGGAGGGGAAATAAAGCTTTCCGGAAGCGGAGCATTTGTTCTTTTTGGTGAAGAGATTGATTCTGGGGATCCATCTAAAGCGGTAAACAGTGATATTACGCAAGGTCAGGATGCCATTGTAGCAGTAAAATATGCCGGCTCAGATGAAGTTGTAGAGATTCATAGAGGAAGCAACAGCTTCTCCATCGAAGGTCTGAATGTAACCGTAAAGGGAGAATTTGGTTATACAAAAGATGAAAGCGGCGATAAGAAGCTGACAAATGATATAAATGACGCCGTGACCTTCGATACCAACGTGAATGCAGACAAGATGGCAGCTGCTATTTCCGACATGGTCAAGGAGTATAATGAGATTATAGAACTTGTGAACTCTCAGGTAAGTACTCGTCCGGACAGCGACTATTTCCCGCTGACAGATGCTCAGAAGCAGGAGATGTCGGAGAGTGAGATTAAACTTTGGGAAGAAAAGGCAAAGGCCGGAATGCTGTTTGGTTCCAGTGAGCTTCGGGGCTTGTCTGATGATTTATGGTGGGTAATTTCTCCCAAGGATCAGCAGGCTATGGAGGCAATGGGAATTTCCGTATCCAGCAGCTGGCAGGATAACGGCAAGCTTACCTTTGATGAGAGCAAGTTCCGTGCGGCTGTAGAACAGGATCCGGATGCGGTAAGAGAAATGTTTACCAAATCAGACGGAATTGCCACAAATATGAAGAGTGTTATGAACAAGTATGTGAATACTTTAGGAGCAACAAAGGGTATTCTCATTGAGAAGGCGGGTTCCACGAAAGCGCCGACCAGCATACTAAACAATTCCCTGAAATCTGAGATTGATGATATTGACAAGATTCTGGAGAACCTAAAGACACGTCTGAAATCCGAGCAGGACCGATACATCAGCCAGTTTACACAGTTAGAGACGCTGATTTCCCAGATGAATTCTCAGAGCAGCTATTTAAGCGGACTGGGATTCTAATGGGGCGATCCATAGAAGAGCTGCCTTTGGGAAAGAAGGAAAGAAAGGATAAGAAGTGAAGCAGTGATGAATGCAAACGGTTATCAGCAGTATAAGACCCAGTCTGTGAATACCATGACAGCCAGTGAGATGTTGCTTTTGCTTTTTGACGAGCTGGTAAAAAGACTTACCAGAGCAGAGCTGGCATTGGAGGTAGAGGATGCGGAACTGTTTGAACAGTCCGTAAACCGTTCCAGAGAGATTGTACAGTATTTAAAGACGACTTTAGACAGACAATATCCTATTAGCAGAGAATTGAGCATCATGTATGATTTCTTTATCTATGAGCTGTCACGGATTAGTGCAGGCAGGAATCCCAAGGTGATTCAGGAGCTGAAGGAATTGGTAGAGGAGCTGAGGGAAGCTTTCCGGGAAGCAAGCAGAATGCTTAACAATTGAGGGGACAGAGCAAAATGGCAGATCAGGAATTGTGGACAGAACTTTTAAAACAGATGCACAGGCGGTATCAGGCAGTAGACGAAGTGTTTCGCCAGACAAAAGAGATTGCGGATGCCTTATCAAGGGACGACAGAATGGCAGCCCAGATGCTTTTGGGAATGCGTCAGGAGGAATTGGATCGTCTTACCGAGAGTAAGGAGAAGATATATCTGCTTCTGGAATGTGCCGACCAGCAGGAACGGACAGAGATTCTTAATCTGCTAGAAGGAAAGTGCAAGGCTTCTCTGGAAGCATCCTTTGAGGAAAAGAAGATAGGGGAGATAGGAGAAAATATCAGAAGAAACCTGGAAAAGATTGTGGCGCTGGATCGTATGATAAGCGTGAAGCTGGCGGGAAAGGATTCTTTTTACAAACAGCCGTGATAATTATTTTCGGGGAAAGAAAGGGCGATTCGGAAATTCGCCCTTTCTTTTTTTGCAGAAGTGTTGTAAAATTTTATAGGAAAGCAGGAAAGAGTGAGGAGATTCTATGGCCCAGATTGTGTTTGACCATGTAACCAAGATATTTGAGCCGGATGAACTGGTATTAGATGAGATATCCTTTCAGATTGAAAAGGGTGAATTTGTATTTTTAATCGGGAAAAGCGGCGTGGGAAAGTCAAGCATACTGAAGCTTTTGAGCAGGCAGGAGGAAGCAAGCGGCGGAAGGATCTTCGTGGAACAGAAGGATATCAGCCTTTTAAAAAGGAAGGAACTGCCTTATTTTCGGAGAAAGTTTGGAATTGTGCAGGCAGATATGCGTTGTCTTCGTGACAGGAATGTGTATGATAATCTCCTTCTTGTTATGCGATCCTGCGGAGTTTCACATAGGGGAAGCAAAAGGCGGATTATGGAAGCATTGGGCAGAGTGGGTATGATCCACATGGCGGAGCGCTATCCACAGGAATTGTCCGTGGGGGAGGAAGCCCGGGTGCTTTTGGCCAGAGCCTTGCTGACAGAGCCGGAGATTCTTCTGGCAGATGAGCCCACAGCCAATCTGGATCCGGATTCAGCCTGGGATATGATGAATCTTATCAATGATGTGAACCATCAGGGAATTACTGTGATTGCCAGCAGCCATTCGGTAGAACTGGTGAATATTATGCATAAGCGTGTACTGACATTGGTGGAGGGCATGCTGGTTTCGGATGAAAAGAATGCAGGTTACAGTTCAAAGGCACTGGATATTTTCGAGGAACGCAGGGTACAGCAGCTCCGTGAGAAAAAAAACAGAGAAAAAAAATATGATTTTTGATTATTTTAGTTATTTATATTACTTTAGAACCGATATATAATATAGGAGTATCTAGTGATATGGATATTTTTCAAATATAGCTTCCATATTTTGGAGATAGATTTAGGAAGGGGGCAAAGGATATGTCAGTTGGAAGAATCAGTTCTTCAATGGTTAGCTACATGAACTATACATCTTCCATCAATCAGCTGCGGTTGCAGCAGGCACTGCAGAATTATCATTCGAATCGGCAGGCTGTTTCTCCGGTGCAGCGTGTTAACAGCTCCTACAAGGATTCCAGTTTGGATTTTTTGAAGAGTTACAATACGACTATGTCGGATCTGATGCAGTCAGCCAATACACTGAGGGAGTCGAATTCCTCCGGTGCGGCGAATGCTTTGAAGCTTGGGAGCTCCGACGAGACAGTTGCAATAGCGGAGGAGCGGTTTGGCGGTGTTCGTTCAGGACAGGAACTGACGCTTGATATAACTCAGGTGGCGAAGGCTCAGATGAATGAAAGCAAGGGTGTCAATGCTTTGGAGAAAGCATCCTCCGGCATGGATTTCAGCATTCGCTCTGAGAGTGCATCGGGGGGCGTGTCATATGCGTCGGTTAAGGTTGATGCCCGTAAGAGTAATGGGAGCCTGCGAACCAATCAGGAGATGCTGGAGGAAGCGGCCAGCCAGATTAATCGGGCAAAAAGCGGTGTCGAAGCCAGCGTTGAGGTGAAGGACGGCAAAGCATCACTTCGAATAACAGGAAAAAATACAGGCGAGGGCAATACGTTTCAGGTTAATGGGAATACAGGAATTGCCGAAGGCTTGAGTGATACGGTGCAGGCGGCTCAGAATGCCAATTATTCCGTGACACAGAATGGCGTAAGCCGGAATTATGTATCTTCTGCCAATGAGGTTTCCTTAGATATGGGAAGGGTGAAAGCGTCCCTTATGAGTGAGGGTAAGGCAGTCATTTCGGCCCAGCAGGACAATGAAAAGATTGCATCTGCTGTCAGTGATTTGGTAAAGAGTTATAATAAAGCAGTGGAATTTCTTGGAAGCAACACGGGCAAGGGTTCTGCAGTCAATATGCAACTCCGGAATATGGTGAGAAGCCTTGGCTCGGAACAGTCTTTGGAAAAGGCCGGAATTACAATGAATAAGGACGGCACTCTTTCCTTTGACAAGGAGACTCTGGCAGCTAACATGAAGAAGGAACCAAATCTGGTAAGGGATGTCATTTCCGGAAGGAACGGCATTGCGCAGGCAGCTTTTGACAGAGGTTCGGCGGCTATGCGGACCAATTCCGCCCAGCTTGTGCAGAACATGCGGCAGACAGAGGAGAGCTGGGCTGCGGACAGCTATCAGTTTATGAATACATTTTCGAAATCAGGCGCTTATAATCTGAGTAATTATATGGCCCTTGGGCTGATGATGGATTATTTCGTATAAAAGAAGAGGGCCGGGAAAGCGGCCTTTCTTCTTGTGCCATAGGGATGCCTGGGGCACAGGAATTATGGATTCTTTATTAGGAAGAAAGAGGTTCCTTTGATGAATGTATTGCAGCAAGAGCGCCGATATCTGCTTTTGCTGGTATCGGCAGTCCTAAATCAAAAGAAGGTTCCTATTATGTCTAACAGTCTGATGCCTTGGAGGACGATCTATCGTCTGGCGGATACCAATCAGGTGGCGAACCTGTGCTGGCTGGGTGTGCTGGGACTGGGTGTGGAGACAGAGAAAGAAACCAAGGCTCTTTTTTATGAAAGCTATCAGAGGGAACTTAAGAATGTATCCGGTTATCAGAGCGCAGAGAAAGTGCTGATTTGGCAGCTGGAGCATAAAAAGATTCATTTTCTGATTCTGGAGGGAACAAACTTAAGAGAATTATATCCTCAAAAAGAAATGCGGAGGATGGATTATATCCGTATCCTTGTTTCTCAGGGAGATCTGCTTCGTATTGATACACTTATGCGGAGCATGGATTATGAGTCTCAGGAAAACAGAGAAGACGACGGAATTCTGTATTATAAGATTCCGGGTGTCTATGTTATGTTTTATGAGAAAATAAAGTTTGTCAACAAAAAGCTGGAGCGTTTTTTTGACTCACCTGTACGTATGTATTCTAAAATAAAGGGATATCGTTACTTTAGGTCCTTTGATAAGGAAGAAGCCTATATTTATATGGCAGGCAGGGCCGCTAATCTATACGGTCTGGGCAGGGCGACTATTCGGACGGTGCTGGATTTTTGGCTGTATGAGAAGCAGCATAAGGAAGAATTAAACTGGCCTTATGTGGACAAAATATTGAAACGGTATAAGATACTGGAATTTTCAGAGTATATGTTGAAGCTGGGAGATATCTGGTTTCAAAATGAGATCAGTGACGAGATGGAGATTTACAATGCTATGGAGGCTTATATCCTGTCAAGAGGAGAGCAGGGCAGGCAGCTAAGCGGGAAGATTCTCCCACTGCTTCAGGATGTGGCAGATTTTTATAAAAGAGACAGAAAAAAGGAATGGATGAACAGGGAAAGGGAGGCTTTGTTTCCTCCAAAGGAATATATGGAAGGCTTGTTTCCTGTTCTAAAAAAGCATTCATGGCTGTATATGGTCTGCTGCCTGATTCGGTTGTGGAGAATCTGGTCGTCCAAAGCAAAGCAGTTTTTTGCCGGAAAGCGTGACTGGCTCAAAGAGAAGTTTGTGCCGAAGAAAAGCCAGGAAAAAGAAATGCTGGATTTACAAAAAGAAAATGAAAAAATATAAGGATGGAGTAAAAAAATGAAAAACTTAAAGATTTCACAAAAGCTGATCGTTTCTTTCGGCACGATTCTGCTGATCAGCATCATTCTGGTGATACTCTCTATATCAGCCCTGCGCTCAATCGGAGATAAATCACATGAGGTGTACGAAGGACCCTTTGTGGCAGCTGCGGAAGGCATGAACATTGCCGAGAAGATGTACAATGTATGGGGAAGCTTAAATGCGGCTCTGGTAGAAGAGGATCTGGCGAAATATGAGGCTCGGATCAATGCAAGCGCTGCGGAGGTAGTTGCGGGCTTAAATAAGCTCCAGGAGATGTCCGGTTTCTCCAGCAGTTCCATACAGAAGCTGCTGAATGACAGCGGCGAAGCACAGGCGCTTATCGGGCAGATTATTGAACTGATGGGACAGGGAAACTGGGAGGAAGCCAGGGCTGTGCTCACAGGAGATTTCTCCCAGGTTTTTGATGAGAGTTCTGCGGCAGCAGAGGCCATTTATAAGGAGGCTAATCAAGCAGCCGAAGATATGAACGGATCTGTCAATAGAACCACCAACAACGCATCGTTATTTATTTTGGGCCTGCTAGTTTTGGCTGTGCTCATTGCAGTTGGAATTATAATGATTCTGATTAAGGGATTGACCCAGCCTATTTATGAGCTGGAGGAGACGGCAAAGGCTATTTCCACCGGTAATATTGAAAATCATATTACTTATGAATCCAGGGATGAGTTGGGCGTTTTAGCGGACAGCTTCCGCAAGACCAGTGAGGTGCTTTCTGCGGTTATCCAGGATATTTCCTATCTGATGAACGAGATGGCAAGGGGCAACTTTGATATCCGTACCAAAGCGGAGAATTTCTATGTGGGTGATTTTCATCCTATTTTGTCGGCTATTCGTGAGATGAACCGGAATGTGAGTACAACCCTGTATCGGATCAATGAGGCAAGTGATCAGGTGGCAAGCGGTTCGGATCAGGTATCCAGCGGCGCCCAGGGACTTTCCCAGGGCGCAACAGAGCAGGCAAGCGCCGTGGAGCAGCTTGCGGCATCCATCAATGATATTTCCGATCAGGTTAAGCAGACCTCCGAAAATGCAAAGATGGCAAGCCAGCAGGTAGAGAATGCAGGATCGGATCTTCAGATTTCCAACCAGAAGATGGAGGAAATGATTGGGGCCATGTCCGAGATCAGTGATAGGTCCGGCGAGATCGGCAAGATCATCAAGACCATCGAGGACATTGCATTCCAGACCAATATTCTGGCTCTGAATGCTGCAGTAGAGGCAGCAAGAGCAGGAAGCGCCGGCAAGGGCTTTGCTGTTGTGGCTGATGAGGTGCGTAATTTGGCATCCAAGAGTGCGGAGGCGGCGCGGAATACAACTCATCTCATTGAGGGATCCATGCAGGCCGTGGACAACGGCACAAAGATTGCAGGCAGTACGGCGGAAGCGCTTCTGTCCACGGTGGAGAGCACCAAGAATGCGGTGGAGCTGGTAGAGAAGATTACCCGGGCGGCGGAGCAGCAGGCTACATCCATTCAGGAGATTACTCAGGGCATGGATCAGATCTCCAGTGTGGTTCAGACTAACTCTGCAACAGCTCAAGAGAGTGCGGCGGCAAGCGAGGAGTTGTCCAGCCAGTCTCAGATGCTCAAAGAGCTTACAGGCCGGTTTACCTTAAGGAGAGATTAGTTATAAAAAATTTTTGTTTTCTGTGGACAACAGAGCAAATTAGCAGTATGATAAAGAAAGTGAGAATTACTAATACTGCACAATAAAGAGGAAAAGAAGGGGAAAGACATGTTAAAGAACTTGAAAATCAGAAGCAGATTATTGGTAAGTTATGCGATTGTTCTGGTATTGACGGTTATCATTTCAGTGACCGCTATTTCAAAACTGAATGCGGCCAACCAGAATCTCCATGACTTTTCGAACGGTGCCATGACAGCCAGAAGTCTGGTACGCAACAGCCGTATGAGCACCAACACGGCGGCCCGGTATCTGCGTGATATGGCGATTTCAAAGGACAGCGCAACCTTGGAGAGCAATGCAAAGCGTGTAGATGAGCTTATTGTATCCATCCGTTCCGATATTGAGGAATTGAAAGCGATGAATATTCTGGACGCAGGTGAGGTCAATACATATTCCACGCTGATGGAGCAGTGGATTGCTATCGGCGGAAGAGTAGAGGAGAGTCTAAGATCCGAGGCGGCAGCAGGCAATTCCAATACCACGGGTATGACAGAGTCCGAGCGGATTCTGGTAGAGGAATGCACACCAACTTTGGATGCACTGGTTGCACAGGCTATGGTTCTTGATGATGCCACGGCAGTTCTTCAGGACGAGACACTGGATGAGAGTGTGAAGTCCACCAATCAGGATATGATTATCGTTGTCGTCCTGCTGGTGGTGGCAGTGATTCTTGCATTTGTTATCTGCATTCAGGTAACGGCTTCCATTGTAAGACCTATTGCAGAGGTGGAAGAGGCAGCTCAGAATCTCGCCAAGGGTCTGGTTAAGAATGATCTGACCTATACAGGTAAGGATGAGATCGGCGTTTTGGTGGACAGCTTCAGGGTAACTTTTAAGGCATTGGATGCCATGATTACGGATTTGAACCGTCTCATGGCAGAGATGGCGAAAGGTAATTTCAATATCCGCACAGCAGCAGAGGAATACTATGTTGGTGATTTTGCACCACTTTTAGTTTCTATCCGGAAGATGACTTCCAATTTGAGTACAACCTTGAGTCGCATCAATGAGGCTTCCGACCAGGTGGCAAGCGGCTCCGATCAGGTATCCAGCGGTGCACAGGCACTTTCCCAAGGCGCTACGGAGCAGGCAAGTTCTATTCAGCAGCTGGCAGCATCTATCAACGAGATTTCTCAGAAGGTGGTACAGACAGCACAGAACTCTCAGATTGCCAGTGAGCAGGTTGGCAAGGCAGGCGAGGAGTTGACCATTTCCAACCAGAGAATGCAGGATATGATTGCAGCTATGTCTGAGATTAGCCAGAGTTCCAACGAGATTGGCAAGATTATTAAGACCATTGAGGATATTGCATTCCAGACCAATATTCTGGCTCTTAATGCGGCTGTAGAGGCTGCACGCGCAGGAAGCGCTGGTAAGGGCTTTGCGGTTGTGGCAGATGAAGTACGAAACCTGGCTTCTAAGAGTGCGGAAGCTGCTAAGAATACCACAGCTCTCATTGAGGAATCTATCCATGCAGTGGAGAATGGTACGAAGATTGCCGACAGTACAGCCAATGCCCTTGTGATGACAGTAGAGAGTACCAAGGTTGCGGTAGATGTTGTGGATAAGATTACACAGGCTACTACGGAGCAGTCCAATGCGATCCAAGAAGTAACTCAGGGAATCGATCAGATCTCCAGCGTAGTACAGACTAACTCTGCTACAGCAGAGCAGAGCGCTGCAGCCAGCGAGGAGCTGTCCAGCCAGGCAGAGATGCTGAAGAGCCAGGTAAGACGCTTTAAGCTTCGTTCCGATGTTTCTACTGCATCTGCATCCTATGAGGAAGAGCCTGTAGTGGCTATGGATTTGGACTATGATTCCGAGCCTGCTGCGCCCGCATCTTCTTCCGGTCATGAGAGTTACAGCTCCTATTACACAGGAGATAACAACAGCAAGTATTAAGATGAAGCCAGTAATATCCGGTAATTAATGGCAGTACAATAAAAGTCTCAGGAGTTTATGAACTCCTGGGACTTTTTTGCACTCCTGAATCTTGTTTTTACGCTCTTGGCAGCAAGTGACCTCGCTTCGCTGGGTCAGACCCTGCTTCAATTTGTACTGAATGGTTGCGAACGGTTTCAAATGGACAATATTAACATACTACAGGCGGCTTATACTGCAGGCAGTTGAGCCGATATTATATAAAAGGAGCAATACACATGGCACGAATCATAAGCATGATTTACTTCAGAAGTTAAATTTTTCATAAAGAATATTTGTCTGGTAAGCAAATGATATTTGGGGCTTATGGAAAATATGGGGCGGGAAATATGGAGAAAGTAAGCGTAATAAATGCAAACAACGGTACAGCGGCGGGTGCAGGAAGTAATGTTCTTCCTATGCCCACAGGGGCGGAGGGACGTGCCGCCAGGAAGATGATGGAGTTGGAGGCCGGCCGTGTTCTGGTGGCTCAGGCGGCAAAGCAGGCGGAAGAGGCCAGGGAAAAGCTGGAAGAGGAACGTCAGGAAACCAAAGAGAAAGAGACGGAGAGAGAGTCTCGTGATACACCGGAGCTTTCCCCTCAGAGCAAATGGTTTGGCCTGGAGGGGAAGCTTCTTCAGGAGGCAAATCTTAAGTGGATTCTTGAAATGGAGCAGGAGCTTTGGGAGGAGCTCTTGAACTGGTATCCGAAACCCTCGGGAAATCTCTCAAAAGAGTTGGAAGAATTGTCAAAGCTGTACCTTGCCTTGCTGGAAGCAATCCTGACCCATACTACAGGTCAGGATCAGATAGTCCAGAGAGAGCGGCTGGATGCAGTGCTTTCTGAGAAGCTGAATCTTGTTTTGGAGGTCAGGCTTAAGAATCTGATTGCACTTTTAGAACGAGTGGGATCAAGAGAAACCATAGGACAGATTCGCTATAGCCTGTATAAACGGGTTACAGGAGAAAATATTTCCCCAAAGGCGGCAGAACGATTTTTTTTGGCAGGGCAGTCCGGAGCGAAAGCCGGAATCTCGACGGCCGCCGGATCTGCTTTCGGTGCAGTTGGAAGGACCTTTGCAGAAGAGGGAAGTGTGTATCAGTCCTGCGGGGGAAAGAGTGTCCGAATCAGCCAGGAGTTTGCAGCCCAGAAAAAGTCAGGAGAGTTGGAGATAAGCCGGCGGAGTCAGGCTTTAAGTGAGGATAAGAGCAGAAGCGGAGCAGTCAGAATCTTCAGCGGCGGGGATCTTGTGCGGGCGGACGCCTTTGCCAGACACTTGAATGAGAGTATCCGCCTTTTGGACGGCATGGGGAGTGTAAGAGGGAATCAGGAGGCGGCCGGATATCTGGCGGCCCTTACAGCCATAAAAGGAGAAGTATACCTCTCGGATACAGGCCGCTCAGGGACAATGGATGTGCCTATGAAAAGCCTGATCAATCAGATGGTAGACTATTACCTGAATCAAAGGGGCGCTTATGAGGCTTACTACTATACCACCGGTATCTATGAAAAGACAAAGGATCCGCAGAAAGCGGCGGAGGAAGGGCTGGCCTATGCTTACCGTCTCTTTTTAGAGAAGAGAGGAAACGCCGCATACAGGGAGCAGCCTGCTTATTCGGATAATGCCGGCTTTTTTCAGATGCTGTCCGGCCGGACATTGGAAGAAGACTTTCGAAAGGGCGCACGGCTTCTGGAGGAAAATTGGAGGGACTTTCTGTCTGCTCTGGACCGGGAGGGAAGGAGCATTACCCTGCGAGTGCAGCGCTACAGTCCATGGGGAGCTATGATGGAGGCCGAGGAACGCCGAAAGGCACGGGACCAGAAAGCGGAACAGTTACTTTTGAAACAGGCTCTTGTTGTGGCGGCGGTTTTGATTCTTTACTTTATAGGAAGGCGCTTTTTTTAATGGAGATGTTCATCCAGGAGTTTCCGAAAATTTTTTGGAAAAAATTCTTAAGATAGGCGCAGATTTTGGAAGAAGCCTTAATTTTTCCATATTTGCGTCGATATATTTAACATAGAAGATCGTGAGAGATTTTTCTAATTACAAAAAGAAAGGGGGAAAGAGATTTGAGAATTGATGATAATTACTATCAGAGCGTCCAGACAAATTCCAGTTATGCAACTGTAAATGTAAATAATGCTGTGAAAGCAGCGGAGGTTGCCCAGAAGCAGGATAACGCAGTGGATGCTGCAAAGGCTACAACTGCTAAGACCAATACAGACAGGGCAGAGTTCAGCAAGGATTCTCAGGTTACAAAGAAGATGAGTGATTCTGAGCGTGCATCACTGGTGCAGAGCCTGAAAGCAGATTTGGAGAATCAGACTACACGTTTCACCAACATGATGATGCAGGTGTTCAACAAGCAGGGAATCACAGGTCTGCAGGCGGGCAGTGATGACTTCTGGAGGACAATTGCAAGCGGCAATTTTACTGTAGATGCTCAGACAAAGGCAGAGGCACAGCAGGCGATTTCAGAGGATGGATACTGGGGTGTAAAGCAGACCTCCCAGAGACTCTTTGACTTTGCACAGGCTTTGGCAGGAGACAATCCGGAGCAGATGAAGAAGATGCAGGATGCCATTGAGAAAGGCTTTAAGCAAGCTGAGGATGCATGGGGCGGTTCCTTGCCGTCTATCTCCGGCGAGACTTATAAGGCAGTGAACGATCTGTTCAGTGAGTATTATGAGAAGAGCGGGAAGTAAGAACATGCAGTAAAACAATAATTTAATGATTTTGGCCGGGAAGCCGGCAGTTTTAAGAGAGAGGAAACTGTGACACAAGTCATAGCTTTCTCTCTTTTTTACAGAAATCAAAAGAGCTGTCACAAGGGGACAGCCTTTTTGATATCATGTATGTTTAGTGAAAATTAAAATGATACTGGCTCTGACAGCTCAATCTGCTCAGCACTGACAGCAGCAGCGCCCCCTTCAAATGAGGTTCCCAGAGCTTCAGCGCCGGCTTGGGAAGGCAAGGTCTGCTGGGCGTTGGAAGCCTGTGCAAGATAGGTTTTGAGCCTGCGGATTTCCCGATCTGCGGCCTCTCCTTCTTCGACGATTTTCTTATCCAGGCGCACTCTCTTTGCCAGTTTTTTCTTCAGCTCATTTTGAATCTCCCGTACCTTTGCTTCCTCCTGACGCTTGATAGCCCGCTGCCGTTTCAGCTTCAGAAGTGTTTCCTGATCCAGCTGGCGGAGCTTCTGCCGGCTTCGCAGAGACAACTTTTGGAGGGAGCGGATGGCCTTCTGTGCCTTTGCCCGCTCCTTGTCATCCCCCATACAGGCCACCAGACGAAGGGATGCCATATGCCGGTAGGTTTCGCTCATAACGGACTGTACCAGAGCTTTGTCGCCGGCCCGGGCAAGCTTTCGGTGGAGCTCCCCTGTAGCATAGGAGACATCGGAGGAAACCTTGAACTTCTGAGAGCTGTTGGCCTTGGCGGCCTTTAAGCTCTCCAGCATCTTAGCCAATGTTTCCTTCTCTGTATTCGGAAGAACTTCCTTGTCCCTGATATTCCAGGAAACAGATTGCTTTTCCCCTAAGAATACACCGGCTGCATGATTTTCAGACAGCAGGAGGACAGAAGATAGGAGCATGGTCTTGCAGGTCTCAAATTCCTTGTGGCTGCTACCCATGCGCGTCAGAAAGGATTCAGAAATGAGAAGATGCTTCCCCTGGCCTAAAGATGCTGCTTTTTCCTTCAGATTTGAGAATTCATTGTCCGGAACCACTTCAAAGTGAATGCCCGGGAAATTCTTGGCCAGCTGATCGAGAAGCTTCTGGGTTCGTGCATCCGGACTGACGGACGGCGGATCTGCAAGATCAGCCTGATCCTTTAGGGCAGTCGTTTGTTTGGTGCCGCTTTTGGAGACCGGATCTGACAGGGAACGCAGTGTGGTGCGGTTTTGCTGCCAGAGTCTGGAATCCTGGTAGTGGTTGGTAACAGGCTTCATAGAAATCCCCCCTTTTTTGTTCTACTTGCCTGATTAACAGTTCTTATTATTCTTTCGGCAATTTGGAATGAGAACATAAGGCGGGGCGTGATAATTAAATTTCTTTACTCTTTTTTCGTCTTGAAAATATATGGAAAATGTGTATACTAGTAATTGTTGCTCAATTAGAAATAAATCATAAATCAGGGCTGGCAAGAAAAAGCAGGATATGGGCAGTTCTGAGGATAAGAGATAAGGAATGAAATAAAATGGCTGACTATGTAAAAGAGATTGCGAGAAGAAGAACCTTTGCCATCATCTCCCACCCGGATGCAGGTAAGACGACGCTGACGGAGAAGTTTCTTCTGTACGGGGGAGCAATCAATCTGGCCGGATCTGTAAAGGGAAAGGCTACGGCCCGTCATGCAGTGTCGGACTGGATGGAGATTGAGAAGGAGAGAGGTATTTCCGTAACCTCATCTGTTCTTCAGTTTGAGTATGATAATTACTGTATTAATATTCTGGATACGCCGGGACACCAGGACTTTTCCGAGGATACTTACCGGACGCTGATGGCAGCGGATTCTGCGGTGATGGTGATCGACGGGTCCAAGGGTGTGGAGGCTCAGACCAGAAAGCTTTTTAAGGTATGTGCCATGCGGCATATTCCTATTTTTACCTTTATTAATAAGATGGACCGGGATGCTATGGATATCTTTGAGCTCCTGGATGACATTGAAAATGAGCTGGGTATTGCCACCTGTCCGGTGAACTGGCCTATTGGTTCCGGTAAAGCTTTTAAGGGGGTATATGATCGGAATACGGAAAAGGTTCTGCTGTTTTCGGATACGGAAAAGGGAACAAAGGAAGGGCAGGAGCTGGAACTTGCCATGGGAGATCCGGAGCTGGAAAATATTCTGGACCCGGGGCAGAAGGAAAAGCTTCTGGAGGATATTGAGCTTCTGGACGGGGCAAGCGCAGAGTTTGATCAGGAGCAGGTAAGCCATGGGGAGCTGTCTCCGGTATTTTTTGGATCGGCTTTGACCAATTTTGGCGTTGAGACGTTTTTGAAGCATTTTCTTCAGATGACGACTTCCCCTCTGCCCCGCAGAACAGATACAGGGATTGTGGATCCCATGAAGGAGGAATTTTCTGCCTTTGTGTTTAAGATCCAGGCCAATATGAACAAGGCTCACCGGGATCGGATTGCATTTATGCGTATCTGTTCCGGTAAGTTTACGGCAGGCATGGAGGTAAACCATGTCCAGGGTGGAAAGAAGCTTCGCCTGTCACAGCCCCAGCAGATCATGGCCCAGGACCGGAAGATTGTGGAGGAAGCCTATGCCGGGGATATTATCGGTGTGTTTGATCCGGGGATCTTTTCCATTGGGGATACCATCTGTATGCCGGGAAAAAAGATTCGGTATGAGGGGATACCCACCTTTGCGCCGGAGCATTTTGCCAGGGTGCGGCAGATGGATACCATGAAGCGGAAGCAGTTTGTGAAGGGAATTGAGCAGATTGCCCAGGAGGGAGCGATCCAGATTTTTCAGGAGTACAATACAGGTATGGAGGAGATTATCGTGGGCGTGGTAGGCGTCCTCCAGTTTGATGTGCTCAAGTACCGCCTGGAAAATGAATACAATGTGGAGATTAAGCTGGAGCCCCTGCCCTATGAGCATATCCGGTGGATTGAGAATGAGGAGATTGATATGAGCAGGCTGGTAGGGACCTCGGATATGAAGAAGATCAAGGACATGAAGGGCCGTCCGTTGCTTATCTGGGCCAATGCCTGGAGTGTGGGCATGACTCTGGACCGGAATCCTGGGCTGGTGCTCTCGGAGTTTGGCAGATCTTCCGTACCTGGTGAACCGGTATAAATACGGAATGTGTGAAGCGTCTGCTTATGCTGCCAGGAATGGAAGAGGATAGCTTGTGGAGTGCTCAAAGGAAGAAAAACTTATCAGAAAACTGACAGAATTTCATTTCGTGCCGGGCACTCTCTCTTAGAAGAATGTGAAGCGCTGGAGAAGCTGGGGATTGAGAGGGTGGATGGTAATGCAAAGGCTCTTTTTTCATTTTATAATGCCGGTGCACAGCCTATAGATGCTGGATGATTGCAGAAGATAAGGACAGTGTTCCTGACTGGAGGATGAAAACAGACCGGGAAGAGGCAAGAAGGCTTTGGACCGGAAAGAGAAAGGATGCCGGGGATATCTATGGAGATTGGTGGCTGTGCGGCTCCGTCAGACAGGTAAACCGGCAGAAAACACTTGCCGAGGATCTCAGGACAGAGTATGTAGATGCTTTTGGAGGTATCAATCTTTCCAGAGTAAATGAAAAGAAGGGAGTGCGCCCTGCTGTCTGGCTGCAGCTGAAAGCGGATGAGATATAAGAGAGTAAAGTATTCTAAATTTGCACTTGACACGTTTGTTGTTTTTTGATATTCTTGACTACAATGATATAGAGAAATGCAAGGATGAGGAGTAGTACAGTCCCCTCGGCGTTCAGAGAGCTGCTGGCTGGTGTGAAGCAGTGGAAGAGGGCATTGGAACTGACCTCTGAGCGGCTGCCCCAAATCTCCGTTTTGGGAGAGAGTAGATGCAGACGGAGCCCGACCGTTACAACGGGGAGGATATAAGGTTCAGGGAGATTCCCATAAAACCCGTATCTGATGAGCGTGTGAGCATTCACAAATCGGAGTGGTACCGCGTAAGGCAGAACTGACCGCCTTTCGTCTCTGAATACAGCATAAAAGCTGTGGAAGAGACGGAAGGCTTTTTTGTTACATGAAAAAGCGTTTTATGTGACAAAGGCTTCTGCAGCCCGGAAAAATTTTTTTATATCAAATAGCCATGCCCGCAGGGTATCAGGAAAAAGGAGAGAGAAAAAGATGATGAATCACAACAAGTATCAAAGACAGTATTTCTTACCCCCTTACAAATGCATGAAATGGGCAGAAAAGGATTATGTAGACAAAGCCCCCATATGGTGCAGCGTGGACTTAAGAGACGGCAACCAGGCTTTGGTGGTGCCAATGACACTGGAACAGAAGGTCGGTTTCTTTAAGCTTCTGTGCAAGGTTGGCTTTAAGGAGATTGAGGTTGGCTTTCCGGCGGCTTCTGAGACAGAATATACCTTCCTGCGGACACTGATTGAGCAGGATTTGATTCCCGATGATGTGACGATTCAGGTTCTGACCCAGGCCAGGGAACATATTATCCGCAAGACCTTTGAAGCGCTTGAGGGAGCAAAGAAGGCTGTGGTTCATGTATACAATTCTACCTCTGTAGCACAGCGGGAGCAGGTGTTCCACAAGTCCAAGGAGGAGATTCTTAAGATTGCCGTGGAAGGAGCAGAGCTTCTTAAAAAGCTGACGGATGAGACGGGAGGCAATTATCTTTTTGAGTACAGTCCCGAGAGCTTCACGGGAACGGAGCCGGAGTACGCACTGGAGGTCTGCAATGCAGTTCTGGATGTGTGGAAGCCCACGCCGGATAAGAAGGCGATTATTAATCTTCCGGTTACGGTGCAGCATTCCATGCCCCACGTATATGCAAGCCAGATTGAATATATGAGCGAAAATATGAAATACCGGGACAGCGTAGTTCTTTCCCTTCATCCCCACAATGACCGAGGCTGCGGCGTGGCGGATACGGAGATGGGACTTTTGGCGGGAGCCGACCGTGTGGAGGGCACTCTTTTTGGAAACGGAGAGCGCACAGGCAATGTGGATATTGTAACTCTGGCTATGAATATGTATTCCCAGGGTGTGGATCCGGAGCTTGATTTCGGTAATATGCCAGAGGTCTGCGAGGCTTATGAGAAGTTTACGGGGATGAAGATCAATGAGAGGAGCCCCTACTCCGGAGCACTGGTATTTGCGGCATTTTCCGGGTCGCATCAGGATGCCATTGCCAAGGGCATGCATTACCGGGAGGACAACAATTGTGAGCAGTGGACGGTGCCTTATCTGCCGATTGATCCCAGAGATATTACACGGAATTACGATGCGGATGTGATACGTATTAACAGTCAGTCCGGCAAGGGCGGCGTAGGATATATTCTGGAGCAGAATTTCGGACTTAATCTGCCGCCGAAGATGCGTGAAGCTATGGGCTATGCGGCTAAGGAGGAATCGGATCACAAGAATAAGGAGCTGCTGCCAGAGGAGATCTTCGAACTGTTCAAGAGGAAGTTCGAGAGCCTTACCCATCCTTACAATATTACAGAGGTGCATTTTAAGCAGATAAATGGAATTACGGCTGAGGTGCATACAGAGTATGAGGGGAAGCAGGAAGTGACCTATGCAGAGGGAAACGGGCGTCTTAATGCAGTCAGCAATGCACTTAAGAAGTGCTTTGGCTTAGAGTACAATCTGGTAACTTATCAGGAGCATGCTTTGGAGCAGAGTTCCAGCTCCCGGGCTATTGCCTATGTGGGGATTCAAAAGCCTGACGGAAAGCTTTACTGGGGAGCGGCAGTAGACCCCGACATTATCCGGGCATCCATTGATGCACTGCTGACAGCGATTAATAACTCGGCGTTATAAGAGGAAGGAGAGCCAGGGCCTGGCATAAGCGGGGCATCTGGTTCTTTCTCTATTATAGAAGCATAGTGATTGTGAGAATACAAAAGAAATGATAGACGGAAGAAGTTCTTTATGTTACACTACAGGATAGATAAAAGAGCTCCCCATACTTTCCTATGACTGCTTAGACTTACAGTCTGCCAGGGATTAAGCAGGTTGTAAGTTAAAAAAGATTTTGGGGAGCAAATGAGGAAAGAGGAAAGAAATATGGATTTGTTCTATAATAGTACAAGAGATTCCAAGGTGCGTGTGACGGCTTCCCAGGCGATTCTTCAGGGCCTTTCAGAGGATGGAGGATTATTTGTGCCGGAGGCAGTTCCTTCTTTGGATGTAAGCCTTAAGGAGCTGGCAGGAATGACCTACCAGGAGACGGCTTACGCAGTGATGCGTCGTTTTTTAACGGATTTTACGGATGAGGAATTGAAGGATTGCATTGCAAAGGCTTATGACAGTAAGTTTGATCTGCCTCAGATTGCGCCTTTGGTGAAGGCGGAGGGAGCTTATTATCTGGAGCTGTTTCATGGGGCAACCATTGCCTTTAAGGATATGGCACTTTCTATTCTGCCTCATTTGATGACGGTTTCCGCCAGGAAGAATCAGGTGAAGCAGGAGATTGTGATTCTCACGGCTACTTCCGGCGATACAGGAAAAGCAGCTCTGGCAGGCTTTGCAGATGTGCCGGGAACACGGATCATCGTATTTTACCCCAAGGACGGTGTCAGCCCCATTCAGGAAAAGCAGATGGTGACCCAGAAGGGGGACAATACCTTTGTAGTGGGAATCCGGGGTAATTTTGATGATGCCCAGAGCGGCGTGAAGGCTATTTTCGGCGATATGTCCCTGAAGGAAGAACTGGCGGCAGCGGGATTTCAGTTTTCTTCAGCTAATTCCATCAATATCGGAAGGCTGGTTCCGCAGATTGTGTATTATGTGTATGCTTATGCAAGGCTCTTTGCAGACGGGGAGATTTCGGAGAATGAGCCCGTCAATGTTGTAGTGCCCACAGGCAATTTTGGAAATATTTTAGCGGCTTATTATGCAAAGCAGATGGGGCTTCCTATTAAAAAGCTAATCTGTGCATCCAACGACAATAAAGTGCTGTATGATTTCTTTCAGACAGGCTGTTATGATAAGAACAGGGAATTTATGCTGACCAGCTCTCCCTCCATGGATATTTTGATTTCCAGCAATCTGGAGCGGCTGATTTATCAGATTGCCGATCAGGATGATGAGACGAACCGCAGTCTTATGAGGGCGCTTACAGAGCAGGGGCGTTATGAGATTACGCCTGCTATGGAAGAGAAGCTTAGTGATTTCTATGGAGGTTATGGAGATGAGAAGGAGACAGCGGCCGCTATCCGCAGCCTTTATGAGTCCGTAGGCTATGTGATTGATACTCATACGGCAGTGGCTTCCTGCGTCTATGGAAAGTATCAGAAAGCCACAGGGGATGAAACAAAGACTGTGATTGCTTCTACAGCCAGCCCCTTTAAGTTTACCAGAAGCGTGATGGAGGCAATCGGGGAACCGGTGGATGGAACAGATGATTTTGAATTGGCAGATCGTCTGTCCAAGTTGTCCGGCGTGCAGGTCCCGAAGGCTGTGGAAGAGATCCGCACAGCAGAGGTTCTTCACAATACAGTTGTAAATGTAGATGAAATGAAGCAGGCAGTAAAAGGATTTCTTGTAAAATAGCAATTTATGGGATGATACAGAGCTTAAAACAGCAGCATTCGGACGGTAAAGTCGCAAAGGCACACGAGAGGAACTTTCATGAGTGCCCTTTCGAATGAAAGTTTCTCTCATTACAGGTGTGCCGAAGTGACTTTACCCTTTCGTACCGTTGCGTAGCAACTTAAGGAGGAAGCTATGGATAGTATTTGGAGTATTATGGATCTTTTGTTTGCAGGAGCAGGTCTCTATGCCATTTATGCATTTGTTTTGCTTAAAACCAAGGGAGAGTTTACAACTTCGATTCTCATGAACAAGGAAGTGGATATCCGCAAGTGTAAGGATATTGAGGGATATAAGCGCTTTGTACTGCCTAAAATTCTGATTTTTGGAATCTCTGCTTTGATTTATGGCTGTATAGGGCTGATCAACACTTACGTAATGGCCTTGCCGCAGACTTTTTATCTGATCTGCATGGGCGTATTTTTTGTAATCCTTATCTGGTATGCCTTTCAGACAAGAAAGGGTGTACAGCTTTTCTGGTAATTTTGTCATAAGATAAAAAGCACGGGCTCTTAGAGAGAGCAGCCGTGCTTTTTATATCTGTAAGACATTACCTCCATTCAGGTATTCGAACTATCGATTATCCAGCTTTACATATTTCTTCTTCTTTGCCACACTCTTATAAGCCGGACGGATAATCTTTCCGTTATTGGCCAGCTCCTCGATCCGGTGGGCGCTCCAGCCCACAATACGGGCCATGGCAAACAGCGGTGTATAAAGCTCTAAGGGCAGATCCAGCATACTGTACACAAAGCCGCTGTAGAAGTCCACGTTGGCGCTTACACCCTTATAGATCTGGCGTTCTTCGGCAATGACCTGGGGAGCCAGACGCTCTACCATGGAGTAGAGATGAAACTCATCCATCCGTCCTTTTTCTCTTGACAGGCTTTCCACAAAGGATTTAAAAATATTGGCACGAGGGTCGGAGAGGGAATATACCGCATGTCCCATACCATAGATAAGGCCTGCATGGTCAAAAGCATCCCGGCTTAAGAGAGCCTTTAAGTAAGTACGCACCTCTTCCTCGCTGCTCCAGTCCTTAATCACCTGTTTCATATCCTCAAACATGCGAACTACCTTAATGTTAGCGCCGCCATGCTTGGGTCCCTTTAAGGAGCCTAAGGAGGCTGCTACAGAAGAATACGTATCTGTGCCTGAGGAGGAAACCACATGAGTAGTAAAGGTAGAGTTGTTGCCGCCGCCATGCTCCATGTGAAGCACCAGAGCAATATCCAGAATGGTCGCTTCAAGCTCCGAATAAGAGCTGTCCGGCCGGAGAATATGGAGAATATTTTCCGCCGTGGAAAGCTCCGGCTGCGGGGAATGAATAAAAAGACTCTTTCCGTCATGATAGTGGCTGTAGGCCTGGTAAGCATAGACAGCCATGATGGGCATCAATGCAATAAGCTGCAGGGACTGACGCAGCACATTTGGGATGGAGGTGTCGTCGGCCCGGTCATCGTAGGAGTAGAGAGTCAGAACGCTTCGGGCAAGGGTATTCATCATATCCTTACTGGGAGCTTTCATTATGATATCTCTTACAAAGTGGGTCGGCAGGGAGCGGTAGGAGCTTAAAAGCTCGGAGAAAGAAGAAAGGTCTTTCCGGCCTGGCAGTTCGCCAAAGAGCAGAAGATAAGAAATTTCCTCAAAACCAAAACGCTTTTCTGACACAAAACCGTGAACCAGGTCTTCAATGTCCACTCCCCGGTAGAAAAGCTTTCCCTCACAGGGGACCATCTCGTCGTCCACAATGGTATAGGAACGAATCTCGCCAATCTCGGTTAGTCCGGCCAGAACGCCCTTGCCGCTGATATCACGAAGTCCGCGTTTTACCTCGTATTTCTTATATAGTTCAGTGCTGATCTGACTGATTTCCTCACTCATTTTTGCAAGGCTTAGAATTTCGGGAGTAATTTCCGAATATGTGTTATTTTGCATAAGCATGGTCTCCTTTCCTAAATTCGTACATGTTTTTTGTATTATAGAGGTATACCTGAAAGGTGTCTCCTTGATTTGTACATGTTTTTTGTACATAGAGGTATGATTTTCCCCGATAAAAAATGAAATTTGAACTAGCATAACATAAAATTACAGGAAAAGGGAAGAAAAAATGAAAAATTCATAGTTATTTAATATTTTTTTAAATCAATCCCATCCGTTCCAGGGTACAGGCAATGCCGTCCTCCTGACAGCTTTCGCAAACTTGATCCGCCAGCTCCTTTACCCGTTCCTCTGCGTCTCCCATAGCCACACCGATTCCGGCAGCCAGAAGCATCTCTGCATCATTCATGCTGTCCCCAAAGGCTATACTCTGTGCAGGAGACTTTCCATAGTAAGCACAAAGCTCCTTAAGAGCCAGCCCTTTATGTACCAGCCTGTCGGACACCTCCCCGGCGATCCAGGCAGAGCTTTGCATGAGATTGCTGAAGTGGACTACCTTGAAACGCTCATCCAGACTGTTGGCGAGCGTTTCAATCTGCTCTATGGACCGGGCAAGGAAAGTAACCTTGTAGACCGGCTCCCCCTGGTAATCTTTCAGTGTGTTTCGATCCATAGATGCCAGGATACGCTGAAGCTCCGTACTGCCTCCGGACATATCCGAAAGAGCAGCGGCGGACAGTTCAGGGCTTCGCCTGTAATTTTTAGAAGCGCATTCCAGTGAGAATTCCATATTCACTGTCTCCATTGCTGTACATATGGTCCGAACCATTTCCGCTGTCATGGATCGGTCAGAAAGAACAGAGCTTCCGGCCTCCACATGCCCGCCGGCACTGTAGATGCCTCCGTCAAAACCGATCTCCCAGACGGCTTCCGGGACGGATGCTTTTGACCGTCCGGTGCCGAGAAATACCTTGTGCCCCTTGGCACGGGCTCTGCGGATGGCGCTTACGGTTCTTTCACTGGGGTTTTGCCCGGGGCAGGCAAGGGTTCCGTCAATATCAAAAAAGAGAAGATTTTTTTCCATAGTTTTCCTTTCGCTGCATAATTATAAAGCTTGTCTGCGGCATCTGCCGGCAAGCATGCAGAAATAATTAGTTTTTAATAGCATATTTTTAAGTATATCAGAAGCGGCGAAAAGAAGCAACCTGGCAGAACCGGTTACGATTGATACTTAGAATAACGGCAAATCATAGTTTCACTATGAATCAAAAATATTTTTGATAAAATTTGTGAAGAATTTTTATTGATTTTATTATTTTATTATGTATAATATGATAGTAAACGTAACAATGCCTTTTTACAGGAAAGGTTTGTGAGGTTTTTGCATACACAGGTAAATATTGAAGAAGAGAGGTAAAGTAAGATGGCAGAAATCAATTTGAGCAAGTACGGTATCAGCGGAACAACAGAGATTGTTTACAATCCTTCTTATGAATTGTTATTTGAAGAAGAGACAAAGCCGGAGCTGGAGGGCTTTGAAAAGGGACAGGTTAGTGAGCTGGGCGCAGTGAATGTTATGACAGGTATCTATACGGGCCGTTCACCTAAAGATAAGTTCATTGTAATGGATGAGAATTCCAAGGATACCGTATGGTGGACCTCTGAGGAGTATAAGAATGACAACCATCCGGCTTCTGAGGAAGCATGGGCTGAGGTAAAGAAGATTGCATTAGAGGAGCTTTCTAACAAGAGACTCTTCGTAGTAGACGCATTCTGCGGTACCAACAAGGATACCCGTATGGCAATTCGTTTTATCGTAGAGGTTGCTTGGCAGGCTCATTTCGTAAAGAATATGTTTATCGCACCTACGGAAGAAGAGTTGGCTAACTTTGAGCCGGATTTCGTTGTTTACAACGCTTCCAAGGCAAAGGCTGAGAATTATAAGGAGCTGGGTCTGAATTCCGAGACCGTTGCTATGTTCAATATTACAAGCCGTGAGCAGGTTATTCTGAACACATGGTACGGCGGAGAGATGAAGAAAGGTATGTTCTCCATGATGAACTACTATCTGCCGCTTAAGGGCATCGCTTCCATGCACTGCTCCGCAAATACAGATATGAACGGCGAGAATACCGCTATCTTCTTCGGACTTTCCGGAACAGGAAAGACCACTCTTTCCACAGACCCGAAGCGTCTTCTGATTGGTGATGACGAGCATGGCTGGGATGACAACGGCGTATTCAACTTCGAAGGCGGCTGCTATGCAAAGGTTATCAATCTGGACAAAGAGTCTGAGCCGGATATCTACAATGCAATCAAGCGCAACGCTCTTCTTGAGAACGTAACTCTGGATGCGGAAGGCAAGATTGATTTCAATGATAAGAGCGTAACTGAGAATACACGTGTATCTTATCCGATTGATCACATTAAGAATATTGTACGTCCCGTATCCGCAGCTCCGGCAGCTAAGGAAGTAATCTTCCTGTCCGCAGATGCATTCGGTGTACTTCCTCCGGTATCCATTCTGACTCCGGAGCAGACACAGTACTACTTCCTTTCCGGCTTTACTGCAAAGCTTGCCGGAACAGAGCGCGGCATCACAGAGCCTACACCGACCTTCTCCGCATGCTTTGGCCAGGCATTCCTGGAGCTGCATCCCACCAAGTACGGCGAGGAGCTGGTTAAGAGAATGGAAGCAAACGGCGCTAAGGCATATCTGGTAAATACCGGATGGAACGGAACAGGCAAGCGTATCACCATCAAGGATACCCGCGGAATTATTGATGCAATCCTGAATGGCGACATTCGGAAAGCTCCTACAAAGAAGATTCCGTACTTTAACCTTGAGGTTCCCACAGAGCTTCCCGGTGTAGACACCAACATTCTGGATCCTCGGGACACTTATGCAGATGCATCTGAGTGGGAGACCAAGGCAAAGGATCTGGCAGGCAGATTCATCAAGAACTTTGCTAAATACGAGGGTAACGAAGTAGGTAAGGCTTTAGTTTCCGCTGGTCCTCAGTTATAAATCTTAAATACAAATACAGGCTTCAATGGGGCTGTCGGAGGATTTTCCGGCAGCCCTTGCTTGTGTGTGAAGAATTAAAAGGAAATTTGTGTGTATATAATTTATTTGAAGAAACAGATAATAACCTTGTTATGATTTGCCGGAAAGAATTGCAGTAAAAAACAGTTTCCATTTTTCCTAAAGTATGCTAGAATCAAAAGAAGCAGAAACTACAGAGCAGTTAGTAGTGACAGAGATTATGATGGAGGTTGCAGCTATGGCAAGAGAAGATAATAGAAGTGTTCATATGATACATGCAGATGGAAAGCTTGGGGAGGTGCAGATTGCGGATGAGGTAGTGGCCATTATCGCAGGTCTGGCTGCCACAGAGGTCGAAGGCGTTGCATCTATGGCGGGCAACATTACCAACGAGCTTATCAGCAGGCTTGGCATGAAGAATCTGTCCAAGGGTGTAAAGGTTCTGGTGACAGACCGGAACGTAGATGTTGATCTGGCTCTGAATATTGAGTATGGCTACAGCATTATGAAGGTGTCGGAGAAGGTGCAGGATAAGGTAAAGGCTGCCATTGAGAACATGACTGGTCTTGAGGTATCCATGGTCAATATCCGCATTGCAAGCGTGAACATGGAGAAGGTAAGATAATAGGTTCAGCCGCATCAGGGCGGATGCAGGCAGTATAATTGAAATGCTGCAATACAGGAGATAAAGCAAGAGGGAATAAGGGGATGTTTATGACATCCCCTTCCTTTTAAAGTACCATAATATTGAAAGCCCTTTCATCGGAGCAGGAGGAAAGAACAGGATTATGAAACGGAGAGAATTGAGAGAACACATTTTTGAACTGCTGTTCCGGATTGAATTTAACAGTCCGGAGGAGATGCCGGAGCAGATCCGGTTGTTTTTTGCGGATATGGAAGAATTGGGAGAGGAAGATCAGGCTTATATAGAAAAAAAATATCTCTGCATTGTGCAAAAGCTTCCCAAGCTTGATGAGCAGATTGAAGAGACGGCTAAGGGCTGGAAGATCTCACGCATGGGCAAGGTGGATCTGACTATTCTGCGCCTGGCGGTCTATGAGGTGGAATTTGACAAGGATGTCCCAGTAGGCGTGGCCATCAATGAGGCGGTGGAACTGGCCAAAAAGTTCGGGGGAGATGATTCACCTGCTTTTATCAATGGGATTCTTGGGAAAATAGGGAAAAAGGAATGAAGCATGCCTACACCGTTGCCCAGGTAAACAGTTATATTAAAAATATGTTTTCTCAGGATTTTCTGCTCAGCCGCATTTATGTTAAGGGCGAGGTATCCAACTGCAAATATCATACCTCCGGTCATATTTATTTTTCTCTGAAGGATGAAAGCGGCACTCTGTCCTGTGTGATGTTTGCAGGGCAGCGCAAGGGGCTGGCCTTTTCCATGAAAGAAGGGCAGCATGTGACTGTCTTAGGCAGCATCAATGTGTATGAGCGGACAGGAAGCTACCAGCTTTACGCAAAGGAGATTCTTCTGGAGGGGACTGGACGTCTCTACGAGGAGTTTGAAAAGCTGAAGCGGGAGCTTGAAGAGATGGGGATGTTTGCAAAGGAGTATAAGCAGCCGATTCCTGCTTATGTCCGCCGCCTTGGAATTGTGACTGCTCCTACGGGGGCGGCCGTTCAGGATATCCGCAACATTGCATCCCGGAGGAATCCCTATGTGCAGTTGATTCTTTATCCTTCCCTGGTACAGGGGGAGGGTGCGGCGGACAGCATTGTCAGGGGAATCGAGGCGCTGGATCGTCTGGGCGTGGATGTAATGATTGTAGGCCGGGGCGGAGGTTCTATAGAGGATCTCTGGGCCTTTAATGAGGAAAAAGTGGCCAGGGCTATTTTTGAATGCCAGACCCCGGTAATCTCTGCAGTGGGTCATGAGACGGATACAACCATTGCGGATTTTGTGGCAGATTTGCGGGCTCCTACTCCTTCTGCGGCGGCAGAGCTGGCGGTAGCGGATGTAAGGGAACTGATGGAACGGATGAAGGCGTATCGTCAGCGCTTTGCTCAGACATTGAATTATCGCCTGGAGCAGTATCGGGGCCGTCTTATAGAATTGCGGAGCCGATTGCTGCAGGCAGGTCCAAGACAGCAGCTTTACGAAAAGCGAATGCAGGCATTGGAGCTGCAGAATCAGTTGGACCAGGCCATGGGGGAGAAGCTGAATGAGCGGAAGAATCAGCTTGCCCTGTATATTGAACGGTTTCATGGACTTTCCCCGCTGTTAAAGCTTCAGCAGGGGTATTCCTATACAGAAGGCCCAGATGGACGGGCAGTTACCAGTATCCGGCAGGCCGGACCAGGTGATATGCTGCGGATCCATGTAACGGACGGTATTTACACTGCCAGGGTGAAGGAGTGCCGGAGGGTGCAGAGGCAGGGATTACCCTGCAAGGAGAAGCCTGTTCAGCCTGAAGGCGAATGAATCAGGGAAAGCTATAAGTATAAGCAAGTGATAAAGGTGCACCTGCGGACGAAGAAATGCTGCAGAGCAGAGACGAGAGGTTTATGGATATGGATCAGATGGAAAATCAGGAAAAGACATTGGAGGAAGCATTTGCGGAGCTGGATCAGATGCTGGAGAAGCTTTCGGATCGGGACACAGCTTTGGAGGAATCCTTTCAGGTATATGCAGAAGGAGCAAAGCTTTTGAAATACTGCAACGAAAAGCTGGACAAGGTAGAAAAAAAGATGCTGGTGCTGAGCGAGGAGGGAACGCTGGATGAGTTTTAAAGAGGAATTGGGGAAGAAAGCCGCCGAGATTGATGAGCTTTTAAAAACATATCTTCCGGAAGAAACTGGCTTTCAGAAAACCGTTCTGGAAGCTATGAATTACAGTGTGACGGCGGGGGGCAAGCGCCTGCGCCCCATGCTGATGCTGGAGACCTACCGGATGTTCGGAGGGGAGGGAAAGGTGATATTCCCCTTTATGGCAGCTATTGAGATGATTCATACCTATTCTCTTGTTCATGATGATCTGCCGGCTATGGACAACGACGAATACCGCAGGGGCCAGAAGACGACCCATGCTGTTTACGGAGAGGCTATGGGGATTCTGGCAGGAGATGCCCTTTTGAATTATGCATTTGAGACGGCGGCAGGGGCTCTTTCTCTGGAATTGAGTGAGAGAACGGCAAAGGCTATACAGATTTTGGGGGCAAAGGCAGGCATCTATGGCATGATTGGCGGCCAGGTGGTGGATGTGGAGTCTGAGGGACAGGATATTTCCAGGGACAAGCTTGATTTTATCTACCGCCTGAAAACAAGTGCGCTTATTGAATGCTCCATGATGATAGGGGCAGTTCTGGCAGGAGCTTCAAAGGAAGAGACAGAGAAGATTCAGAAGACAGCAGAGGATGTGGGACTGGCCTTTCAGATACAGGATGACATTCTGGATGTGACCAGCACCCTGGAGATGTTGGGAAAGCCCATCCACAGCGATGAGAAGAATCAAAAGACCACTTATGTAACACTGGAAGGCCTGGATAAGGCAAAGCGGGATGTAGAGGCGATCTCTCAGCGTGCCCTTGCCACACTGCGTTCGCTGGAACATAAGAATCCATTTTTGGAAGAGCTCATAACCATGCTGATTACCAGGGAAAAATAAAAACACAAATAATTTAGATAAGAAGAAAGATTATGGCACTGGAGAAGATTAATCAGGTAAATGATATCAAAAAGCTGGAAAAGTACGAATGGAATCTTCTGGCGGAGGAGATTCGGGAATTTCTGATTGAGAAAATCAGCGTAAGCGGCGGTCATCTGGCCTCCAATCTGGGGGTGGTTGAGCTGACCATAGCCATGCATCTGGCTTTTGATTTTCCAAAAGATAAGGTGGTGTGGGATGTAGGTCATCAGGCTTACACACACAAGCTGCTCACCGGGCGGAAGGCCGGCTTTGACGAGTTGCGCAAATACGGCGGCATGAGCGGTTTTCCTAAGCGGAAGGAGAGCGAATGTGACTGTTTTGATACTGGACACAGCTCTACTTCCATCTCGGCAGGAATTGGTCTGGTAAAGGCCAGGGACCTGCAGGGGGGCGTAGAGTCGGTGCTCTCTGTCATTGGGGACGGAGCCCTCACAGGAGGAATGGCCTATGAAGCCCTTAACAATGCCTCCCAGTTAAAAAGTAATTTTATTATTGTATTGAATGATAATCAGATGTCCATTGCAGAGAATGTGGGGGGTATGTCCCAATATCTCAATGGGCTGCGTACAGCGGAGGCGTACACCGGATTTAAGGAAGGGCTGCAGAATAGGCTGGAACGAATTCCCGTTTACGGAGAAAGTCTGGTCCGGCAGCTGAAGAAGACGAAGAATGGTTTAAAGCAGCTGGTGATTCCGGGCATGCTCTTTGAAAATATGGGAATCACTTACTTAGGCCCGGTGGACGGTCATAACATCGAGCAGATAATCCGCACCTTCAATGATGCCAGACGAATGCGCCATGCGGTGCTGATTCATGTGAAGACCCAGAAGGGCAGGGGCTATGCTCCGGCAGAGCGCCATCCTGCCCGGTTCCACGGAGCGGAGCCCTTTGAGATTGCCACAGGGCTTCCAAGCCATAAGCGCACAAAGGCAAACTATACGGATATCTTTTCTACGGTTATGCGGAAAATGGGAGATCGGGATGAGAAGGTGGTGGCAATCACGGCAGCCATGCCTGACGGAACGGGACTTAAGCGGTTTAAAAATATGTTTCCGGATCGCTTCTTTGACGTGGGAATTGCGGAGCAGCATGCAGTGACCTTTGCGGCCGGACTGGCAGCAGGAGGCTTGAAGCCTATTGTGGCAGTGTATTCCTCCTTCTTGCAGAGAGCCTATGATCAGATTCTCCATGATGTATGTATTCAGAATCTTCATGTGGTATTTGCCGTTGATCGGGCAGGGCTGGTAGGCAGCGACGGAGAGACCCACCAGGGAATCTTCGATCTGTCCTATCTTTCCAGTATTCCCAATATGACAATTATGGCTCCAAAGAATAAATGGGAGCTTTCCGATATGCTGAAATATGCCGTCAATTTTGAGGGCCCCATAGCTCTGCGCTATCCCAGAGGGGAGGCTTATGACGGACTTAAGGATTTCCGTCCGCCTGTGGTCTTTGGGAAAAGTGAGGTCCTCTATGAGGAGGCAGATATTGCTCTTCTGGCTGTTGGCAGCATGGTAAAGGCGGCAGAGCAGGTAAGGGGAATTCTAAAGGATGCAGGCTATAACTGTACGTTGGTGAATGGCCGTTTTGTAAAGCCTATTGATACAGAATGCCTGTGCATGCTGGCAAAAACACACAGCCTGTTTGTGACCATGGAAGAGAATGTAAGAAGCGGCGGTTACGGGGAAAAGGTGCTGGACTATGTAACAGACAGGGGCTTTTCGGTTCATGTATTGAATATATCCATTCCCGATGAATATGTGGAGCATGGAAATGTATCTTTGCTTTATAAAGAAGTGGGGCTGGATACTGAAACCATTGCAAAGCAGGTGATTACTGCCTATGTGGGACAGATGTAAGGAGAGGCTATGAAAACGAGACTAGATGTACTGCTTGTTTCCCAGGGCCTGTCGGAATCCAGGGAGAAGGCAAAGGCAGTGATTATGGCAGGAAATGTCTTTGTGAATGGGCAGAGAGAGGATAAAGCCGGCTCCATGTTTGATGAGAAGGCCAAGATCGAGGTTCGGGGCCAGAAGCTGCCTTATGTGAGCAGGGGCGGCTTAAAGCTTGAAAAGGCCATGAAAATCTTTGAACTGTCTTTGGAGGGGAAGATCTGCATGGATGTGGGGTCTTCCACAGGCGGTTTTACAGACTGCATGCTGCAAAATGGAGCGGCGAAGGTTTATGCTGTAGATGTGGGAACGAATCAGCTTGCCTGGAAGCTGCGGACGGATGAGCGTGTAGTTTGCATGGAAAAAACCAATATCCGCTATCTGCTGCCGGAGCATATGGGGGAGCCGCCGGCCTTTGCGTCCATTGATGTGGCCTTTATTTCTCTTACCAAGGTATTGCTGCCAGTCAGGGAGCTTCTTACAGAGGAGGGACAGGTGGCGGCTCTTATTAAGCCTCAGTTTGAGGCTGGCAGAGAAAAGGTAGGGAAAAAGGGTGTTGTCAGGGAGAAGGAGACACACCTGGAGGTCATCGAGCATGTGATTTCCTATGCCTGCTCCATTGGCTATGAAGTGTTGAATCTGGATTTTTCTCCGGTTCGGGGGCCGGAAGGAAATATTGAATATCTGCTCCATTTGAAAAAGACAGGGAGAGAGGAGAACCCTTGGGGCTGTCCGGAGCATATCCGGCCGGAGGATGTGGTCAATGGGGCGCATATGGCCCTCACATAGATATAACTTCTCGGTTTGACGGGCTTTAAAGGATAAGACTTATGAATCAATTTTATATTATTACCAATAGTGAAAAAGACAGAAATCTTGAGACAACCAAGAGAATATATGACTATTTGACTGCCCATGGGCGGCTTTGTACAGTTCGGGAATATCAGAAGCAGGATAAGTCCGGTTTGCCGAAAGGGGATACGGATTGCAGTGTGCTTCCGGGGTATACGGATGCAGATTGGATTCCGGAGGGGACGGAGTGCATTCTGGTTCTTGGCGGAGACGGAACTCTTATTCGGGCAGCTAGGGATACTGTAAAGAGGAATATTCCCCTTCTCGGCATCAATCTGGGGAATCTGGGCTATCTGGCAGAAATTGAGAAGTCCGGAGTGGTAGATGCTATGGACAGCCTTATGGCAGACATTTACACAGTGGAGCCCCGGATGATGCTGGAGGGTACTGTTTTCCGAAAAAAGGAAGAGACGACCCATAATCTGGCATTGAATGATATTGTGGTAAACAGGGCCGGAGCCCTTCGAGTAATTGATTACGAGATTTATGTAAATGGGGAATTTTTGAACCGGTACTCTGCGGACGGTATAATAGTGTCAACGCCTACAGGCTCCACAGGCTACAGTCTATCGGCAGGCGGCCCCATTGTATCTCCCATGGCCTCCATGATTGTGGTGACACCCGTCTGTCCCCACACGCTGACGGCAAGGAGTATTGTACTGTCCGGAGAGGATCGTGTGACCATCCGTCTGGGATCCGGGCGGAGGGCAGAACGGGAAGAAGCCTTTGTCACCTTTGACGGGGAAGTGCTGGTGCCTGTAGCTACAGGAGACTATGTGGAAATTCAGAAGTCAGAAAAGACAGCAGACATATTAAAAATCAGCAAAATCAGTTTTTTAGAGGTTCTGCGCAACAAAATGCGTGGGAATTAGAAGAACGATTTACGGGCGCAGTTTTTTGCGGCAGGGAATTGTTCTGTATAGATGGTGCTGGAAGGGTATTGCGGAACTAAAATAGGAGAGATTATTATGAAACGGGAACGGCATGCAAAAATTATTGAACTGATTGGCCAGTATGCCATAGAGACCCAGGAGGATCTGGCAGAAAAATTAAACGAGGCCGGATTTCAGGTAACTCAGGCTACTGTATCCAGAGACATCCGGGAGCTGAAGCTTACAAAAATGACACTGAGCGGCCGGCAGCGCTATGTGGTGGTACAGGAGCACAGTCAGCAGATGGGAGAAAAATACATAGGAATACTGCGGGAGGGCTTTATATCTGCGGATATGGCTCAGAATATTTTAGTTATCAAGACGGTGGCCGGAATGGCTATGGCTGTAGGCGCCGCACTGGATGCGCTGCACTGGCCGGAGATAGTCGGATGCATTGCCGGAGATGACACTGTATTCTGTGCAGTCCGTACGGTGGAGGATACAGTACTTCTGATGGACAAGCTGCGGAAAATGGCACGGGAGCCGTAGAGATATTGGGGAATTGGAATAGGAGAATTTATGTTAACGCATTTACATGTAAAGAATCTGGCTCTTATTGATGAGGCGGAGATTGATTTTTCGGAGGGACTGAACATCCTCACCGGAGAGACAGGAGCAGGAAAGTCTATTGTCATAGGTTCTGTGGGGCTGGCCTTGGGCGATAAGGTATCCCGGGAGCTGTTGCGCGAGGGGGCTGACTATGGATTGGTGGAGCTGGTTTTTCAAGTGTCTCGGGACAGTCAGCAAAAGCGTCTTCTGGAGCTTGGTGTTGTTCCGGAAGATGATCAGGTAATTATTTCCAGAAAAATTTTGGATAAACGGAGCATGAATAAGATAAACGGAGAAACTGTTCCTTTGAGCCAGTTAAAGGAAACAGCATCTGTTCTAATTGATATTCATGGTCAGCATGAGCACCAGTCTTTGCTCCGGAAAAAGAAGCATCTGGAAATTCTGGATGAGTTTGCCAAGGATAAATTGGGAAACAAGAAGGAAGAACTGGCTGCACTGTATGGGCATTGGCGAGAACTGACAGAAAAGCAGAAGGAGGCGAAGCTTGACGAAGAAAGCCGCCTTCGTGAGATTTCCCTTCTGGAATTTCAGTTGGATGAGATTGAAAAGGCAGGAATTGTTCTCGGTGAGGATGAGGAGCTTGAGCAGCAGTACAGACGTATGACCCATGGAAGGAAGATTATGGAAGCGGTCGGGGCGGCCTACGGCATTACCGGCTATGAGGATCCGCAGGCAGCAGGAAGTGCCATTGGCCGAGCTTTAAGAGAGCTGCAAAGTGTTGCTTCCTATGATGAAGATATGGCACCCCTTTTGGAGCAGTTATCGGATATTGACGGACTTTTAAATGACTTTAACCGAGATATGGCCGAGTACCTGACCTCTCTGGAATTTTCTGAGGAAACCTTTTACGAGACAGAGGAGAGGCTGAACCTTCTGAATCAGCTAAAAGCAAAATATGGGAAAACTTTGGAGCAGGTGCTTGCATGGCAGAAGGATGCCCAAGAGCAGTTAGAGAAGCTGTTGGATTATGATGCTTATCTTCTGAAGCTTGAGCAGGAAATAGAAGATACACAAGAGCATTTGTCGGCACTTTGCAGGCAGGTGTCAAAAATCCGTAAATCTTGTGCAGAAAGGCTCTGTCAGGAGATTCGAGAGCATCTGGTGGATCTGAATTTTCTGGATGTGCGTTTTGAGATGCAGTTTGAAATTTTGCCGGGCTACACGGCCCTTGGAACAGATGATGCGGAGTTTCTGATCTCGGTGAATCCCGGAGAACCTTTACGTCCTCTGATGAAGATAGCTTCCGGAGGTGAACTGTCCCGGATAATGCTGGCCATTAAGACTGTGCTGGCGGACAAAGATGATATTGACGCAGTGATTTTTGATGAGATTGACGTGGGAATCAGCGGCAGGACCGCCCAGAAGGTTTCGGAAAAAATGATGCTGATAGGGAAGACAAGACAGGTCATCTGCATTACCCATCTGGCCCAGATAGCTGCAATGGCGGACAGCCATTACCGCATTGAAAAAATGGTTGAAAAGGGAGAGACTAAAACCCGGATTCGAAAGCTGGCTGACGCAGAAGCCATTGAAGAGCTGGCACGGATTCTGGGCGGGGCTGAAATTACCGATACAGTAATGAAAAATGCAGAGGAAATGAAAAAATTGGCCAAAGACAAAAAAGAAAAAATAAGATAAATATTTGGAAACATTATACTAGTCTAGCTGAATTCATATTTCACATACTAAAAGAGGATGTACGTGTTACGACAGTAAAACACGGCATCCTTTTTATGAGTTTTGGCAGAGGATGTGGAGCTATGAATTATAAACAGTACCGGCGCTGCCTGATTGGTCTTTTGCTGATCAGTCTGGCAGGTTTAGGAGTTTTAGGATATGAGGAAATTCGGGACAGGATACCGGATTCCTATACACAGACAGAGGGAGAGCCAAGTCCTGTCCATTCCGATTTTTTTATTACAGAGGAAATCATACCAGGACTTACAGAGGCTTCCGTGAATGCATATGCATCAGAAGGCTACACGATTGCGTATAAACTGCTGGGGATTATTCCTTTAAAAGAAGCCAGGGTGGAGGTAATAAAACCTACCTACGTGATTCCCGGCGGCGTTCCCATTGGGATCTATATGGAGACTGAAGGTGTTCTGATCATTGGAACCGGAGAAGTGACAGGGATGGATGGCTTGAATTATGAGCCTGCATATCGGATTGTTCAGAGAGGCGATTATATTCAGGCAGTCAACGGGCAGGCAATATCCGATAAGGAGGAGCTCATAGAGGCAGTCAATGCAGGCGGAAATGAGGACGTGGTTCTGGATCTTGATCGGGGCGGTGAACAAATTCAGGTGAAGGTGGAGGCAGTCCAGACAGCCAGGGAGGAATACAAGCTGGGCATCTGGGTACGTGATAATACGCAGGGAATCGGAACACTTACATTCCTTACCGAGGACGGCAAATTCGGTGCTCTGGGCCATGGTGTCAATGATGTGGATACGGGAACTCTTTTAGAGATTTCTGAAGGCGCCCTCTATGATACGAATATTATTGATATTAAAAAGGGGGAAAAGGGAACACCAGGAGAGCTTTCCGGACTGATTCGCTACCGGCAGGAGCTGATATGCGGGCAGCTTACTGAAAACACGCCCGTTGGAATTTTCGGAACGGGAGAGGGCAGGATCTATGAAAAAGTTGAAGCTCAGCGGCTGCAGGTGGGTTACAAGCAGGAGATTGAGCTGGGAGAAGCATTTGTCCGCAGCGCTGTCAGCGGTGAAGTAAAGGATTATCAGGTAGAAATTCTGGAGGTCCATCGAAAGGATGAGGATATGAATAAGGGCATTATTTTGAAAGTGACAGATCCGGAGCTTCTTAATCTGACGGGAGGGATTGTACAGGGAATGAGCGGAAGTCCGATTATTCAAAACGGAAAGCTGGTAGGAGCTGTAACCCACGTATTTGTACAGGATTCCACAAAAGGTTTTGGAGTTTTTATTGAGAATATGCTGGAACATGTAAGTCTTTAGTGGATTCCGTCGAAAGCTGTTCTGTGATGTCTTAAAATGGGGAGAGAAAGAAATTGAAACCTGTCTGTGTGCTGTCTATAATGTAACCATCAAAGGAAACATATGGAAAATGAAGCTGCTGTGGCAGAAAAGCAGCATCAATCAAAGACAGAGACACATGGGAGGGCAGAAATGGAAAAGTTACAGGTTGCAATTGCAGATGACAATGAAAGAATCGTGGAGCTGTTAAATACGATGATACGCTCTGAGAGCGGCATGGAGATTGTAGGCACGGCAGGAAACGGAGAGGATGCGGTGGAAATGATCCGCAAAAATCAGCCGGATGTGGTGCTCCTGGACCTGATTATGCCGAAAATGGATGGGCTGGGAGTTTTGGAAAAGCTTAAGGAAGACAAAACCATGAAGAAACAGCCTGCCTTTATTGTGCTTTCGGCTATTGGTCAGGAAGATGTGACAGAAGATGCATTTGCTCTGGGAGCTAATTATTATATGATGAAGCCCTTTAACAATGAGCTTCTTCTCGGAAGGCTGCGCAGTATTCAGAATCGGGGAGAAAAGATCCTGAATCCCATAAGGACGGCAGGTATGGCAGAACGGAGGCGTCAATCTTACGAGGCTCGGGATCTGGAGACGGATGTGACCAACATGATTCATGAGATAGGCGTTCCGGCTCATATTAAGGGGTATCAGTACTTAAGGGATGCCATTATGATGTCTGTGGAGGATATGGATATGTTAAGCTCCATTACCAAGGTACTGTATCCTACCATTGCCAAGAACCATCAGACAACTCCAAGCCGGGTGGAACGGGCTATCCGCCATGCTATTGAGGTTGCCTGGAGTCGAGGGAAGATGGATACCATTGATGAGCTGTTCGGCTATACGGTCAGCACGGGAAAAGGAAAGCCTACAAATTCGGAGTTTATTGCGCTGATTTCAGATCGGATCCGCCTGGACTATAAAGCGAAGGTATCTTAAGGGTGATGAATTCAAAGCCAATCTATTGACGATGTAAGAGTATTCTTTTTGACAGAATGGGATTTTGGAAATGAAAATTTAGAAATATAACAGAAAAATCAGCACATTTGCGAAATTTTCCCTTTCAAATATGATGTTTATGGGTTATAATAGATATAAAATATCACAAATACCCATGGGATGTATGGGATAGGGAGGAAATGCGGTGAAAAAGATATTATTTATTGCTTCCGAAGCAGTACCCTTTATTAAGACCGGAGGTTTGGCAGACGTAGTTGGATCTCTGCCGAAGTATTTTGACAAGGAATATTTTGATATTCGGGTAATGATTCCCAAGTATCTGTGTATCAAGCAGGAATGGCGTGACAAGATGCAGTATGTGACCCATTTTTATATGAATCTTGCATGGCGAAGCCAGTATGTGGGAATTCTGGAGATGGAATATGAGGGAATCAAGTTCTATTTCGTAGACAATGAGTATTATTTTGCAGGTGCAAAGCCTTATGGGAATATTTATGAGGATATTGAGAAGTTTGCCTTTTTCTCCAAGGCAGCTATTTCTGCCCTGCCTTCACTGGATTTCAGGCCGGATATCATTCACTGTCACGACTGGCAGACAGGACTTGTGCCTGTGTTCCTTAATGATTCCTTCCAGAACAATCCGTTCTTCCAGGGCATCAAGACCATTATGACCATCCATAACCTGAAGTTCCAGGGTGTGTGGGATATGAAGACAGTACGGGATATTACGGGTCTTTCTGTGTCCTACTTTGCGCCGGATAAGCTGGAGGCTTACGGAGATGCCAATTACTTAAAGGGAGGCATTGTATATTCTGATGCAGTTACGACTGTAAGCGAGACTTATGCAGAGGAGATCAAGATGCCATACTACGGCGAACATCTGGACGGTCTCATGTGTGCAAGGGCCAATTCCCTTCGGGGTATCGTAAATGGCATCGACTATGAGGAGTACAATCCGGAGACAGACAAGTTCCTGACTAAGAATTACAATGCAGTGACTTTCCGGAAGGAAAAGGTAAAAAATAAGACAGCTCTTCAGGCAGAGTTGGGACTGGAAGTGGATCCCAAGAAGATGATGCTTGGCGTGGTTTCCCGGCTGACAGATCAGAAGGGCTTTGATCTGATTGCTTATGTTATGGATGAACTGTGTCAGGATGAGATTCAGCTGGTTGTTCTTGGAACAGGCGAGGAGCGTTATGAGAATATGTTCCGTCATTTTGCATGGAAGTATCAGGGTAAGGTGTCGGCTAATATCTTTTATTCTGAGGCTATGTCTCACAAGATTTATGGCTCCTGTGATGCATTCCTGATGCCTTCACAGTTTGAGCCCTGCGGCCTGAGCCAGCTTATGAGCCTGCGGTACGGCACCGTGCCTATTGTTCGGGAGACTGGCGGACTGAAGGATACAGTAGAGCCCTACAACGAATATGAGAGTACCGGAACAGGCTTCAGCTTCCTTAATTACAATGCTCATGAGATGCTTCATACCATCCGTTATGCGGAGAGCGTATACTATGATAAGAAGCGTGAGTGGAACAAGATTGTGGATCGGGCTATGGCTGTTGACTTCTCCTGGGGAACTTCTGCAAAGAAATATGAAGAATTATATAACTGGCTGGCCGGTTAAGTCTGTAAGTTTACTTATATATTTGTTTATAATTTTCATACACTGAGATGAATAAGAATACCTCCTATTCGAGATAATATCAGTAACTGCCTGGAACGTTTTCAGAGCAGGGAACTGGAATCAGAATAGGAGGTATTCTTTATGAAATCAGAATTGTCTGAATTGGATGTACAGAACCTTCGTCATCTCATCGGAGGCTATGACACCACCCACTGCAAGATGAACGACTATGCAAACAATGCCACGGATCAGCAGGTAAAGCAGTTTTTCCAGAAGGCAGCTCAGTCTGCCAAGGAGAATAAGCAGCAGCTGATGCAGTTTTTAGGTTAGGAGGGTGCCAAAATGAATGAGAAGACGATGGTAGCAGATACCCTGGTTGGTATCAACGGAGAGTTGAAGATGTTCAGCGAAATGATTCCTCAGACTGAGGAACCGCGTCTTAAGCAGACTTTAAAGGATCTGCGGAACAAGTGCGAGATGTCTCAGGAGGAGCTGTACCAGATTGCAAGAGCAAAACAGTATTATGTACCGGCTTCCAAGGCGACTGAGGAAGAAGTTCAGCATGTGAAATCTCTCTTTACGCAGAGCGTCATGTAAAAGCAACAGGTAGAAAAAATGAGGGGCTGCTGCAAAATAAGTCTGCTGTCTTATTTTGCGGCGGCCCCAGTATCTTTCAAATCTATACTTCACGCAATTGCGGTACTCCGATTGCAAAGGAATATAGGGACAGGAGTGCAGTAACCACCAGTAGCAGATTGAACCATTTGCTTTTTACGGTATGTTCATCCAGGGAAACGGCATGGGCGGCCATCACAAATATAGGCAGGATGTATCGGCCCTGGGGCTGATAATCCACAAAAAATCCATTGTACACAACAAGAAGGTAAGAGACAAAGACCGGTATATGAAGCAGTCCCCAGGAAATACGCTTTTGCCCCAGAGCCTTATCCTCAGTTTTCCAATGGCTTCCCTTTCTTTTTCCGGTGGGTTTCCACCACAGAGGTACGCTGATTCCCATATACAGCAGGAAATACAAAAGAGCCATAGCCTTGTAATACCAGTCCTGAGCATAGACATCCATGCCGCCGTATACGCCCACTGTGGACTGAAAGAGCTGCTTGTGAAAGCCATATTTGGTCATAAAATCAAGGAAGGAAACGCCCTTGTTGTACATGGCAAATTCCGGCGCCTGTTCCTGAGGCGGTGTAGAGGGACGCAGTTCGTAAGCACCCAAAGCATTCTGCACTTCCAGAATAACATCATTTCTCTGAAGCCCGTAGTGGGCGAATTCAAATCCAAGTCGTATCCCAAAGATAAAAAGTGAAGCCAGCAGAATCCACAGGCAGGCAAGAAAGCGCTGCTTTCTCTCTGGTCCTTTGGCTTGTAAGAGGGGCACCAGGAGCATCAGGAAAGCATAGATCAGGATTACATAAAAATTGGCTTTTGCCATCATGACATGTGCAAACATGGTTCCCAGAAGCAGGATTCGAAGAATATCTTCTTTTTTTACCTGACGGGCAGTCAGGCGGTTCAGCATACTTTCGGGATTGGCTAACTGGTACAGTACAATAACGGACACCAGATAGTCGAGGGCATCTGAGGTAGTATATGCATACAGATACCAGAGCTGGGGCGTCAGGAAACAGGCCGCCAGCAGATAACGGTTTTTCCGTGCATGTAAGAGACAGAACAGGAAAAGGCCGATTCCAAGGCACAGGCCGAACAGTCTTTCGTTATGAACACAGGAAATAAGGGCAGCAAGTTTTCCGGCATAAAAATAGTAAGGATTAAACTCGGAGAGCCGGGTGGTCCCATAGGTTCCCACAGTGGGAAGGGCTTCCGGATCCCGAATATCCGGCGGAAAATTGTGGTCCATATAATACCGGATGGCATCACGGCTTTCCCATTCGTCAGGATTGTCTCTATGATTGCCGGTAAATACAGCTATGATCAGGATACACACAACGCCTATGGCTGTCAGCCATAAAAGAACATCGGTTACATCCAGATAACGTTCCGCCCTCCGGCTTTTTCTCAGCTTTCCGTAGATACGACTGAGTCCAAAGACGGCAGCTGCGAACAGGAGCAGATAAAAAACCCCGAATCGGGCATAACGGGAAGCAGTATCCGAATACAGCTGACGAAAAACTTCCGTGGGAAACAGCTGGGAGTCGTTTCCGTTTATCAGAAGTTCCAGGCATCCCTCTTCATTCAGGAACTTTTCCACCTGTTCGTTGGGGATAAAGGCGTCATAGAGAGCCTGTCCCTCCAGAATTCCGCCCAGAAATCCACTGCACCAGAGTTCGATGGAACGAATCTGCATCATGGGGATCCTGTCTGTGTCAGCGGGATCCAGTCGACGCACATAATTCCCCTTTCTATATGAGAAGTCCAGAAAATAGATACGGCTTTCTCCTGTTCGGGCATAGGTATTCTGCAGGCCGCTGAAAGGAATAGTATCATCTCGATAAGATGTTAAAACTTTGAAGGTTTCGCCGTCGCTGTAATCCGTATCTGCATAGTTTATCCGCAGGTGCATAGAAGCGGCAGGGGGAAACAGCAGAAGAAGCAGGCATACAAGACCCAGGACCAGAGCCAAAGGGTGTTTTTTGAGCTGTACCCAAAGGCTGTTTTTATTTAAATAATGTGGTTGAGTTATCATTATAAAATACTCCTTATGGTCGGATGAATTTGATCTAAGGATAAAAGATTTTTCCTGTTTGGTTATTGATTTATTCTGCCATAAATATACAAGGTTGTCAATGAAAGGCAGGGAGGGCAAGAGACAAATTTTTGTTGAGTTTTGCGGAAAAAAGCTTGCAAAGCCCCATTTCTCATGGTATACTTTCTAAGTTAGTGAAAAATCACGCCGACTCTTGCCAAGAACGGTGCCGGAGCAGAAGCTTTGGTCTTTGCGGCAGACAGAGTCTGCGGAAGAACAACCAAATGGAGGAAAGAAACATGAGCGTTATTTCAATGAAGCAGTTACTGGAGGCAGGTGTTCATTTCGGACATCAGACAAGAAGATGGAACCCCAAGATGGCTCCCTACATTTACACAGAGCGTAACGGCATCTACATCATTGACCTGCAAAAATCCGTAGGAATGGTAGATGAAGCTTACAAGGCCGTATTTGACATTGTAGCAAACGGCGGTACCATTCTGTTTGTAGGAACCAAGAAGCAGGCTCAGGATGCTATCAAGGCAGAGGCAGAGCGCTGCGGCATGTTCTATGTGAACGAGAGATGGCTTGGCGGTATGATGACGAATTTCAAGACCATCCAGAGCAGAGTTAACCGCTTAAAAGAGATCGAGAGAATGTCTGAGGACGGAACCTTTGATGTATTGCCCAAGAAGGAAGTAATCGCACTGAGAAAAGAGTGGGAGAAGCTTGAGAGAAACTTAGGCGGAATCAAGGACATGAAGAGAATTCCGGACGCAATCTTCGTAGTAGACCCGAAGAAGGAGAGAATCTGCGTTCAGGAAGCACATACATTGGGAATCCCCCTGATCGGTATTGCAGATACCAACTGCGATCCGGAAGAGCTGGATTATGTAATTCCGGGCAACGATGATGCAATCAGAGCCGTAAAGCTGATCGTGTCCAAGATGGCAGACGCTGTTGTTGAGGCAAATCAGGGACAGGCAGAGGATGTAGAAGAAGCTTATGATTATGCAGACGAGGCAGAGGCACCCGTAGAAGAGTAATTCCGAAGCTTTTGGAGAGTTAGCAGATCCGCAGTATTTACAGAATAACGGAGATATCCGTACCGGTTTGTGTGAGCTGCGGGAATTGATAGATGGAGGAGAAAACAATGGCAGTAACAGCAGGAATGGTAAAAGAGTTAAGAGAGACTACCGGCGCCGGCATTATGGACTGTAAGAAAGCCCTTGCCGCTACGGACGGAGATATGAATGCAGCAATTGATTGGCTGAGAGAAAAAGGACTTGCAAGTGCCCAGAAGAAAGCCGGACGTATTGCGGCAGAGGGTATCGTGGCAACCTGTCTTATTAATGATGACAAGAAAGCTGTAGTGGTTGAGGTAAATGCAGAGACTGATTTTGTGGCAAAGAACGCCAAGTTCCAGTCCTTTGTAGCAGATGTTGCGGCACAGGCAGTAAACACCGGCGCAGCAGATATTGATGCGTTTATGGCAGAGACCTGGGAGAAGGACAGCACCATGACCGTGAAGGAAGCTCTGGCTGCTCAGATTGCGGTTATCGGCGAGAATATGAACATCCGTCGTTTCCGTCAGATGGAGGAGGAGAACGGATTCATCGCTTCTTATATTCATGCAGGCGGAAAGATTGGCGTTCTGGTGGATGTTGAGACAGATGTGATCAATGACGATGTAAAAGAGATGGCAAAGAACATCGCTATGCAGGCAGCAGCTTTGAAGCCCCTTTATACCAGCGATAAGGAAGTGGATGCGGAGTATATTGAGAAAGAGAAAGCTATCCTTCTGGCACAGATTCAGAACGATCCCAAGGAGTCCCAGAAGCCGGAGAAGGTTATTGAGGGCATGATTAAGGGACGTATTAATAAGGAGTTGAAGGAGATCTGTCTGTTGGATCAGGTTTATGTCAAGGCTGAGGATGGAAAGCAGTCTGTGGCAGCTTATGTGGCACAAGTGGCTAAGGCGAATAGTGCTAACATTACTATTAAAGGATTCGTTCGCTTTGAGACCGGGGAAGGTATGGAGAAGAAGAACGAGGACTTTGCGGCTGAGGTGGCGAAGCAGATGGGAATGTAATTCCAATTTCATAAGATGAAGCAAAACGCTGGAAACCCGCATGGTTCCAGCGTTTTTTGCGTTTTTGGGGTGTCGTTTTGGGATGGAGGAAATCAGGAGGATTTGCGGAAAAGTTGGTAAAAATCTGGTACGGGAATTGGTAAAATCTTTTACCAACTTTTAAGGGGCGAAGTTTGCAGGTTTTTTATAGAGAAGGAACGAGTGGGATTTTTTACGAAGGAAGTATATGAAAGTGTTTGTTCTTTTTTAAATCGTTTTGGATGGGACATTTTTATGGGGGTACTGGATGACGGAACAGTACTTGGTGTTCAGGAAAATGTTGCTCCGGATATGATTAGAAATTTTATTAGTGTGATAAGCAATCCAGCTATATTTTCTCCAACTATTTGTTTGTCACCGGAAATTATAAAGGATGAAGAGGGGAATTCCATCATCCATGTTCATGTACCACCCAGTGCTGAAGTCCATAGTTACAAAAAAATAATATATGACAGAATAGATGACGCAGATGTGAAAGTGACAGCAACCAGTCAGATTGCGGCTATGTATATCAGAAAGCAGAATATATTTACTGAGAAAAAATATATCTTTATGTGAAGTTAGAAGATCTTAGAGTAGATTTAATGCCAAAGATTAGAACAATGGCGGCAAATAATGTAGTAGGAAGTCATCCATGGAAAAATATGAGTGATGAAGAATTGCTAAAAAGTGCAGGGTTATTTGGCATTGATCGGATTACAGGGCAACAAGGCTATAATCTTGCAGCGGTAATGTTGCTTGGAAAAGATGATGTGATTTTAGATATTGTTCCGGCCTATGTTACAGATGCTTTGCTTCGGAAAGTTAATGTAGACCGTTATGATGACAGGGAGATTATAAAAACAAATTTGGTAGAGAGCTATGAACAACTCATGGAGTTTGCTCGAAAACATTTGCCAGATAAATTCTTTTTGGAAGATGACCAGCGAAAAAGCCTTAGAAGTATTATAGCTCGTGAAATGTTGGTTATACGTTGATCCATCGGGAATTTACCAGTCCTTATATTGCTAAGTTTGTGATTGAAAAAGAGCGGATGTATGTAGAAAATGCGAACAGAGCAATGGGAGAGGGAATGATAACTCCGGAAAATCTAGAGCCAAATCCTAAGAATCCAATTATCGCATCATTTTTTAGAAATATTGGCTATTCTGATCAGCTTGGTTCTGGTGTACGGAACTTATTTAAATATGTAAAACTTTATTCCGGGAAAGAGCCAGAGTTTAAAGAGGGTGATGTTTTTCGGATTATGGTACCTCTGGATGAGGCATATTCCTATGATGCTGGAAACATTGTTCAGAAAAATGCCGATAAAGTGCCGATAAACTCTGATGGACTGCCGATAGTTTACAAGGAAGAAGAATTAACAAAGCAACAGTTGCTGATAGTAAAGTATTTACAGAAGTATGAAAATATTACATCTGGCAAAGCGCAATCTATCAGATGAAGAATTGGAGGTATTGGAAAATATTGTAGAAAGAAGAAAGGATAATCTATCTGTAATGTTGGGAGCGTACATATTGTTAGAGAACAAAAGGAAGGCAAAGAAGATTTTTGAGAATATGGTTCAGGAAGAACAGAGAAATTTTATGGAATTTCCCATATATTATATTTGGGCATACAAAGACAATGAGGACACTGTGTAGAAATGATGAGAAAATGTAATTGATGGACTTGTTATTTGGTGATATACTGTTAGCATAGAATAATCTAAGAGAGAATAGTCAAAAATGAAATTTGAGTGGGATGAAAATAAAAATATTATAAACAAAGAAAAACATAAGATTTCTTTTGAAACAGCAGCATATGTGTTTGATGATCCTTATTATATTGAAATGTTTGATTTTGAGCATAGTGTTGATGAGGATAGATATATTGCGATAGGGAAGGTTGGAGATGTATTGTTTGTAGTATTCACGGAAAGAAAAGAAACGATTAGATTAATTTCAGCTAGACTTGCAACAAATGCAGAAAGGGAGCTTTATTATGACCAGAACATTAGTTATTGAAAGTGGACAAAAGCCTACGGAAGAACAGCTTAAAGAAGTTGAAGAGGCAAAAAAAAGTCCTATAAATTTTGATGAGGATTGTCAAGAATTGTCACCAGCCATGATGAAAGCATTTAAAAGTGCAGTTGTGCAGCGAAATCGTAAGAAAAAGGCTTAAAAGGTGTTGGATATCTTAAATTATACAGAAAATATGTGATATGGTTAGTCGTTTGGGGGGAAGGATTAAATCCCCCAATATCCCCCAAATGTAAAATGGCTATCCCTCAAATTTGAAAAATCAGAAATCGCAAATTTTAAAAAGCAAAATGAATTTTCCCCCAAAATAAAATTTGGGGGATACAGTTGAAAAGATATTGATTCAGAGCAGTCAAAAATCACTGCAAAGCCAGTAAAATACATAGTTCCGGGGATATGCAACCGGGACATGGAAAGAGAAAAGTTCGCAAAACAGATGAATGCGTAAGGCGAAGTTTGCCTGGTTATTTTGAATGAAGAAACCCTTGTGAATGGTGTGAGAATGCTGTCCGCAGGGGTTTTTGAATTTAGATAAGCTTATTTAACACAAAAATGCTGATTGGAATCTATCTTATAGTTTTTGAATATTAGTCTGAATTTAGTAATATAATTGTATTAACTTATGAAATGTATAATTCAAGAAATGGAAAGGAATGATTGTTTAATGGGTCCAACGATTGATCAGTATTTAGTGGCTAATTGCTTATACATGATTGATGAATTCAATATGTTGTATAAGGGGTGGGATAAGCCGGAATTGAAAATTGAGGCAGATGAAAAGTTTAATGAAATGGATATAATAGTAAGATTGGGATATCCGTTTAAACAGAATGCTCATTATACAGCAGGAGAAAGTGGTAGAATAAAGAAAGCGCAGAAAATAAATCATGATTTATATATAGGACAAAGAGATTTTAAAATTGAGGTGAAATATTTAAAAAATTGGGTTAGTTCAGCTAATACAAGAGCAGCAAGTAAGAGCTGGTCAGTGTTTCAGCAAGATTTTGACTGGTTGATGGATGAAATAGATAATGGAAAAAATGGAAAGGTTGCGTTTGTGATTGGATGGTTTAATTGTGTAGATTCATTTTCACAATTAATTCAGTTGGGCACAGGCAATGGTGCTTATCCATTAGCAGATGAAAGAAAACTGGCTTATTTTCCCTTTTTAATAAAAAAGGATGAGAATGCTCCTAAACAAACAAAAAATTTAGCCTATGATTATGTGAATGCATATATAGAAAGTCCAGTAAGAATTTCGTCTAAACGAAAAGGAAAATATAGATGTATGTTTATTGGAGAGAAAGATGATAAATTTCATTTTGCCTTGTATTATGGAGAATGTAAAATGATTACAAATTAGACTCTGGTTTATACTTGTAGGATTATAAAAATAGGTTGAATTTATCCTATAAATTAAGTATAATAAAATTATCGGGAGGTAAGAACAATGACAATAAATACAAATACAATGGTTTCTATTACAGAGGCAAATCAGAATTTTTCAAAAGTAGCAAGATTGGTGGATGAACATGGAACAGCTGTTATATTAAAAAACAATGTACCAAGATATCTTGTCATAGATTTTAGCAAAGCTGAAAATGATGCTGTTGCGTCAAATGAAGATGTGTTGAGTATATCGAAACGATTGATTGAGAAGAATAAGGAAGCATATGAGGTTCTTGCAAAATGATAAAGCTGACAAAAGAACAAATTCTGTTACTTCACACTCAGTTAATAGAGATTACCGGAGGAAGTGATGGAATTAGAGACGTTGGTCTTCTTGAATCTGCGTTAGAAAGTCCATTTCAATCTTATGGCGGTGTAGAATTATATCCAAGCATACAGGCAAAGACAGCTAGACTTTGTTATGGCTTGGTTAAAAATCATGCAATGCTCGATGGCAATAAAAGAATTGGGTGTCATGCCATGTTAGTCTTTTTGGCATTAAACGGTTATGAGATTGAATATAAGCAGAAAGAGTTATCAGACATAATATTAGATGTAGCGGCGGACAGAAAACAATATGAAGATATTTTACAATGGTTACTGGTACATCAGATGTAAGTTAAACGATTTATAACTTCTCCAGATAAAAGCTGCAAAATGAAAGCAATGGATAAAGTATGCTTATAGAATGTTGATGGAGCTAGATTATTCAGATATATCAGAACGATATCCATCAAAATTTGGTAATATAGATAATGTGTTTGTAGATCGGCAGGGGGCTTTCATTGCAGGTTATGGCGATGACTCTTTTAAAAAGATTAAGGATTCGATGAAGTTCCGGACTTGTATGGCTGATAAAATTTATTCCGGTGAAAAATACTGTTTGGCGCAATCTGGAGAATTAAAAGTCTCTATAAAAAGCGAGTATCTTAAACGTATCAATGCATTTTTAGATATCATGGAGGTAGAGGATAAAGATTGTCAGGAGTATGAAATAAGTCAGAATATATTGGTAGTTAAAACTTTGCACAGTGGTTTCTGGGCAATAATAATGGCTTTGAATGGTGAGCAGGATATATTTGCCGCTAAGGAGTATAAGGGCATTCAGGAAATGTATAATAAGTTGCTTCCATTTATATCTCCGGAGTTATTACATGAAGAGTATGATTACTAAATTAGATGATAGAGCGTTTGAAAAAATGTGTAGAGACTTATTTGTGGATATGGGATTTCAAAATGTTACTCAAAGGGGGAATACAAGAGCTTCTGATGGGGGTGTAGATTTAGAAGCGGATATGAAAGTGGAAACAATTTTAGGGGAACAGAAACAACATTGGATTTTTCAATGTAAACATACGAAGGCTCAAATAGATAGAAAAGATATTTCTGAAATACCAGACTTACTTGAAGATTTTAAAGCCAGTGGTTACGGATTGTTTTATAGTGGTATGCTAAGCCCACAAACGCTAGATAGAATAAAGAAAAAGGAATCTATAATATATTGGGCAAAGGACGAACTGGAAATTTTGCTAAGAAAATACAAAAATACGGCAATTAGATATTTTGGAATATAATTTTTGTGGTTTTCGTTTAGAATAGAAGTTGTCTGGTGTATAGAAAATGAGAAGCAATGTCCCACGGCATCCAGAAGAGGGAGGCTGTGGGACATTGTGTGTCTGTGGGTTATTCGAGTGTGAGGCTGAAGTTTTTCAAGATGCGGTAGCTGTCCAGGAGGCCGGCTATGTATGCGTTGGTGCGGTGTAAACAGGCACGGCCCGGAGATTTTCTGCTTCTGGCAGGAAAGAAGAAAAACGTCATCCTGCTGTTGTGCGACATGACGGCGCCCATGCTTCCCTGCATCTGCCCACCTGGAGAGCTGAAGTGCGAGCATTCCCTGGGCAGCGTTTTGGCGGCAGCACATGTGTCGGAGTCACTTATTAAGCATAACCTGATCACCCATAAGAAGTATGGCTGTCTCACCTTCCTTGGGATGTTAAAGGGAGAGAATGAATATACCTATCCGCCCTATACGGCAAGCCAGGCGTCCGAACTCCTTACCTGTTTAAAATGGATTGCCCCTTATATCATCATTGACTGCGGCAGTTATATCGCTAATGACATTCTTTCCGCAGTTGCCTTGATGGAAGCGGATGTGGTTCTTCGTCTGGTGAACTGTGATTTAAAAAGCATCAACTATCTCTCCAGCCAGCTTCCCCTTCTTCGGGATAACAAATGGGACGCAGACAAGCAGTACAAGGCAGCCAGCAACGTAAGAACGGACGAGGCCAGCGACCATGCGGAGCAGATGCTTGGAAACGTTACCTTCAAACTGCCCCATTCTCCGGAACTTGCAAGGCAGACCCTGGCAGGAAAACTTCTTGTGGACTTATCCCTCTGGGACAGCTGGGGATTCCGTAAGGAATTGGAAGCCATCACCAGGGAGGTGTTTGGATGTTAGGAGAGAAGCGATCACGGGAAGTGTTTGGCTTTTGAATCGAATGAAGGAAACTGTATGCTAAGGTCCAGAATGAATGGTTAGAAAGTTACCTATTTCAATAAAAAAGTATAAGAAAATCCATAAAAACCAATATGCTTATTAAAGTACACCTAAAATAGGGACAGAGTCCACAAGACAAAGATTTTGCCCCTGATGTTATTCACAGAAAAAAGGAGTATCGCGCCATAACTGAGTTTCTGTTATTTTGCGACCAATGTCAATAAGTTAAAGATATTGAAACAGTTACCAATATGAAATTTTAAATGACTGGAAGCAATCGTACCTGCTTTCAGTCATTTTTTTACATAATAAATAAAGCAGTTTCATTTAACTGCATGATCGGATACTTTCCAGATATTTTTTAGACTATCCTATATAGAAAACTTACCGCTGAATTGGGCCGGACCTTTTGCGGAGCTTTTCGTCCTTCTCTGACAGGAAGAACATCCCTTTGAATGAGTGTCTCCAGATTTTGTGGGGGAATCCTTCCACTAAAAAATTCCCGGCAGATTAAAACGGCTGCTGTGAAGTTGATCTGGTAACATATTTTCGGTTTTTTTGTTTGATTTCAGTTCCGGTGATTATCCGTTCACAGAAGTTGTAAATGATCAGTCTCGCAAAAATTTCCTGCTGGATGTACTCTACCTTTTTAGAATGAAAGTTTGTCAGTCCGATTGTATATTTCAGTTCTCGGAAAGAACGTTCAATTCCCCATCTCCATCCATACAGTTTTTGATTTTCTCCATAGGAAACGCTTCTTCTTCTAAATTTGTGATAATACATTCCATCGTATCTTCCGTGATTGGAAACCGCAGGACACAAAAATGTAGTGTATAGAAAGGGGCATTCACCGGATCGAGAAAGTCACAAGAAGTCTTATTGGTAAGACAACGGTATATGTGCGGCTGGCTTTTTATCTCTTTTGTCTGTTTCTTTGTAAGGAGCAAAGATAAGGTACAGTCGAAAGTTCCATGGTCTGGTATGGGCAGATGGGTGAGAATCCCGCGACTGCCAAGATCTTTGGCCCGAATCAAAAATTTCCATCCCTTCTCTTGTGCATGGGCAAGGATGTTATAACTCTCATATCCACGGTCTGCAATCAAAAGTACCTGTTCCTGGATCTGGGAACGTCTCATCATGTCTATAAGGGCTCCGGTTTCATTAGGACATCGTCCCGGCTGAATGATCACATCTGTATAAATGCGATTTTTCAGATCATACATGGCATTTAAATGAAGCTGGTTATAACCTTTTTCATTACGTTCCAAAGAGTTGTGGCGTCTATGGGTATCTTTGTCCTTCGGATTATGGGCAATGGCTAAATCTGAGCCATCACAGGCAAGCAGACGATATCCGCGATATGTCTCCATCAATGAGAAAGTATCATTGAAAGAGCGGAATAAAGAGTTCATAGAATCAGGCAGTATTTTTTTCCGCTGCTGGAAGAATGCAGAGACAGATGCCATATCAGGTCGAAAATTCCAGAAATTCATCCATTCTCGCCGAACCGTATTTCCATTCATGGAAAGAAGGAAACGGATGATATCTGAGAAAGAAACCTTACGGTTTCTGGAAAAATTTTTCCCCGGCTGTTTCACAAACAAATAGGATATGGACTGCATATCCGAGATAAGGGAAAGCAGATTTTTCTTTAAAGCTTTTGGTGATTCATATGTCATAGGGAAACCTCCTTAAATAAAA